>NZ_LLKN01000002.1:1925292-2246174 GCF_002900095.1 Salegentibacter mishustinae | reverse complement strand
AGCCGCTGGCTTCGTTTCCGTGAATAGAAAATCCCTGGTTTACCACAATAGGCATTTCCTCTACATTTAAGGAAGAGGCATTCTCTTGAGTTAATGCTAGGTGATTTTTGCGAATTTCCTCTAAATTTTCGTGATTTTCTTTTGAAGTAATAGTGAGTAAAATAAGTGGACGCCCCTCGTAGGTTTCCCCTCGGTTTTCAATACTTATTCTTGGCGAAACCCTGGCGAGTTCCCGCATATAATTTAAAAGTAGATCGTGGGTAACGTGCCATTCTCCCGGTATATAACCAATAACATCCTGTGGTTTGGGGATTTCTTCATTATAGCTTACATCTTGAGGCAGGTAATATTCGAGACTAAGATCCTCAAATTCTTGCTGTGCAAATGAGTTAAAACAAATACAGAAAATTAGAAAAGGTAGAAGTTTTTGCATGTGGTTTTTTATTTGGGATATAAATATAAAAAAACCGTCCTGAATATCTCGGGACGGTTTTATATAATCTTGAAGCTAAAATTTAAATGTCGTCAAAACTCACATCGGTAAACTTTTCTGGCGATGCTCCTTCTGCTACTCCAGTTTCAGAAGTTTCATATTCCTTTTTGAAATCTTTCTGGTGACGTTCACTAATTACTTCTTCTCCTTTTTCATTCAGGATAAAATCTGTCATTTCTTGCAGAATTTCATTGAAACCGGCAAAATCCTCTTTGTAAAGGTAGATCTTGTGTTTTTTGTAGAAGAAAGAACCATCGTCGTTGGTAAACTTTTTGCTTTCAGTGATAGTTAGGTAGTAATCGTCAGCACGAGTTGCTCTAACATCAAAAAAGTAAGTCCTTCTTCCGGCTCTCAGCACTTTAGAGAATATTTCTTCTTTCTCCATCATTCCCTTGTCGCTCATAAAATAAATTCTTTAAATATTTTGGTTTAGTACTGCTCAAAAATCTAAAAATTTTTAACATCTAGCAAAAAATTTTCACATTTCTTTTTCATTTAACTGTTTTGCATACAATTCTTTGTAATAGCCTTGCTGGTTTAATAATTGGGAATGAGTGCCTTGTTGTACAATGGCGCCGTCTTCCAGGATAATTATTTTATCGGCATTTTTTGCTGAAGAAATTCTATGACTTACAATTATCGTTGTTTTCTCTTTTGAAATTTTAAAGAGGTTATTTAGAATTTCTTCTTCTGTTTCGGTATCTACGGCTGAAAGGCAATCATCAAACAATAAGATTTTAGGATCATGAATAATAGCACGAGCAATAGAAACCCTTTGCTTTTGTCCGCCAGAAAGTGTGATCCCACGCTCTCCCAAGACGGTATCATAACCTTTGCTGAAGCCTATGATGTTTTTATGTACCGAAGCATTTTTAGCGGCTTCAAAAATCTCCTCGTCGCTGGCATTGGTTTTTCCGAATTTGATATTGCTTTTAATAGAGTCACTAAATAAGAATGCATCCTGTGGCACGTAGCCAATACTATTCCTTAAACTATCTAGATTAAGGTTTTCGATGTTTCTACCGTCAATGGAAATCTCTCCATTTTGCACATCATATAATCTTCCAATAAGTTCGAGAATAGTAGATTTTCCAGCACCAGTTTTCCCGATTATCGCCAGTGTTTCCCCACTCTTAACTTCAAAAGAAACATTTTTAAGTGCGGTGATGTTTGTATCATCGTAGGTGAAGCTTACATTTTTGAATGCAATGCTACCGTGAATTTCATCTGGTGTCTCCTTTTTATTGGTTATTTCGGGTTTTTCCTTTAAGAATTCGTTAATACGTTCCTGGGAAGCTTCAGCTTGTTGCACCAAGGAAGTTACCCAACCAATAGAGGCAATAGGCCACGTAAGCATATTTACATAGAGTAAAAACTCTACAATAACCCCAATGTTTTCAATTTCTCCATTTATATATTGATTACCACCAACGTAAATTACCAAAACGTTACTAATCCCAATCAATAAAACCATAAGCGGAAAAAAGAAAGCCTGTACTTTAACAAGGTCTATGTTTTTATCGCGGCTTCCATTAGCAAGATCTACAAAATTATGGTTGATCTGCTTTTCCATCCCGTAGGATTTTATAACAGCGATTCCGCTAAAACTTTCCTGTGTAAAAGTGTTAAGCCGGGAAAGATATTGTTGTACTACAGTACTGCGTTTATGGATGGCAACACTAATTTTATAGATAGAAAATGCTAAAACCGGAAGTGGAGCAACTGTATACAAAGTAAGTTCTGGCGCTGCCTGAACCATAAAAATTAAAACAACAACCGTAGAAGTAAAGGTAGTTACCGTATACATAATTGCTGGCCCAAGGTACATTCTTACTTTGCTAACATCTTCGCTAATTCTATTCATTAAATCGCCGGTACGGTTCTTTTTATAGAAATTAAGAGAGAGTTCCTGGTAGTGTTTATAGATCTCGTTTTTAAGGTCAAATTCAATATCTCTGGAAACCACGATAAAGGTTTGCCGCATTAAAAAAGTAAGGAATGCTGCAATTAATGTAGCTCCAATTATAAGAGCAATATTTACTGCAAGTTCGGTTTTAAGTACTTCCATAGTACTTATTTCGCCATTTATAAATTGCTCTATCGCATCGGTAGAATCCCCAATCAATGGAATATAATACAGGGCGAAAATACGGGCTACTATTGTGATCACAAGACCAATTAATAGCTTCCATTTATATTTTAGGAAATATTTATTAAGGTGCTTAAGGTTTTTCATTTAAGGGTAAAAAAGCTAAATTTTGAGGATATGTTATTTTAACACGTTTTAAAAACCTCTTTATTGAAATATTCTTTATTTTTGCACAGTGATTTTCAGAAAAATGAAAACGCTAATTTATAAAACGTAACAAGTTATGCAAGTTGATGTTCTAAATGCAAATGAACTAAAAAAGTCTGCACCAGTATTCGGTCAGCTCTCTTTTAACGACCACGAGCAAGTAGTTTTTTGCAACGACAAAGATACAGGTTTAAAGGCAATTATTGGTATCCATAACACGGTTTTAGGACCAGCGCTTGGAGGAACCAGAATGTGGAACTACAGTAGTGAATGGGAAGCATTAAACGATGTTTTACGCCTTTCTCGTGGGATGACTTATAAAAGTGCAATTACAGGACTTAATCTTGGAGGTGGTAAAGCTGTTATTATTGGCGACGCTAAAACTCAAAAAACTCCAGAACTAATGAAGAGTTTTGGACGTTTTGTAGACTCTCTAAGCGGAAAATATATCACCGCAGAAGATGTGGGAATGGAAACTGCCGATATGGATACCGTGCGTGAAGTTACTAAATACGTAACCGGAATTTCTGAAGATAAAGGTGGTGCGGGAAATCCTTCTCCAATCACAGCTTATGGTGTTTTTATGGGCTTAAAAGCATCTGCAAAGCATAAATTTGGAAGTGACGATCTTGAAGGGAAATCAGTTTTAGTTCAGGGGATTGGACATGTTGGTGAAACACTTGTAGAGCATTTAACCCAGGATGGTGCTAAAGTTTATATCAGTGATATTAATGAAGAAAGACTGGAAGCAGTAAGAGATAAGTACGGCGCTATAATTTTTGAAGGTTCTGATGTATACGGGGCCGAAGTAGATATTTATGCACCTTGCGCTCTTGGTGCAACTATTAATGACGAAACTGTAAAGCGCATTAAAGCTAAAGTAATCGCTGGTGCCGCAAACAACCAGCTAGCCGATGAGCTTACTCACGGAAAAATTCTTAGAGAAAGAGGGATTGTTTACGCTCCAGATTTCTTAATTAATGCCGGCGGAATTATAAATGTTTACGCAGAACTTGAGAATTACGACAGGAAGGAAATTATGCGTAAAACAGAAAATATTTACAATACAACATTAGAAATTCTAAGCAAAGCAGATAAGGATGATATGACCTCACACTTTGCTGCACTTAAAATTGCACAACAACGAATTGATGATAGAAAAAATCAGAATTTGAAGTAGTCAATTTCAAAAGTTTGGTATTTTTGCAAGGCGAAAGAATATTCTTTCGCCTTTTCTAATTCTAAAAAGTTCTTTTACACTTATGTTGACAAGAAGACATATTCGGGTTAAAGTAATGCAGTCACTTTACGCCTTTAACCAAAGCCAAAACGACAACCTGGGAACCGAGGAGAAATTCCTGCTCAAGAGTATGGAAGAGATGTACGATCTTTTTCTGGTTCAATTAAGCCTAATTGAAGAGTTGAAAGGCCAGGCCGAAAACTTTTTAGAAAAATCTCAACAAAAGCACCTTGCTACCAGCGAGGAAAAAGATCCCAACAAAAAATTTATTTCCAACGCTATTTTTGAGATTTTCAAAAATAATGAGAGTCTACAGGATGCCCTGGAATCAAGAAAAATAACACATTGGAAAAGGGATGATGATTATGTGCAGATTATCTGGGAAGCATTAAAGAAAAGCGATATCTATAAAAATTATATGGAAACTCGCGAATCCAGTTTCAAGGAAGATAAAGAGTTTATCATCGCTGTTTTTAAAGAAATTATCGCTCCTAATGAAAAGCTTTATGATTACCTGGAAGATGCAAAACTTACCTGGATTGACGATTTACCAATTGTAAATACCGCCGTTTTAAAGTTCCTTCAGAAATTAAAGCCGAATTCTGCTGAGAATATGAAGCTTGGGAATCTTTATAAAAATGATGATGACAAGGATTTTGCTAAAGAGTTATTCAGAAAAACTTATTTGAATGATGATGTGCTTGCAAAAGAAATGCTGGGTAAAACCCCAAACTGGGATAAAGACCGAATTGCAGAAATTGATATGATCCTTATGAAAATGGCGATCTGTGAATTCCTTAAATTTCCTTCAATACCGGTAAAGGTTACTATCAACGAATACCTGGAGCTGGCAAAAGAATACAGTACGCCAAAAAGCAGTATTTTTATAAATGGAGTATTAGATAAATTATCTAAAGAATATAAGGAAGACAATAAGTTAAATAAAGTAGGGCGAGGCCTTATGTAATGAATAAAATTTCTTAATTTTAAAAATTAAATTATAAAGTTCACTATTATGAAAAATGGAATCTTAATGTTAGCTGCAGTGGGGGCGCTGCTATTTACTTCTTGTAAAGATAACAACAATAACGCCTCAGAAAAAGTAAAAGCTGAAAATGTAGAAAGCGCTGCAGAGCGTGATGCGCAGGCTACCGTTTATCCAAAAATGGAGTTTGAAGAATCTGAACACGATTTTGGGAATATTCCAAAAGGTAAAAATGTAGAGCATACTTTTACTTTCACCAATACCGGCCAGGCACCATTGGTAATTACAAATGCAAGAAGTACTTGTGGTTGTACAGTACCTTCTTATACTAAAGAGCCAATTCAACCGGGAGAAACTGGTGAAATGTTGGTGAAATTTAATGGTTCTGGAAACGGGCAGGTAACTAAAACAGTTACAGTAACTGCAAACACAGAAGCAGGTACAGAGCGTCTTAGAATTAAAGCCTTTGTAGAAACCGAACAAAACGCTAGCTAGTAAATGGATCAATTAACCCAGTTTGCCCCAATAATATTAATGTTTGTGGTGGTGTATTTTTTTATGATACGCCCGCAAATGAAAAAAGCTAAACAAGAGCGTAATTATGCTTCCGAATTAAAACGCGGAGATCGTGTGGTAACCAAAAGTGGTATGCACGGCAAAGTCGTTGACTTTAGCGAAAAAAATAATGCGGTTATTATAGAAACCGGAGCAGGAAAAATAACTTTTGATCGTTCTTCCATCTCGATGGAAATGAGTAAAAAACTCAACGAACCGGCCAAGCCAGAAAAAGAAAGTAAGGCAAAAGCCATTAAAGAAAAGAAATAGTTTCCCTGTTTTAATATAGAATCTAAAATCCCCAGCACTAATGCCTGGGGATTTTTATTTTTTAGAAGTTTTTGGCACATCACCCTGAACTTGTTTCAGGGTCTAATATCTTAGATTTTGTGACCTCCCGACGCTCGAGATAAAATACCGTCTACCTCGTTTAGCAGTTTTTATACTTATCGTGAAGTCCTTCGCCGTTTTTAATCATCGGTTTAATTTTCTCCAAACGGGATTGTTTTGTAGTTTCTCTCTTTGCCTGAGAAATATAATCGGCGTATTCTCTTTGTTTTCCTTTTGTTAATTGCTGAAAGGATGTCTCCAGATTCTTATCTTCTTTAAAAGCAGCTTGTAATTCCGAAGGAACGACTAGCTCTTTTGAAGGTACCGGTTTTATTTCTTTGCCTTCCCGCTGAATTTGGATAGCTTCAAGAACGTATTTCTGAAGAATTTCAGGTTCTATTTTATCGCCTTTCTCAAACCTTATTTGTCTTAAAGCTTTGGTTTTTCCTTCCTGCGCGTTATGGAGTAAAATCGTGTTTTCTTTTAATAGAGCGCCATTAAAAAACCAAAGTGCACAATGATTTTTAAAAGCTGCGATGCCTGCAACATTTTTTCCTTTCAGTGCATAAACAGGTGCACCCCATTTTATGCATTCTTCTAGCTCAGTATTTTGCATTATAGCTCTTAAAGACTCCAGCTCTTTTTCCCAGATAGGATGAGTTTCAATATATTCCTGTACAGATTTTACAGCCATTTTTCAGCCTATTAAAACACGGGTTATTTGTATTTCATTGAAGTCATTTCTGCGATTTTCACGATCACTTCTGTGGCTTTTTGCATGCTTTCTACCGGCACATATTCGTATTTTCCGTGGAAATTATGGCCTCCGGCAAAAATATTAGGGCAGGGAAGTCCCATATAACTTAGTTGAGCTCCATCGGTTCCGCCACGAATTGGTTTTAGAAGTGGTTCAACATTTGCTTCTTTCATGGCTTCTTTAGCAATCTCTATAATATGCATTACCGGTTCAATTTTTTCTCGCATATTAAAATACTGGTCCGTAATTTCAACTGAAATACAGTCACTCTCATATTGAGAACAAATCTCTGAAGCCAGGTCTTGCATCATTTCTTTTCTCGCATTAAAATGTCCCAGATCATGATCTCTAATTATATATTCCAACAAGGTTTCTTCAACGTCACCTTTCATACTACTTAGATGAAAAAATCCTTGCCGATCTTCGGTATGTTCGGGTGTTTCTAACCTTGGTAATGAGTTGATGAAATCTACAGCAATGTACTGGCTGTTTACCATTTTATCTTTGGCATAGCCGGGATGCACTCCCTTCCCGCGTACTTTAACAATAGCTTTGGCTGCGTTAAAATTTTCAAATTCAAGCTCTCCAATCTGGCTGCCATCCATTGTGTATGCCCATTCAGCGCCAAATTTTTCAACATCAAATTTATGTGCGCCGCGACCAATTTCTTCATCTGGCGTAAAACCTACTCGAATCTTCCCGTGTGGAATCTCTGGATTATCAATCAAATATTGCATCGCTGTCATAATCTCGGTAATCCCTGCTTTATCATCGGCGCTTAAAAGGCTGGTACCATCGGTAGTGATTATGGTTTGACCCTTATATTGTTTCAGGTCATCAAAATATTCAGAAGAAAGAATAATATTTTTCTCTTCGTTCAGCACAATATCTTTTCCGTCATAATCCTCAATAATTTGAGGCTTGATATCGGTAGCATTAAAATCGGGAGAAGTATCAAAATGAGAAATAAAGCCAATAACCGGAACCTGGTGTGGTACATTTGCGGGTAGCGTAGCCATTACGTAGGCGTGATCGTCTATACTAACCTCGGTCATGCCCATTTCCTGTAATTCATCGGCTAATTTCCTGGCTAGAACCCATTGCTTTTCGGTACTTGGTGTAGTCTGGCTTTCTGGATCGCTTTGGGTGTCTATGGTTATGTAACTGATAAAACGATCTATGATGCGCTGTTTGTTAATCATTTGGTTAGTAGTTTACTCGATAATCGAGAATTAATCCCGGGAAATATCGGGAATCCGAGGCTGTCCTCGTGTTCTTGTTCTTTTCAAGTTATACCTCACGTGCTAGCACTAAGGTTCTTCATTTTCAAAATTAAACATTCGTATTTCAGCCTCAAAACCTTTTAAGAATTAGGACTGGTTTTTTATGATTTCCTTCTATTTTTGCACAAATCAACTTTTATGTACAAATCTTCGATTAGACCTCTGTTATTTCGATTCGATCCGGAATGGGTGCATCACTTCACTTTTAAAACTTTAAAGAAATTAGGCAAAACTGCCGCTTTCAGAAGTATTATAAAAAAGAAATTTCAGCTTGAAGATCCGCGGTTAGAACGGGAGGTTTTCGGTTTAAAATTTAAAAATCCGGTGGGTCTTGCCGCAGGATTTGATAAAGATGCGAAGCTTTTTCGAGAACTCTCAGATCTTGGATTCGGCTTTATTGAAATAGGAACAGTTACTCCAAAACCGCAACCGGGAAATGAAAAAAAGCGACTTTTCAGGTTAAAAGAAGACAATGCGATTATTAACCGAATGGGTTTTAATAACGACGGGGTTGAAGCTGCGGTTAAGCGTTTAAAAAAGAATAAAAATGTACTAATTGGGGGGAATATTGGGAAAAATAAGATCACGCCAAACGAAAATGCGGTAGAAGATTACAAAATATGTTTTGAGGCGCTTTACGATTACGTAAACTATTTTGTGGTGAATGTGAGTTCACCAAATACGCCAAATTTACGTGAGTTACAGGATAAAGAGCCACTCACTAATTTGTTGAATACCCTGCAAAACTTAAATGCTAAAAAACCAAAGCAGAAACCTATCTTACTCAAAATAGCTCCCGATCTTACCGATGCTCAACTTTTAGATATAATCGATATTGTAAAGGAGACAAAGATAGCAGGGGTAATTGCGACGAACACCACAATCTCTCGGGAAGGTTTACAATCTGAAAATAAGAACGAAACCGGCGGACTAAGCGGTAAACCTTTAAAGAATCGTGCTACAGAAGTAATTCGCTTTCTTTCAGATAAAAGCAATAAGGCTTTTCCTATTATTGGGGTTGGTGGAATTCATACGGCTGAAGACGCCCTGGAAAAACTGGATGCAGGTGCCAGTTTAGTGCAATTATACACCGGATTTATTTATGAAGGCCCGGGGTTGATTAAAAAGATAAATCAAGCTATTTTAGGCAGAAAATAATAAATAAATGAAGAAATTCTACCTTACTTTTTTAACCTTAGTTTTAATTAGCCTGGATGCATATAGTTTTTCTGATGGTACCTCGCAAGTTCAGCAATCAGTGATCATCAATGGAATTAGCTTTGGTACTGTAATAGCTGCAATTACCTCATGGACTCGTAACCGGTCGGTTTTATTAATGGTTATACACGGGATTTTTAGCTGGTTTTACGTACTTTATTTTGTGTTGACGAGAAAGAAATCTGAAAGACGCTAAATTTTGTTAGAACAACTTATTCCGTTTTTAACCGCTTCGGCGGTCCTCACTATTTCTCCGGGACCAGATATTATTTACGTTATGGTTCAGGGAATGGCCAATGGTAAAAAACATGGCTTTGTAACCGCTCTTGGTCTTGCAACCGGAATTATAATTCATACCAGCCTGGTCGCATTTGGGGTTTCAGCAATAATTAAAAATTCTGATACGCTTTTTTTTATCATCAAACTATTTGGGGCAATTTACCTACTATATCTTGCCTGGCAGGTTTTTAAAAGCGATCCAGAGATCGCCTATTCTGCGGAAGGGATAAAAGAGAAATCCTTGTTTTCTCTTTTTAAGCAGGGATTTATTATGAATGTGCTTAATCCAAAAGTGACTATATTCTTTCTTGCTTTTTTTCCGGGTTTTCTTTGGGAGTCAAACGGCAATACCGTGCTACAATTCTATATTTTAGGTGCTTTCTTTATGCTTTTAACTATTCTTATTTTTGGAAGTGTAGCCTTATTGGCGGGAAAAATATCTAACTACCTTAAAAAGCATAAGCATTCCGGGATTGTATTAAAATGGCTGCAAATTGTAGCTTTTATTGGGATTGCAAGTTTTATCCTTATTTAGAGTATTTTTATCGGATAGCCTTAAAGGAAAATTAATAGTACGCTGTTTTGAATGCTATCAATTTAATAAAATGAATTATTTTGCATTGGTTTTTAAATATTCCTTAAAATACTATCTTTGGAGATATGGATAAAATCAAGCTTATCGAGTGTCCGCGAGATGCGATGCAGGGAATAAAAACCTTTATTCCTACGGAAAAAAAAGTACAGTATATTCAGTCTTTGCTCCGTTGCGGATTTGATACCATAGATTTTGGAAGTTTTGTTTCTCCCAAAGCGATTCCGCAAATGGCTGATACTGCTGAGGTTTTATCCAAATTAGATCTTTCTACTACAAAAAGCAAGCTGCTGGCTATCGTTGCGAATACCCGTGGGGCGCAAGATGCCTCGTTACATCCAGAAATTGATTATTTGGGTTATCCTTTTTCTATTTCCGAAAATTTCCAAATGCGTAATACGCATAAAACCATAGCCGAATCTGTTGAGATTTTAAGTGAAATCCTGGAGATCGCTGAAAGATCTAATAAAAAAGTGGTGGCTTATCTCTCTATGGGGTTTGGCAATCCTTATGGTGATCCGTGGGATGTGGAAATTGTAGGTGAGTGGACCGAAAAGTTATCGGCGATGGGTGTGCAAATTCTTTCTTTATCTGATACCATTGGAACTTCTTCCCCGGATATTATTGAGTATTTATTCTCAAATTTGATTCCTAAATATCCTGAAATTGAATTTGGAGCGCATCTGCATACCACGCCCACAAAATGGCACGAAAAAATTGATGCGGCTTACAAAGCCGGTTGCAGAAGATTTGACGGCGCAATACAGGGGTTTGGTGGTTGCCCAATGGCTAAAGATGAGCTTACCGGTAATATGCCTTCAGAAAAAATGCTCTCTTACTTCAACTCCAAAAAGGCAGATTCCAATATTAAAATGACCAGTTTTGAGTCGGCCTTCAACGAAGCTTCTAAAATTTTCAACGTCTACCATTAGTAGTGTTTATTTTAATTTTAAAGATTATTAGAAAAAGCTATTTAAAATTAATCTAAATAAACTTGCCCTAAAGAAAATGTGTTTTTATATTTGCTGCTCAATAACTTTAATCAGTCTAAATAAAGCATTATGAAAAAGCTGTTTTTCTCAGCAATCTTAGGCGGGCTTACGCTTGCCTCTTGTTCATCTGATGATGATGTTTCTCCAGAAAATACGGAATTAGAAATTCCTGCAACCTACAATTTTGAAAGAGAAGGTGCTTCTACAGTAAGCTATTCGGGGCAAACTACGAGACTTCAAATGACTTCTGAAATTCTCTCTAAGTTTACCGATTTTGAAAATGGAAGTGAAGATCTTTTGCTTAATATGTTTGCAAATGAAAACGCTCCTTTTGAAAATGCAAGCCTTAACGAATCTTCTAAAAGTGTAAAATCTAAAGTAGCTGCTTCTAAATTGTATTTCTCAGCAAATACGGTTGAAAGTGCAGAAATAAAAAGTGATTTCGATTCATATATTACAGAGCAATTTACTGCGGTAAAAGACAATAGGAATGAGTTGGCTGAAGCTGGAATGGCAGGCCAGATCGCCCAGGGTACAAATGTTAGGTATATAAATGCAAAAGGTTTGGAAATGAACCAGGCTTTTGCAAAAGGTTTAATTGGTGGCTTGTTGGCCGATCAGATATTGAATAACTACCTTTCTCAGGCAGTTTTAGATGAAGCTGATAATCGTGAGAACAATGATGCCGGTGTAGTTGAAGAAGGAAAAGCTTATACTACTATGGAACACAAGTGGGATGAAGCTTATGGGTATCTTTATGGGGATCCTTCTATCCCGGCAGAAGATCCTAATTCAGTTTTAAACGATAATAAAGATGCGCTATTATTTAAATATATGGGTAGCGTAGATGGTGATAGTGATTTTGAAGGTATTGCAGAAGAAACTTTTGAGGCCTTTAAAGTCGGTAGAGCTGCAATTGTTGCTGGAGATTATCAAACCCGTGATGAACAAGTGGAAATTATTCGTGAGAATATTTCAACGCTTATCGCTGTTAGAGCGATATATTATCTGCAGGCCGGTAAAAATCAATTGGCAAATGAGGAGTATGGAGCTGCTTTCCATTCCCTGTCTGAAGGTTACGGTTTTATTTATAGTCTTAAGTTTACCCATAACCCAGAGACTGGCGCACCGTATATTTCTGCTGGAAATGTAGAGAATTATTTAGAACAGTTAATGAATGGAAACGGTTTTTGGGACGTAACTCCAGAAACTTTGGATAGTATCGCTGAAGAGATTGCTGCTCCCTTTGAGTTTACTGTAGCCGATGTATAATTAAAAAAATTAGCCGGAGTAAGGCTTAGTCTGCTCCGGTTTTTAATATTTATAGCTATGATTAAGATTTCAAAATTTTTATTGATTGCAACATTATTATTTGCTGTTGCCTGTAGTACAGAAGATGATGGTGATAATGGAGGTGATTCTAATGGCGGCGACAATTTTGACAGAGGTGAAATGCTGGCAAATTGGGCAGATAATATTATTGTGCCTTCTTTTGTAGCTTTCCAGGAAGAAACTCAGAAGTTGGAAGATATTGCAAAAGCTTTTGCTGAAAATCCCGGAACTACCGAGCTAAATGTTCTTAGAGCGCAATACAAAGTAGCTTATCAGGAATTTCAAACCGTTGAGATGTTTCAAATAGGAAAAGCTGAAGAATTGAATTATCGCAGCTTCCTTAATACCTATCCTACAAAAACAGAAAATATTGAATCTAAAATAGCTTCCGGAAGTTATAACCTTGAGCTGCCTTCAAATTTTGCAGAACAAGGATTTCCTGCTTTAGATTATTTACTGTATTCATACGGATCAACAGAAGAAACCCTGGAAGTTTTTGCTGCAAATCCAGAATATATTAATTATATCGTAGCAGTCACCGAAAGAATAAATGCGTTAACTACTGAAGTTACAGCTTCCTGGGAAGGTGATTATAGAGATACTTTTGTGAATAACACGAGCTCTTCTAGCACAGGATCTGTAGACCGATTTACCAATGATTATGTAATGTATTTTGAGAAGATCCTAAGGTCTGGGAAAATCGGCTATCCGGCCGGTGCTTTTACCGGTTCTCCTTCCCCAACAAATGTAGAGGCTCTTTATGCCGGAGATATTTCTAAAAATCTGTATCTACAAGCTTTAGATAGTTTTGAAGATTTCTATTATGGCGTTAAAGTTAATGGAGGTGAAAATGGTCTCAGTTACTATCAGTATCTTAAATATATGCAAGATGCTACAAGTTCAGAAAGTATTACTGCTTCTATAGCCGATCAATTTTCAGCAATTAGAGCTCAAAGTTCAGAATTGGATAGCAACCTGAAATCGCAAGTGGAAACAGATAATTCTAAGATGTTAGCTGCATTTGATGAACTTCAAAAAGAAGTGGTTCTATTGAAAGTAGATATGATGCAGGCACTTTCTATTAGCGTAGATTATGTAGATTCTGACGGAGACTAAATCGTTGATGCAACTTTCGCTGAGCAAATATCTAAAAAAGACTACGGAAGCCGCCCCTTTGGCGGTTTTTCGTTTGTTTTTTGGGTTTATGATGTTTGCCAGTATAGTTAGATTCTGGCTAAATGGCTGGATCGAAAAATTATATATCGCTCCAAAATTCTTCTTTTCTTATTATGGATTTGAATGGGTGAAACCCCTGGGAGATTTCACTTATTTACTTTTTATATTTTGTGGTATTGCCGCCTTAATGGTGGCCGTAGGTTATAAATACCGCGTCGCGATTATTCTGTTTTTCCTCAGTTTCACCTATATCGAGCTGATTGATAAAACCACTTATCTAAATCATTACTACTTCATCAGTATCCTTAGTTTCCTGATGATTTTCTTACCGGCTAATGCCTATTTTTCTATAGATGCCTGGCGAAATCCCGCCAGGGCTTTTCAAAAGATACCGCAATGGTGTATAGATGCAATAAAACTATTGCTGGGGATTGTGTATTTCTATGCGGGACTTGCAAAAATTAATTCCGATTGGCTTTTCAAAGCTATGCCGTTAAAAATATGGCTGCCTTCAAAATACGACCTCCCTTTGCTGGGAGATCTAATGCAAGAGGAATGGGTGCATTATGCATTTAGCTGGAGCGGTATGCTCTATGATCTCTTTATCCCTTTTCTTTTGCTTTGGAAAAGAACCCGCTTTATAGCTTTTTTAATGGTGATAGTTTTTCACGTGCTTACGCGCGTGCTTTTCCCAATAGGGATGTTTCCATTTATTATGATAGTTAGCGCATTGATCTTTTTTAGTCCGCAGGTTCACCATAAAATATTGAATTTTATATCGAAATGGTTCAGGATATCAAAACATAGATTTGATAACTTAAAAATCTATCAATTTTCAGGAATAAAGAAGAAGGTGAGTATTAGTGTGCTTTCAGTATTTTTTGTTATTCAGCTTTTATTTCCGTGGAGGTATCTATTATATCCTGGAGAATTATTCTGGACAGAAGAAGGTTTTAGATTTTCCTGGAGAGTAATGCTTATGGAAAAAGCCGGCTACGCGCAGTTTAAAGTTGTAAATGCAGAGACCGGAAATAGATTTTATGTAGATAATTCAGATTTTCTTACTCCTTTTCAGGAGAAACAAATGTCATTTCAGCCAGATTTCATTCTTCAATATGCTCATTTTTTAGCTGATCATTTTGAAAAAGATGGTCACGAAAATATAGAGATCTATGTAGAGAACTATGTAGCTCTCAACGGAAGAAAGAGCACTCCTTATATAGACCCGGAAGTTAATTTGCTTAATTTCGCGGACTCTTTTAAACATAAAACATTCATTTTACCATTTGAAGATGAAATTAAAGGTCTTTAGTATATTATTCTTTTTGGGATCATTCGTTTACGCCCAGCATACGTTTAGCGGAAAGGTGATTTCTGCAGAAACCGGGGAACCCATTCCCAATGCTGAAGTTTGGAATAAAACGGAATCTGAAGTAACTGTAGCCAATGAAAATGGTGATTTTGAAATTACAGATATTAGTTCAGGCACTTATGAATTTGCTGTTTTTAGTTACGAATATGCCATTCTGGAAAAGCAAATAACTATAAATGGTGATCTTGAAATGGAATTCAGCCTTTCGCCTTTAGCCGAAAGTTTAAGCGAAGTGATGATCACCAATAGGAGGGAGCAGCTTTTCGCTTTACGGAAACTTAGAAAAGTAGAGGGGACTGCGATTTATGCCGGGAAAAAAAGTGAGGTGGTAGTAATGGATAAGGTTTCCGGAAATCTTGCAGCAAATAATGCCAGGGAAATTTACAGCCAGGTGGTTGGTTTAAATATATACGATAATGGTGATGCAGGACTTCAATTGAATATTGGTGGTCGTGGTCTTGATCCTAACCGAACCCAGAATTTTAATACCCGCCAGA
Organism: Salegentibacter mishustinae; assembly: GCF_002900095.1. Classification (NCBI taxonomy): domain Bacteria; kingdom Pseudomonadati; phylum Bacteroidota; class Flavobacteriia; order Flavobacteriales; family Flavobacteriaceae; genus Salegentibacter; species Salegentibacter mishustinae. The sequence goes on along the minus strand of NZ_LLKN01000002.1, from coordinate 2,230,777 downwards.
ACGGTTATGATATCTCGGCAGATGTACTTGGATATCCCGAAAGTTATTATACACCACCGCCGGAAGCACTTAGAGAAATCCAGGTGGTTCGTGGTGCAGCTTCTCTCCAATATGGAACACAATTTGGCGGTCTCATCAATTTTAAATTTAAAGAACCTCCGCGTGATAAGAAAGTGGAGTTAGTCTCCAGGCAATCTGTTGGTTCTTATAATCTTTTTACCAGTTTTAATAGTTTGGCCGGTACTATTGGGAAATTTAGCTACTATACCTATTACAACTATAAATCGGGAGAAGGATTCAGGCCAAATTCAGAATATGATTCTAATAATTTTTTTACTCATCTCGCCTGGGATTTTAACGATAGAACCAAGCTGAGTTTTGAATATACTTATTTAGATTATCTGGCTCAGCAACCCGGCGGGCTTACAGATGCGCAGTTTTATGAAAACCCAGATTATAGCAATAGGGAAAGAAACTGGTTTGATGTAAATTGGAATCTATATGCGTTAAAATTTGAGCACAGTTTTTCTGATAAAACAGATTTTAGCCTAAATCTGTTCGGTTTAGATGCTTCGCGAAAAGCGGTTGGTTTTAGAGAAAATAGGGTCTCACAGCCAGACGATCTTTCTGCACCAAGGGAATTATTGGTAGACGATTTTTCTAACTGGGGAGCAGAGGCAAGGTTGCTAACAAGGTATAATTTGTTTGATGAAGAATCGGTTTTACTGGTTGGAAGTAAATATTACGATGCTAATAATTTTCAGAAACAAGGTCCAGGAACAACATCGGCCAAGGCGGAATTTACATTTACAAACGATCAATTTCCGAATTACCCAAGGCAATCAGAATACAATTTCCCGAATAAAAACCTGGCGTTTTTTGGAGAGAACATTTTTAACCTAACGAATAAACTATCTATTACTCCCGGTTTCAGAATCGAATATATTAATACGAAGGCCAACGGTTCTTACAAAGAAATAATTCTCGATCTGGCCAATAATCCTTTGATTAATGAAACCCGGGAAGAGGAAAAAGATTTGGAAAGAAGTTTTGCTTTATTAGGCGTTGGAGCCAGTTATAATTTAGATGCTTCTAATGAGTTATACGGGAATTTTTCTCAAAATTATAGGTCGGTTACCTTTAGTGACATTAGGATAGTAAATCCCAGTTTTGTGGTAGACCCAAATATTTCAGAAGAAAGGGGTTTTACTTCAGATTTTGGAATTAGGGGAAGGTTGAAGAATTATTTGTCTTATGATGCCAGTATCTTCGGTTTATGGTATCAGGATAGAATTGGAGAAGTCCTGGGAGTTGAAGATGGTTTTATAGTAAGAAAGCGTGGAAATATTGGAGATGCTTTTATCTATGGCGTAGAGACTTTTGCCGATTGGAATATTCGAAATACCTTTTTTGAACAAGCTGAAAATTATCGCTTGAATCTTTTTGTGAACACGGCTTTTACAAATTCTGAATATACTGCTTCTGGAGAAACTAATGTTGAAGGAAACCAGGTTGAATTTATCCCTTACGTGAACCTTAAAACAGGTTTGAATTTTGGATATTCTAATTTCCTGGCTGGTTTCCAGTATACCTACCTATCAAAACAGTACACAGATGCTACGAATGCGCCGCAGGATATTAATGATAATCAACGTGGAATAGAAGGGAGTATCCCGGCTTACGGTATTTTAGATTTTTCGGCTTCCTATAGTTTTGGGAAGTTTAAATTGGAAACCGGGGTGAACAATCTTTTAGATAATTCATATTTCACGAGGAGAGCTACGGGTTATCCAGGTCCCGGTATCATTCCGGCGCAACCAATTAGCTGGTATTCAAGCATTCAGTTTAAGTTTTAAAGATTTATTTAAGCTTAATTTATTTTAAACTCGCTCATAAGGCTGGTTCCCAAATGCGATAATAATTTGTATGAAATTAGATGAGAGTTAAACCCGGAAAACTCCTCTATTTCAGTTTTTAACCGTATATTTGCACGCAATTAAATCTTTAATTGCTATGATCGCACACGAATCCAAAATCTTAGGAGAAGGCCTTACTTACGACGATGTATTGCTTGTTCCTGCTTATTCTGAAGTACTACCCCGAGAAGTAAGTATTCGCACAAAATTCACTAAAAATATTTCAATAAACGTTCCTATTGTTTCGGCAGCGATGGATACGGTAACCGAATCCAGGATGGCTATTGCTATGGCGCGTGAAGGTGGAATTGGTGTTTTGCATAAGAATATGACTGCTGAACAACAAGCGCTTAAAGTGAGAAAAGTGAAGAGAGCCGAAAGCGGAATGATTATAGATCCCGTGACTTTGCCAATTACAGCTAATGTGAGCGATGCAAAAACGAGTATGCGCGAACACAGTATCGGCGGAATTCCTATTGTAGATGAAGACGGAAAATTGTTGGGAATTGTAACGAACAGGGATTTGCGTTTCGAGAAAAATCTTAAACGTCCAATTGCTGAGGTTATGACTTCAGAAAATTTGGTAACGGTTGCAGAGGGAACTTCCCTGGATCAGGCAGAAGATATTTTGCAGGAATATAAGATCGAAAAACTTCCAGTAGTTAACGATAATAATAAATTAGTTGGGCTTATTACCTTTAGGGATATTACCAAACTTACATTAAAGCCTAATGCGAATAAAGATAGCTTCGGAAGACTTCGCGTAGCAGCCGCCGTAGGTGTGACTGCAGATGCGGTAGAGCGTGCTGAAGCTTTGGTAAATGCCGGTGTGGATGCCATAATTATTGACACGGCTCACGGGCATACAAGAGGAGTGGTGACCGTTTTAAAAGATATAAAATCTAAATTCCCAGATTTGCAGGTGGTAGTGGGAAACATAGCCACTGCAGAAGCCGCAAAATATTTAGTTGAAGCCGGTGCAGACGCAGTTAAAGTTGGAATTGGTCCGGGTTCTATTTGTACTACCAGGGTAGTTGCAGGGGTTGGATTTCCACAATTTTCTGCCGTGCTCGAAGTAGCTGCAGCGCTAAAAGGTAGTGGCGTTCCCGTTATTGCCGACGGTGGAATTCGTTATACAGGAGATATTCCAAAAGCATTAGCCGCAGGAGCCGATTGTGTGATGCTAGGTTCATTGCTTGCAGGAACTAAAGAATCTCCGGGTGAAACCATTATTTACGAAGGAAGAAAATTCAAGTCTTACCGCGGAATGGGATCTGTAGAGGCGATGCAGAAAGGTTCTAAAGATCGTTATTTCCAGGATGTAGAAGATGATATTAAGAAATTAGTACCTGAAGGTATTGTTGGGCGTGTTCCATATAAAGGGGAACTGGAAGAAAGTATTCACCAGTTTGTTGGCGGTCTAAAAGCCGGAATGGGCTACTGTGGTGCTAAAGATGTAGAAACCTTAAAGGAGACTGCGAAATTCGTAAAAATTACCTCTTCGGGAATTAGTGAAGGGCATCCGCATGATGTTACCATTACTAATGAATCACCTAATTATAGCAGGTAAACTTATTGCCTTATAAATTTAAAAGCCCTCTCAAATTTTATAATCTGATAGGGCTTTTTAAATGCTTTATCCTGAATTTATTTTAGGATGTAATTTCTTGCTACTCTTCTTCAGCCGCAACAGGAATTTCAATTCCCATTTTAGTCATCACTTTTTCGGTAATATCATATTTTTCAGCAGAGAAAGCAAGGCTATTTCCGCCGGCGTGCAGAATTTGAGTAAATCCTTCTTCGTCTATTACAGCTCGCATTGCAGCGTCAATTTTTTTGTAAAGTGGATTTGTAAGCTCATTTCTGCGCATTTGCATCATTAACTGGGCTCTTTGTCTAAACTGCTTGATCTGGTTCTCAAGTTCAATAATTTTAGACTCGCTTTCCTGGCGGGCTTCTGCAGCAAGGCTTTCGGCATTGGCCTGGTAAGTTTTTACCAGAGTGTCGTACTGTTTAACATTAGCCTGGAAATCTTGTTGTAACTCCTTGTCATAAGTTTCTAAACCTTTGTTCACAGCTTCCATTTCGGGCATCTGGGAAAGAATGTAATCGGTGTCTATAGTTCCTACTTTGGTTTGTGCGCTTGCAAAAATGCTAAAAGTTAAAAAGGCAATTAATAAACTGCTTCGTATCATAATAAAATTGTTTTTGGCAAATATAATAGCAGCTTTTAATTATTCATATTAAATCTTAAAACTATTTCTTTTTTTAAACACTTTGGTTGTTTTCTACAAAATCCTTGAAATCTTTCATATACTGGTAAGATTGTTTTCTAAAGGCGCCCGGCATAAAGAGCCCCATTAATTTCATAAAGCCACTAAATCTAAATTCGTTGTGAGAAATCCACAGTGTATGCCCTTCTGGAGTTTCTTCAAAAAAGTTTTCCTGAATATTGTAAACACCTTTTGCTGAATAGTTTGCGTGAAACTGCGCAGGAAGATCGTTTTTAATAATTTTTTCTTCCATTTCAATTTCTCGCTTTCCCATCTTATATTTCAGCATATTTTTTGAGCCTTCTTCTCCTAATTTTCCACTTATAGGTTCCATAGAAATAAACCCGCGTTGCCAATATTTCATATTATCGGGATTGCTAAATTTCTCAACAACTTCTGTACGTGGCTTTATTATCTTAATTTCAGTGGTATATTTCATGTCAATCAATTTTTAAAGAATTCAAAAAAATACTTTTTAAACTTCATTTAAAGATACTTAAGATAAAACAATTATAATTTTTAACTGGCTGTAATCGTTTAAACTTAAGCTTGTGGAACCTAAATGAATTCTTATTTTTGCTTACTGGCAAATTACAGGCGTTTAGTCATTTAAAAATGGTATGTAAATTGCTATCTCAATAACTGATGATTTTGAAGATATCACCTGTTTTTATTTTTTTTCTGCTGGCCGGTTTTATGCTTGCGGGTTGTTCTTATTTTGAAAAAGAAGAAGATCGCATAGTTATAGTAAGGGTTAACGATGCTTATTTATATGAAGAGGATATTAACGCGCTAATAAACGAAAATACTTCCCCGGAAGATAGCGCTATTATTGTTTCCAATTATATAAATCGCTGGGCCACACAACAATTACTTATAGACAGGGCACAATTGAATCTTCCCGAAAGTCAACAAAGAGAGTTTAGAGATCTTATAGAAAATTATAAAAATGAGCTTTATACAAGTGCTTACAAAGATGCGGTGGTAAGCAGGGAATTAGATAGTACTGTGCCATTAGAGGAGATGGAAGCTTATTTTGAAGAAAATAAAGGCAATTTTAAGCTTACCGAAGATCTATTGAAATTAAGATATGTAAGCCTTGCCGAAAATAACACCAATATAAATGAAATAAAATCTTACCTAACCAGCTTTGAGGAGGAGGATAAGGAAGAGCTTGATAAAATCTCTCTTCAGTTTAAAAATTATTCTTTTAATGATTCGGTTTGGGTGAAGTTAAAAACGGTCTATAATAAAATTCCTGCTTTAACTTTAGATCATAGGGATAAACTCTTAAACAAATCTAATTTTCTTCAGGTAGAAGATTCATTAGGTGTATATTTGATCTATGTAAGAGACGTGTTGGAACGAGGGCAGGATGCTCCTTTTGAATATGCCGAACCAACCATAGAAAAGATTTTGCTTAACAAGCAAAAATTAAATTTGATAAAGGAACTTGAAAAAGATATTACAAAAGATGCAATTAAAAATGAACAATTTGAAATCTATAATTAATACCACCGGCTTTCTTTTAGCCATTTTACTTGGGTTTAGTGGTTACTCTCAAGATGTGATCGTGACCGATAGTACTTCTATCCAGCCTGAAGATGAGATCGCAAAAAATACCGTTGCCGAAGAAAATAACTCAGAACGTAGAAAAGTAGATGGAATTGCGGCTGTAATTGGTGATTATATTATTCTTGACAGCGATGTAGATATGATGTACAAGGATATGCAAAGCCAGGGAATGTCTACCGCTGATGTTACCGATTGCCAGCTTGCCGGTTCTTTAATGGAAAACAAACTTTACGCGCACCACGCTATTCAGGATAGTATTATTATTATGGATGCAGAGGTGAACAATTATATAGATCAGCAAATTTCTGAAATGGTTCGCCAGGTAGGTTCAATGGAAAAAGTACTTGAATTCTATAACAAAGAAAATGAAGCTGAATTTAGAAGCGAATTGTTCGAACTTAATAAAGAGCGCCAGTTAGCCAGCCGTATGCAACAACGCATTATTGAAACGGTAGAAATTACTCCCGAAGAAGTGAGAGCATACTACGAAAGTATTCCGGAAGATGAACGTCCGGTTTTTGGAGAAGAAATTGAACTTTCTCAAATTGTTATAAAGCCTGAAATTCCAGAGAGTGAAAAAGAAAAAGTGATAGAGCGTCTAAATGAATTTAGAGCCGATGTTCTGGATAACGATGCAAGTTTTGCTACTAAAGCTGTTTTGTATTCACAGGATCCTGTAAGTGCAAGGGACGGTGGTAGAATTTCGCTTTCCAGAAAAGATAATTTTGTAAAAGAATTTAAAGATGTTGCCTTTAGTCTTCAGGAAGGAGAGGTAAGTGAACCTTTTGAAACTGAATTTGGATACCACATTATTCAGGTAGATAGAATTAGAGGTCAAAATGTAGATTTAAGACATATTTTGCTTATTCCAGATGTTACAAACGCCTCTGTAGAAGAAGCCAAAGCAAAAATTGACAGTATTAGAAAAAGGGTAGATGAAGGCGTTTTGGATTTTGCCGTAGCTGCTCGTGAGTTTTCTGATGAAAAAGAAACCAGGGCAGACGGCGGGAAGCTTATTAACCCAAGAACAGGTGATACCCGATTTGAGTTATCTAAAATAGACCCTAAGTTATATGATGATGTAGGAGAGTTACAGGAAGGAGAACTTTCATTAAGATTACGTGACCAGGATAGAACCGGACGCCCATATTTTAAACTGATAAAAGTAAATGATAGAATTTCTGAGCACGAAGCTAATTATGCTACAGATTTTTCTAAAATAAAAGAGCTGGCACTACGCGACAAACAGCTTGAAGCTATTGAAGAATGGCAGAAAGAAAAAATTGGTGATACTTATATCAAGGTGAACGGTAAATTTAAAGATTGTGAGTATAGTAGTAACTGGTTAAAAAATTAGTAATTTATCAATGTCAGATGTTGCTCTTGTAGAAAAACTGGTAGTTAAGCACCGGGATTTAAAAAAGGAAATTGCTAAAGTTATTATAGGGCAGGATATGGTTGTAGACCAAATCCTGCTTTCTGTTTTTTCAGGAGGACATTCTTTGCTTGTGGGAGTTCCCGGTTTAGCAAAAACATTGATGGTAAACACCATTTCTCAAGCCTTAGGACTTGATTTTAAAAGAATTCAATTTACGCCAGATCTTATGCCAAGTGATATTCTTGGTGCAGAGATCCTGGACGAAAACAGGAATTTTAAGTTTATAAAAGGTCCGGTTTTTTCAAATATAGTCCTGGCCGATGAAATTAACCGAACTCCTCCCAAAACACAGGCCGCTTTACTGGAAGCTATGCAGGAAAGATCTGTAACCGTTGCCGGGCATAATTACCGACTGGCCAATCCTTACTTTGTATTGGCTACTCAAAACCCAATAGAGCAGGAGGGAACCTATCCATTGCCCGAAGCGCAATTAGACCGGTTTATGTTTTCTATTTTACTGGAATATCCAAGTTTTCAGGAAGAAGTAGATGTCGTTAAAAGTACCACTTCAGATAAAACTCAAAAAATAAATGCTTTATTTTCTGCGGAAGAAATCGTAGAAATTCAGCAATTGATTCGTAGAATTCCTGTTGCCGATAATGTGGTGGAATATGCGGTAAAACTGGTAGGGAAAACCAGGCCGGATGCTGCTGAAGCACCACAGTTTGTAAAAAACTATTTAGATTGGGGTGCAGGGCCAAGAGCCTCGCAAAACCTTATTCTGGCCGCCAAATCTCACGCAGCGGTTCATGGAAAATTTTCCCCCGATATTGAAGATGTGCAAGCCGTTGCTATTGGAATATTACGCCATAGAATTATTAAAAATTACAAAGCTGAAGCCGAAGGAATTTCCGAAGAAAAAATAATTCGAGACCTATTTTAATGATGCGTACCTTTATTAAATACAGGGTTTTAGTAAGCGTGATTTTCTATCTTTTGTGGGGAAGCGATTTTGTTGCTAATGTTCTTGATTTAAATAAAGAAACAACTAGTTTTATTAACTGGACAACAGTAGTACTGCTTTTTATATTCTGGTTATTCATACTTATAGATATGTTTAAACAGAATTTAAAAGATAAAACATTCTGGATACTTTCTATGTTTTTGCTTCCCTTTTTCGCACCGGTGGTTTATTTATTCAGAAGAAACAAGCTGCTGCATCTTCAAAATAATATGTTTAGGTAGCCTAAATAACGTTTTGAAAACCGTTCTTATCAAGAATGGGTTTAAATTCTGGTTTCTTTGTCGCTTTAGATTATATTTTTTATAATTTGATCTAATTAATTTACGGAATTCATAATTTTCAACCTAATTATTAGGTTTAGCTAAATTTAAGCTATTGATAATTGCGAATTGTAAAATTATTTTCATTAAATTTTGATAATCACTTCTTATTTTCAAAATCCACTCGAAATCCTTAAATTTGCTAGACTTTTTTAGAACTAAATATATAATAATATGGCATACGATATTGATATGATCAAAAAGGTGTACAGCCAAATGGCCGAACGTGTAAATACTGCACGTGAGGTGGTTGGAAAACCTTTAACCCTTTCAGAAAAAATTCTTTATTCGCATTTATGGGATGGTGCTGCCAAAGAGGCTTACCAAAGAGGAAAAGACTATGTAGAATTTGCGCCCGACAGGATTGCCTGCCAGGATGCAACTGCCCAAATGGCTTTGTTGCAATTTATGCAAGCCGGGAAGAAGCAGGTTGCTGTTCCAACTACAGTGCATTGTGATCACCTTATCCAGGCCAAAATGGGAGCTGCAATAGATTTGCAAGCTGCTAATAAATCCAGTAGTGAAGTTTTTGATTTTCTGGAATCTGTTTCTAATAAATATGGAATAGGATTTTGGAAGCCAGGAGCAGGAATTATTCACCAGGTGGTATTAGAAAATTATGCATTCCCTGGAGGAATGATGATTGGTACCGATTCGCACACGGTAAATGCCGGTGGACTGGGAATGGTTGCCATAGGTGTTGGTGGTGCTGATGCGGTAGATGTAATGGCCGGAATGCCATGGGAACTTAAATTCCCAAAACTTATTGGAGTTAAATTAACCGGAAAACTTTCTGGATGGACTTCCTCTAAAGATGTTATTTTAAAAGTAGCCGGAATTCTTACTGTTAAAGGTGGAACCGGATCGATTATAGAATATTTTGGCGAAGGAGCCCGCTCTATGTCGGCTACCGGAAAAGGAACTATCTGTAATATGGGAGCTGAAGTTGGAGCAACTACTTCAACTTTTGGTTACGATGAGTCTATGTCGCGTTACTTAAAAGCTACAGATCGTGCAGATGTTGCAGATGCTGCGAACGAAATTAAGGAGCACCTTACCGGAGATGATGAGGTTTATGCAAACCCTGAACAATATTTTGACGAGGTAATTGAGATTAATCTTTCAGAATTAAAGCCTCACCTTAACGGACCCTTTACTCCAGATTTGGCAACACCGATTTCAGAAATGGCGGCTAAAGCAAAAGAAAACGACTGGCCAATTAATGTAGATTGGGGATTAATAGGTTCCTGTACAAACTCTTCTTACGAAGATTTAACCAGGGCTGCCTCAATCGCGAAACAGGCGGTTGAAAAAAAGGTAAAAGCAAAATCTGATTTTGGTATTAATCCTGGATCTGAACAAATTAGGTTTACTGCAGAGCGCGATGGCTTGCTAAAGATTTTTGAAGATCTTGATGCTACAATTTTCACCAATGCCTGCGGACCTTGTATAGGCCAGTGGGATAGAAGTGATAGAAAGGGTGAAGAGAAAAATACAATTGTACATTCTTTTAACCGTAACTTTTCGAAACGTGCAGATGGTAATCCAAACACCCATGCCTTTGTAGGTTCTCCAGAAATGGTTGCCGCAATTGCAATTTCAGGACGTCTTGATTTTGATCCAACTCGCGATAAATTGATGAACGAAGATGGTGAGGAAGTAATGTTGGATGAACCAACAGGAATTGAATTGCCATCAGATGGGTTTGATGTGGAAGAAGATGGTTATGTGCCACCAAAGGAGGATGGAAGTTCTGTTGAGGTAAAAGTAGCTGAAGATAGCGACAGACTTCAATTGTTAACTCCATTTGAGCCATGGGATGGTAAAAACCTTACCGGCGCTAAATTGCTAATTAAAGCCTTCGGTAAATGTACAACTGACCATATTTCTATGGCAGGACCCTGGTTGCGTTACAGAGGACACTTAGATAATATTTCTAACAACTGTCTAATTGGAGCAATCAATGCATTTAATAAGAAGACGAACTTTGTAAAGAACCAACTTACCGGAGAGTACGATGGAGTACCGGCGGTACAAAGAGAGTATAAAAAAGAAGGAGTTCCAACGGTAGTTGTGGGAGATCATAACTATGGTGAAGGTTCTTCTAGAGAACACGCGGCTATGGAGCCTCGTCACCTGGGAGTGAAAGTGGTATTGGTGAAATCTTTTGCCCGTATTCACGAAACAAACCTTAAAAAACAAGGTATGTTAGGATTAACTTTTGCTAACGAGGCCGATTATGACCTTATCCAGGAAGACGATACCTTCAACTTTATAGACCTTGAAGATTTTGCTCCAGACAAGCAAATTACGGTAGAAATCGTACATGCCGATGGCAGCAAAGACACTATTAAAACAAACCATACTTATAACAAACCTCAAATTGAGTGGTATAAGCACGGTTCAGCACTTAACTTGATTAAGAAGCAAAACGCTGCTTAATTAGTTTAGGATTATAATTATAAAGAGGCTGATCAATATTTGATCGTTTCGTCATTCTGAACTCGTTTCAGAATCTAAAATTCTTAGGAGTTAGACCCTGAAACAAGTTCAGGGTGACGTGATGAGAAATCAATATTAATCAGCCTCTTTTTTATGCCCAAAATTCAGATGTTAAGTACCTTTGCTTTTTACGTCTAAGTATTAAAATTTGGCAATGAAGAAGCTTTTCAAGAATCAATGGAGTAATATAATCTTTATTGTAATTATCCTCGCGATGATTATTCCCCAAACTCGTAAACCCATTCAAATTGTAGTAAATAAGATATTTGCATTTAGCCCTTCTGCGACCGATGAAGAAGATAGAAAGGAGCTTGAAACCTATAATTGGGCGTTAGAAAAAGCATCGGGTAAAAGAGTAGATTTTGCTGAATCTAAGGGGAAAGTGATCATTGTAAATTATTGGGCTACCTGGTGCCCACCCTGTATTGCCGAAATGCCAAGTTTCCAGGAACTTTATACCGATTATAAAGATGAAGTGGAATTCTATTTTATTTCTGGAGAAGATCACGAAACCACTAATAATTTTCTGAAGCGTAAAGGCTATCGTTTTTCCAGTTACCGGATGCTTTCTGAAGATCCAAAACCTTTAGATGGTTATACGCTGCCTTCTACTTATGTAATTGATAAGAATGGAACTATTGTAGTTGATAAAAAAGGTGCAGCCGATTGGAATAGTCAGAATTTTAGAAATTTATTGAATCAGCTTTTAGCGGAATAAGGCTAAAAAGTTTTTCTAAAAAAAGACGCGACAAAATCAAAACTATAAAGAGACAACATAATTTTTAGATCTTCTGAAACCGAAGTCTCTTCGTCTAAATACCTAAAAATATCCTGGGGAGAGTTTTTAGTGTAGAATTTTGTAAAAATCTCTTCTCCTTTTTGGTTGTTCTGCGCGAGCACATCTAAAAAGATCGCATCATATTTCCTGAATTTATTATTGATTAAATTCTCACCGGGTTGTTTTCCGCTTTTGATATTATCAATAATCTTCGCAATACGTTTTTCGGTATTTTTAAAGGAATAACCGGTTGAAGGTTTTACCCAGCCACCGCCGGTACCAATTTTAGTTATTTGCTCGGTATTAGCTTTATCAAAAGGAAAATCGGTCATTGGGATAACGCCTGTTTCTGTGCTTTTGATCTTGAAATCTTTTGTTTTTAAAACCTTCTCAAAATATTGCTGCAGCATTTCGTCATAGACCTTGTCTTCAGTTAAAAAGGGAGAGAAGAAGGTATATTCAACTAAAGCTTTTTTTTCGGTAAAAGGGAGAATATAAGTAAACGCAGTCGCATCTGGATATTTAATCCGGTAATCCATCATTGTAAAAGAATCTGGCGTAAAGACCGGTTTTTCGGTTTCTACCTCCCAACCTTTAAAATGCTGAAAAATAGTCGTGTGCTTTTTACTTTCCAGGTAAGAAGGGTCAACCCTGCTGTCAAAGAAGTGTGTGGCACCATAAGATTTTTTCTGGCCTTTGGCCTTCATCGTGACAGGATCTATTTTTTGAATTTCATCGGTAATAAATTCAATGTCCCCAGATTCTTCAATTTCGTCCTGTAATTTTTGGTGGTAATCTTTAGCTTTTATCATCTTATAGGTATAAGGTGAAAGTTGCAGATCAATATTTTCTTCGGAAGAAATAAACTTGCCTTTATTCCAGGATTTAGTGAGTAAATCGTCCCATTTACCTTTGCCTTTTTCCCAAAAACACCAGGTTTTAACCGGCATGGAAAAATCGGAATCTATTATAGCTATCTTTTTTCCTTTAAAAAAAACATCCCGGCTAAGTTGCCGGGCGAGTTGTAGGCCTGCGAGTCCTCCGCCAATAATTACATAAAAATACCTGGGACCTAGCATAGGCTTATAAAAGCTATATTATAATTTTATTTTTTAAAATATTTAAAAGGAACAAACAACATCCCAAAACATTCGCCATCATCTTTTCCAAGATGTTTATGGTGCATTTTATGAGCTCTTCTTATTCCTTTCGCGTAAGAGTTATTCGCATTTCTAAACATTTTAAAACGCTGGTGTATAAAGATATCGTGAACGGTAAAATAAGTGATCCCATAAGCTAAAATTCCAAGACCAATGGGTAATCCTATCCAAACATCTTCATAACGCCATAGCAGGAAAAAACCGATACTTACTAATGCATAAAATATAAAGAAAAGGTCGTTGCGTTCCCACCAGTGACTGTGATCTTTATGGTGATGATCTTTGTGTAGCTTCCAAAGAAGTCCGTGCATTATATATTTATGGGTAAACCAGGCCATTCCTTCCATTGCTGCAAAGGTGCCCAGAAAAACTAAGATCCATAATAAAATAGTCATACTAAATAAGTTTTAATCTATAAGAAATGTACGATTTGGCCAGGAGACCTGCTTTTTGATAATTTGGAACACGAATCCTGCTGTTTCTAATCTCCAAAGATGGTACTTTCTTTAATTTATGTAATAATTTTCTATAATAAATGTAAGCGGTATAAACACCAAATTTTGCTTCTACCGGTAAATGCGCAATTCCGCTTAAACCGTGTTTAAAATCTTCTTCAATTTCTTTTATAATTCGTTGCTTACTAACTTCATCTAATTTTTCAAGGTTTGTACCTGGAAAATAACTTCTGCTAAGATCTTCGAAATCGGCTTTTAAGTCTCTTAAAAAATTCACTTTTTGAAAAGCAGAACCCAAACTCATCGCCGAATCTTTTAGCGATTCATATTTTTGCTGGTCTCCATTTACAAAAACCTTTAAACACATAAGGCCAACCACATCTGCGCTTCCGTAGATATATTCTTTATATTCGGCTACACTAAGATAATCAGATTTATGCAAATCAAGGCGCATACTCTTCATAAATGAGCGGTAAAGAGATTCATCTATTTCATATTTATGCACGGTTTCCTGAAAAGAATTTAGAATAGGATTTAGGCTAATCTTATCTTCGATGGCTTTGTAAAGATCTACTTCAAAATCATTAAAAAGTTTTTCCTTATCGTAATCGTGAAAAGTGTCTACAATTTCATCGGCAAAGCGCACAAAGCCGTAAATATTGTAAATATCCTGGCGTATTGAGGGGGCTAGCATCCTTGTTGCTGTTGAGAACGAGGTGCTGTAATGATGCGTAACAGTTTTGCTACAAGCCCGTGAAACCGTGTCAAAAATGGCTTTCATAATTTAATCTTCTTTTTGAATTAATCCGGCGGCAAGCTTTCCTGAAATGAGGGAGGGCGGTACACCGGGTCCGGGAACACTCAGCTGCCCGGTAAAAAATAATTTATGCACTTTTTTGCTCTTCAATTTAGGTCTTAAAAATGCAGTTTGCAAAAGGGTGTTCGCCAGGCCATAGGCATTACCCTTGTAGCTATTATATTCTTCTTTAAAATCTTTTACACAAAACGATTCTTTAAAAAGAAGATGATCGGTTACATTTTGATTGGTTAAACTTTCAAAACGTGTAATAATTTTCTGAAAATATTTCTCCCTAATTTCAGGAGTATCTTCAACATCTGGTGCCAGTGGAATTAAAAATATTCCTGCTTCCTTACCATCCGGTGCAGCGGCATCATCTGTAACTGATGGAAAGCTAGCATAAAAAAGTGGATTTTCAGGCCATTCAGCATCATCGTAAATTGCTTTTGCGTGTTTTTCGAAGTCAGTATCAAAAAACAAGGTATGATGTGTTACATTCTCTAATTTTTTATTGAAACCGGCAAAGAATAATAGAGCTGAAGGAGCAAAGGTCTTTTTCTGCCAGTAAGATTCTTTGTATTGTCTTTTGTATTCTGGCAATAAAGTTTCGGTATGATGATAATCGGCACCACTTAAAATATAATCGGCTTTAATTTTCTTGCCATTAACCTGCATACCGGTTGCCGTATTATTTTCTACAAAAATTTCGGAAACCGGCGCATTCACATTAATTTTTATATCCAGCGATTTAGCCAGGCTTTCCATGCCTTCAATAACTTTATACATTCCACCTTTTGGATGCCAGGTTCCAAGGCCAAAATCTGCGTAATTCATAAAACTGTAGAAGGCCGGGGTATTACTGGCTTTAGCGCCAAGAAATAAAACCGGAAATTCAAGAATTTGAACCAATTTTGTATTGCTGAACTCTTTTCTAACTTCTTTAGAGATTGTGCTAAAAAACTGACCTATTTTCCCGGCTGTAGTTGGAGTTACCAATTCCAGGGGAGAAACTCCCGGGCGATATACCAGGTCTTTGATAGCAATATCATAATTATCTTTAGCTTCTTTAATGAACTCTTTCAGTTTTTTTGAGCTTCCCGGTTCTTCAGCTTCAAAAGCAGCGCAAATTTTATCCAGGCTATCTTCTATGGTGATACTGTCTTCTTCTCCGAAGAAAACCTTGTACGCCGGGCTTAATTTTTCCAGCTCATAATAATCTGAAGGTTTTTTGCCGAAATCGGCAAAGAAACGTTCAAAAACATCGGGCATCCAATACCAGGTCGGCCCTATGTCAAAACAAAATCCGTCTTTTTTGAGCTGACGCGCGCGGCCGCCTATGTTTGAATTTTTTTCAAAAATTTCTACTTCATAGCCGTCTTTAGCAAGGTAGCAAGCGGCTGCCAGAGAAGCGAATCCCGAACCAATAATAGCAACTTTCTTTTTCATAAGTATTCTATAAGTTATCTATAAATTGGTTTAAACTGCTATGAGTTTTCACAAATGGAGGTAATTCTTTGTGCTGTATCTCCCTTATTTTATGTCCAAAAAGTAGTAGTTCATACTTTTCTTTTTCGCAAACCTGTTCATTAAATTCATTAATAAAATCTTCAACATCACCCGGTGCGGTGGTAAAATAACTTACGAAACTAATTTTGTTATGACGTTCCAATAAATAATCAAGGTCACTTAAAGGTAAACTTGGCCCAAGGTAAATTGCCTTATTCCCGTGATATAAGAGTTCGTAATACAGGTAAATAATTCCTATATCGTGAATTTCATTTTCAGGAAGAAAAAGCACATAAAGTTTATCTGAAGTTGGTTCAACCTCCTTTTTAATTTCTGCAAGATTCAAGTAGAGTTTTTGTTTGATGAGATCTACTATATAATGTTCGTGAATTGGTTTTATGGTATCAGTTTGCCATAACATTCCAATTTGTTCTAAAAGCGGAAGAAATACCTGGTGAAAAATTTCACGGAAACTTTTATCTTTCTGTAGGCTCTCATAAGTACTATTAAAAAGATCTTCATCAAAATTCATCATAGAAAGTTTGAATGAATTTTGAGCGCGATTCTCTTTACTTGCGCGAGCAGAAATACTTCGTACCATTTTAAAAATTTCTTCTTCACTTAATTTAGAAATCCTGGAGATCTTATAGCCGTGTTCATTTAAGAAAGCAACGTTTAAAATCTTTTGTAGGTTAGAACTATCGTATGTTCTTATATTCGTAGAAGTACGTTCGGGATTTAAGATATTATATCTTTTTTCCCAAATTCTTATGGTATGAGCCTTGATTCCGCTTAAATTTTCAAGGTCTTTTATGCTGAAATTTTGTTTAATTAGTTCCATAATGTGTTTAAGATAGTCAAATCTAACTAAATTTGAACATTAAACACTTTATTGAATTGTTAAAATGTTTAATTGTTTAGTTAAAAAGTTAAACAGTAAATTTTATGACGAAGTTCTCCTCTAAAATTGTACTTATAACCGGCGGTGCCTCTGGCATTGGTAAATTAATGGGGCGCGAGGTATTGCAACGCGGCAGTAAGCTGGTAATCTGGGATGTAGATAAGATCAACTTACAGCAAAGCCTGGAGGAATTTGAAGAGTTTGGGGAAGTTTATGGCTATACCGTAGATATCACTAATACCGCCTGGATTCAAGAAATTGCCACACAGGTGGCGGATGAAGTTGGTCCCGTTGATATTCTTATAAATAATGCGGGAATTGTATTTGGAGGTTATTTTCACGAAAATTCTTCAGAAAACATAGAAAAGGTCATGAATGTCAATGCCATTGCTCCCATGCAACTTGCGCGAACTTTTTTAAGCGGAATGATGGAAAGGAAACAAGGCCATATTTGCAATATTACTTCTTCGGCAGGCCTGGTCTCCAATCCTAAAATGGCTGTTTATGCAGGAAGTAAATGGGCTGCAACCGGTTGGTCTGATAGTTTGCGTTTGGAGATGCAGCAACTTAAAACCGGGGTTGAAGTTACTACTGTAACTCCTTATTATATAAATACAGGAATGTTTGATGGCGTAAAATCTAACATTCCTATTCTGGATCAAAATAAAGTGGCTAAAAGAATAATAAATGCAATAGAAAAGGAAAGGATATATTTAAGTATGCCGTGGAGTATGCGCTTTGTAAGATTTTCACAAGGACTTTTTCCTATCTGGTTTTACGATTGGTTTGTAGGAAGGATAATTGGTGTTTATAAAACTATGGATGAATTTAAAGGTCGAAAAAAATAGAAATATGGAAGAAACTTCAGCAAAAGATATAGCCAAAATTTATAAGAAGCAAAGAACGTTTTTCGCTTCTCAGGAAACAAAAAGTATAGATTTCAGGCTTCAGCAGTTAAAAAAACTAAAGGAAGCTATTCTTCAATATGAAAATAAAGTAAATGAGGCATTATGGAGAGACCTGCATAAATCTAAAGAGGAAGCATTTCTTACCGAGACCAGCCTGCTTATAGAAGAACTGAATTATCATATTAAAAATCTAAAAAGCTGGGCCAAACCTAAAAAAGTAGGGACGCCTCTACAAATTAAACCTTCGCGTTCAAAGATCTATTTTGAGCCGTTGGGAATAGGTTTAATAATTGCGCCCTGGAATTACCCGTTTCAGCTAACGCTTAATCCTCTAATCGGAGCGATTTCTGCGGGTTGCTGTGCGGTTTTAAAACCTTCGCCAGATACTCCAAATGTAGCAAGGGTTATTGAAGAAATGATATCAGAACATTTTTCTTCCGAATATATTACGGTAGTTCAGGGTGGAAAGGAAGCAAACCAGGAATTATTTAAATTTGCTTTTGATGTCACGTTTTTTACCGGCAGCCCAGGCGTTGGTAAAATAGTGATGAAAGCGGCTGCGGAACATTTGAGTAGGGTTGTACTGGAGCTGGGAGGTAAAAGTCCTTGCATTGTCAATAAAGATGCAAATTTAAAGATCGCCGGAAAGCGTATTGCCTGGGGGAAAATTATGAATGCAGGGCAAACCTGTATCGCACCAGATTATTTGTTGGTTCATAAAGAAGTTAAAAAAGATCTTTTAGCTGAAATTTCTAAGGCTTTTGAAGAAATGCTGGGAGGAAATATTGCTAATAGTAATTATTACGGCCGAATTGTAACCCCTGCGGCAATGAATCGTTTAAAGAAATACCTGAACGGAGATATTTACTACGGGGGAAAAATTGATTTAGAGAAAAAATATATAGAACCTACAATTTTAAATAATATAGATTCCGAAGATGAAATTATGCAGGAGGAGATTTTTGGTCCTATTTTACCGGTAATGGAATTTGGTGAGTTAACAGAGGCTATATCCTATATTAATGGGAATGAAAAACCACTTGCGCTTTATTATTTTGGAAAAGATAAAACTGCAAAAAGAGTGCTGCGGGAAACAAGTTCTGGCGGCGCCTGTATTAACGATACGCTTATTCACGTGGCAAACCATAAATTACCATTTGGCGGCGTTGGGAATAGCGGGATGGGGAAATATCACGGCAAAGAGAGTTACCTGGCTTTTACCCACGAAAGGGGAGTGGTGAATTCTTCAACAAAACTGGATATACCTTTAAAGTATCCGCCTTATAAGTTTTTTGGTTTGATTAAGAAAATAGTAGGATAAGTAATTTGAAAGTGCCCGGAGCGGGAGTCGAACCCGCACGCCCTAATGGACACATGGCCCTCAACCATGCCTGTCTACCAGTTCCAGCACCCGGGCTTAAAACAAGTCTGGAAAAAGTAAATTTCCAAGGGCTGTAGCAAGAAATCGAATTCTACGAGTTAAGAATTCTGAACTTAAAAATGTGATCTGGCTGGGGCTCGAACCCAGGACCCTCTCCTTAAAAGGGAGATGCTCTACCAACTGAGCTACCAGATCGGTTTTCAATATTTTAATTCTGAACTTAAAATGTGATCTGGGGCTTTCCGATATTTCGCTACCGCTTAAATCGGAATAAACTTCTAGCCCAACAAAATCTGAACTTAAAAAGTGATCTGGCTGGGGCTCGAACCCAGGACCCTCTCCTTAAAAGGGAGATGCTCTACCAACTGAGCTACCAGATCAATAAAAAGCATCCGTCTTTTTGCGAATGCGGGTGCAAATATACATTCATTAATTTATTTTTCAAGCCTAAATTGAGATAAATTTATATTAGATTTGGATCTTCCTAATAATAAGTACTTTAACAATGAAAATATTTTTAACCGGCTATATGGGTTCTGGCAAATCGGTAATAGGCGAAATGCTTGCTAAGAAACTGAATTACAAATATGTAGACCTAGATGATCAAATAGAAGTGATACAGGGGAAGAGTATCAATGCTATTTTTGAATCTAAAGGAGAATTATTTTTTAGAAAGTTAGAATCGCAGATTTTAGATGATATTCTAGAAGATACTTCCAATATGATCATTTCTTTAGGCGGAGGAACCCCCTGTTATGGAAATAATTTTGAGCGAATTTGCGAGCAAAAAGATACTAAGAGCATTTATTTAAAAGCTTCCATTCAAACTTTAACCGACAGGCTTTTTGTTGAAAAAATTCATCGCCCGGTGATTAGTCATCTCGAAACCAGGGAAGCTCTGGAAGAGTTTATTAGAAAACACCTTTTTGAACGTGCCTACTATTATAGCCAGTCAGATATTAGTGTTACTGTAGATGAGAAAACTCCTGAAACTATTGTAGCTGAAATTATGGAGCGGCTATAAAAGTTCGGCTTTAAATTTATTGGGCTCAAAAGAAACTTTTACTACTTCATTTAAAGAGGTAGAAAGAGAAATTCCTTTAAAATCTGCTTTTACCGGGTATTTTTTATGATTTCTATCTACTAAAACTGCGGTTTTAAATTGTTTAAGCGGAACATTTAAAAAATGTCTTACTCCATAAATTAAGGTAGTTCCCGAGTTTAATACATCATCTACAAGGATAACCGATTTGTCGCGGTAAACTTCAGGCTCAAGCGAGGTAGTGATTTCTTCCAGCGGATTTTTCTTATTCACGTGAACTTCACAAAGCTTTATTTTTAGGGGTGAAATGCTCTCTAAAGCTTCTTTTAAAAGTGTAGCCAATTGATAGCCTTTTTTAGCGATACCGGCCAGGATAATTTCTTTTTCGTCAATATTGCTTTCATAAACCTGGTAGGCTATGCGTTTTATTTTATGCTGAATTTGGTCGTGATTTAAAATAAGTACACGTTCTTTCATTTTCTTGATAATTTTAATCCCAATGTGGGAATTCAATACAGGCTTTTAATTACTTGTAAAAAATAGTCGTTGATCGTTATGCCGATTTCTTTCTAAACTTAAAAAACAATTCGTTTCCCTGTCTTGGTTTGATAGAATTGTAAGAAGTTTCAAGGATTTCAATCTCAAAATACGGACTAAAATACGTTAAATATTCTTCTTTACTGCCGCCAAAAGGTGGTCCGTCTTCAGTTAAAGGGAAACTAAAAAGTAATCCGCTTAATAGAGCATTCTGCTTTAAGAGCTCAGCGGTTTTTTGGGCGTAATCCTTCCTGGAATCTATTGGTAGCGCACAAAAGAAGGTTTGTTCTAAAATAAGATCAAATTTATCTTCAATTTCAAAGAAATTAATATTTAGCAATTGATTTTTGGGAAAAGTGGGTACACGAGCTATTAAGTTCTGTAATGGCTTTTTACTAATATCGGCAACGTAAACATTTTTGAAACCTTGCTTAAATAAATATTCTGCTTCATAAGCGTTTCCGGCTCCCGGAATTAATATTTTTAAGTCCTTATCTTCAAGCTGATCTATATACGCTTTTAACGGCCTGGAAATTTCACCAATATCCCAGCCGGTTTGGTTCTGCTCATAACGTAGAGACCAGAATTCATTAGAAAAACTACGATTTGATGTCATCTGGATTGGGATCTGTATTTTCAAACCAATCGTCTATATCACGACGATCTTTTTTGGTAGGCCTGCCGGTTCCTTTTTTACGGTAATAATCTTTAGAATACTTTAAAAGTTCCAGTTTTTCAAAAGCCTCTTTTGGCGTAACATCTATTAGATAAAGATTAACCAATTTGGCGCCAACCCGGCTGGCGGGAAGGTCTAAAACTTCAATTTGATAATCTATTTGGTTTTTGCGTACGCTAAGTTTATCATTTGGGAAAACTTCTTTAGATGGCTTTACACTGGTGCCATCCATTTTCACTTTTCCCTGCTTGCATGCGTTGGTGGCAATGCTTCGGGTTTTAAAATATCTTACGCACCATAAAAACTTGTCAATTCTCATAAAATCTCTCCTTTAAAAACTGCGTTATTCTTAAACAAAAATACAAGAATATTGTATCTTGCGCGCCAAAAATAGAGACAATGCAATTAAACAAATTTTTTATTCTAAGCTTTATTTCAGCTTTAACTTTAATTTCCTGTGACGAAGATGATAACGGAAATGCCCCTGAATTTGAAGAAAGGGATCCTGAAGAGCAGGCTATAGCTGATGAAGATTCTATTAATAATTTCCTGGACACCCATTTTTACAATTATGAGGAGTTTGAAAACCCTTCTGATGATTTTGATTATATGGTTAGGTTCGATACTATAGCCGGAGAAAATGCCGATAAAACGCCGCTTTCTGAAGAAGAAAACCTGGAGATGAAAACGGTGGTGAATAATGATGTAGAATATAGTATGTATGTACTTAAAGTTAGAGAAGGGCAAGGGCAACAGCCCAAATTCACCGATTCTACTTTGGTTAATTACCGCGGGGAATTATTAAATCTTAGTGCTTTTGATAATGCCAGTACTCCGGTTTGGTTTGATCTTACTACGTTAATTAAAGGCTTTTCTGCAGGCGTCGTAGAATTTAAAGGTGCTACCGGTTACACCGTTAATCCTGATAACACTGTAGATTTTAATGATGATTATGGCATTGGAGCACTTATTTTTCCTTCAGGTTTGGGATATTTTTCGAGCTCTCAGCCTAGCATTCCACCTTATAGCCCTTTAATTTTTAATGTGCAGTTATTAGGAGTAAACGAGGCTGATCACGATCGTGATGGTATTCCTAGCTGGATGGAAGATCTTAATGAAAACAACGATATTATAGATGATGATACCGATGAAGATGGTACTCCAAATTTTGCTGATAGAGATGATGATGGTGATGGTACTCCAACTCGCGACGAAATAATTATAAATGAAGATGGTAGTTTAGAATTTCCGGATGCTAACGGAAATGGAACTCCAGATTATTTAGATCCTGATACCTTTCAATAGGTAGCTGAAGATAATTTTAAAAATAAAAAAGCGCTGATGTAAATATTTATATCAGCGCTTTTTTTATAAAATATCAATTCAAATTAAAAAGCATACGATAAACTCAAAATCCATTGAGATGGTCTTGAATCTATCGAAAAGTTTTCCTGAGCAGTTTCAGTAGCTCCAAAAGCAGTGTTTTCTGTAAACGCCCCTTCATATCTTACATCAAAACCTAAGCGTCCAAGATTTATGCCTGCACCTACCTGGTAACCTACGGTAATATCTTTTTCAACATCACCAATTTTAAGCGTGGTGTCCTCAAGTTCATTATTTATAATATATTGAAATGAAGGGCCTGCTTTTATGTTAAGGGGACCAAAAACATTTACACCTAACAAAATAGGAGCGTCAATTTTATCAATCTTATAATTGAAAGTTTCATATTCGGTATTCAAACGGGTAAACATTAATTCTGGCTGCAGAAAAATACCTATAATTTCAAATCGACTGAAAACTCCTATATGGTATCCCGATTTTTCTTTTCCTTCAATAATTTGGCTAAAATCGTCAGCTCCATCACCAAGGCTTTCATAATCTCCTGTAGCTCCGTAATTGAAACCTCCTTTAATTCCAAAATCTGCTTCCTGTGCCATAAGCCCCGCAGAGGAAAACAGAAAAACAGCGATAAACATTAATTTCTTCATAGTAGATTGTTTTATTGTTAGTTTTTGATAACGCACAAATAGTGCTCATTATTCTAAATAAAATAAAAAAGCCTTCAAGAATCTTATTCTCAAAGGCTTTAAATATACTTAAAAAGATTTTTTTATTTTCTTTTTAATACTTTTTCAGTGGCCTTAATAATTGCTGCTGCATTAAGTCCGTATTTATCCATTAGTTGTTCTGGTGTACCGCTTTCTCCAAAAGTATCCTGGGTGGCCACAAATTCTTGTGGTGCAGGATTATTTTCAGCTAGAGTACGCGCAACGCTTTCTCCAAGTCCGCCAAGGAAGTTATGTTCTTCAGCGGTTACCACACAACCGGTTTTCTTAACCGACTTGATAATGGCTTTTTCATCTAAAGGCTTGATCGTGTGAATATTGATGACATCAGCACTAATCCCTTTTTCTGAAAGCTTCTGTGCAGCCTGTATCGCTTCCCACACCAAATGGCCGGTAGCGATAATGGTTACATCTTTCCCTTCATATAGTTGAACTGCTTTTCCAATTTCAAACTTTTGATCTTCGGCAGTAAAATTGGCCACTTTTGGTCTTCCAAAACGAAGATAAACTGGGCCGTCGTGTTCTGCAATTGCTAAAGTTGCTGCTTTGGTCTGGTTAAAATCGCAAGTGTTAATTACCGTCATTCCCGGTAACATTTTCATAAGTCCAATATCTTCTAGGATCTGGTGTGTGGCACCATCTTCTCCTAAAGTTACTCCCGAGTGGGAAGCACAAATCTTTACGTTTTTCCCTGAGTAAGCAATAGATTGACGAATCTGGTCGTAAACTCTACCGGTAGCAAAATTAGCGAAAGTCCCGGCAAAAGGAATTTTTCCGCCAATGGTAAGGCCGGCAGCCATTCCCATCATATTGGCTTCAGCAATTCCCGTTTGGAAAAAACGCTCTGGATTTTCATCTATAAAATCCTGCATTTTAAGAGATCCCACAAGATCGGCACAAAGTGCTACTACGTTAGGATTGGTTCTGCCAAGTTCGGTAAGTCCTGCGCCAAAACCGGAGCGGGTATCTTTCTTTCCTGTATCTATATATGTTTTCATTCTTGTCTTCTTTGTCATTTCCGTAGCTAAACTGATTTTATTTCAGAATAAGCGAGAAATCAATTTTATTTTACCTTTAATAGTCTCCTAAAGTTTCAGGATTTTGTGCAAGCGCGGTTTCCAATTGCTCATCGTTAGGCGCTTTTCCGTGCCAGGCGTGCGTATGCATCATAAAATCTACGCCGTTGCCCATTACAGTAGTCATAAGTACACAAACCGGTTTTCCTTTTCCGGTGCGAGATTTTGCTTCGGTTAAACCATCAATAACCTGTTGCATATCGTTACCATCATCAATCTCCATAACATCCCAGCCAAAGGCTTCAAATTTAGCTTTCATATTACCCATAGGTAAAACGGTTTCGGTGCTTCCATCTATTTGCTGGCCGTTTAAGTCTACTGTAGCAATAAGATTATCAACTTTATTTCCGGCAGCATACATAATAGCTTCCCAGTTCTGGCCTTCTTGCAGTTCACCGTCACCTAAAAGGGCGAATACCAAATGATTGTCCTTATTAAGCTTTTTAGCCTGGGCAGCTCCAAGAGCAACTGACATTCCCTGACCCAGAGAGCCTGAAGCTACGCGAATTCCCGGTAGGCCTTCATGTGTTGTAGGGTGACCTTGTAACCTGGAATTAATAAGGCGAAAAGTATTCAATTCATCTACAGGAAAATAACCGCTACGGCCTAAAACACTATAAAATACCGGAGAGATATGGCCGTTAGAAAGGAAGAAAATATCTTCTTCTTTCCCATCCATATTAAACTCGGGCTTGTGCTCCATAATCCCACCCTGGTACAAAGCGGTGAAAAATTCTGTACAACCAAGCGAACCTCCCGGGTGTCCCGAATTCACTTTGTGAACCTGCCTTAAAATATCCCGGCGAACCTGGGTGGCAAAATCTTCTAATTCTTTGATTTTTGACATTAAAGTAAAATTGTGTTGTTAAAATAATAGCCACAAAAATAGGTTTTTATAAAGCTTTGTCAAAGTGGTTGCGAGTCAGTTATCAAGAAAACTATTCAAGTAACTAACAATTTCCCGTTTTAACTTCTTTTATTGGCACCGCCAAAGAGTATAATACTCCGGGGGCTTGCCTCGAAATTAAAAATTTGTTTCCAACGAATGCCTCGTGGGCTTGCCCCGAGATAGTTTACCTGATATTTACTCGATAATTGAGATTTAAATGTTTCGTCCCTTCAAATTGGGATGCCTCGAAAACAAAAAAATGCTTCGTGGGTTTGCCTAAAGGTAGTTTACTTGAGTATCTTTGCACTCACTTAAAATACACTATGAAATTTGATTTGTTGAGTACCGATGCCGGTAGTAAAGCCCGTGCCGGGACCATTACAACCGATCACGGTAAGATTGAAACTCCTATTTTTATGCCTGTTGGTACCGTGGCTTCTGTAAAAGGAGTGCACCAGCGGGAACTTAAAGAAGAAATTAATCCCGATATTATATTAGGAAATACCTACCACCTTTATTTACGTCCCCAAACCGAAATTCTTAAAAAAGCCGGCGGTTTACATAAGTTTATGAACTGGGATAGAAATATTTTAACCGATAGTGGCGGGTACCAGGTATATTCTCTTTCTGCCAGAAGAAAAATTAAGGAGGAAGGTGTAAAATTCAAATCTCATATAGACGGATCATACCATACTTTCACTCCAGAGAACGTAATGGAAATTCAGCGTGCTATTGGGGCCGATATCATTATGGCTTTTGATGAATGCACACCTTATCCCTGTGATTATAAATATGCCAAACGTTCTATGCATATGACGCATAGATGGCTTGATAGATGTGTAAATCATCTTGAGAAAGTAGATCCATTCTATGGATTTGATCAAACGCTTTTTCCAATTGTCCAGGGGAGTACATATAAAGATTTAAGAAAACAATCTGCCGAATATATTGCTTCAGTTGGAGCAGAGGGTAATGCAATTGGCGGACTTTCAGTTGGAGAACCTGCTGAAGAAATGTATGCGATGACAGAGGTTGTTACTGAAATTCTTCCGGAGGATAAACCGCGATATTTAATGGGCGTGGGAACTCCTATTAATATCCTGGAAAATATTGCGTTGGGAGTAGATATGTTTGATTGTGTGATGCCAACCAGAAATGCCCGTAACGGAATGCTTTTTACGGCCCACGGTACCATCAATATCAAAAATAAAAAATGGGAAGACGATTTCTCTCCAATAGATGAAATGGGAATCACTTTCGTAGATACTGAATACAGCAAAGCTTATGTTAGGCATTTATTTAGTGTGAATGAACTTCTCGGCAAGCAAATTGCTACAATTCATAACCTCGGGTTTTATATGTGGTTGGTGCGTGAAGCCAGAAAACATATCTTAGCCGGAGATTTTACCACCTGGAAGAATATGATGGTAAAACAAATGGACAAAAGACTGTAAAACTTGAAAATATTAGATTGGTACATATTAAAACGCTATTTAGGAACATTTTTCCTGATGCTTTTACTATTTATACCAATTGGGATCACGGTAAATCTTGCCGAAAAAATTGGTAAAATACTGGATAATGAAGTGCCTTTTATTGAAGTGGCGCTTTATTATGTAGATTTCACGATCTATTTTGCCAATTTATTATTCCCACTTTTCCTGTTTTTATCGGTGATTTGGTTTACCTCGAAACTTGCTAATAATACCGAAATTATCGCTTTTTTAAGTAGTGGTGTTTCTTTTTGGAGATTTCTAAGGCCCTATCTTATTGGTGCCAGTATTGTTTGCGTTCTGGCTTTATTCCTAGGAATGTTCCTTGCGCCTAAAGCCAGTAAAGGTTTTAATGAGTTTAAGTACGAATATCTTAAGAAGAACGAGCAAACCCAGGAAACCAGGGATGTATACCGGCAAATTAACGATAATGAATTTATTTACGCGAGTCATTTTCAACCCATAGGTAAATCGGCACGAAATTTCACCCTGGAGCATTTTGAAGGTAACAAGCTCAAATTTAAAATTAGCGCTACCAGTTTAAGGTTTAACGAGGGGGATACCACTTATTCTCTGACCAATGTAGATAAGCGTATCGTTGGAGTTGACGGGGATTCTATTTTTCATCAAAATAAGCTGGATACGATACTGCCGTTTGAATTTGATGAACTCACCCCGGAAACCTATATCGCTGAAACCTTAAATTATACCGAATTAAACGAATTTATAGAACAAGAGCGCCGCAGAGGTTCAGGAAATATAAATAGATACCTGGTGGTAGCTTATAAAAGATGGAGTATCCCGGTTTCAGCATTTATTTTAACGATTATTGCTGTGGCTGTATCTTCTATGAAACGGCGCGGAGGAATGGGTGTGAACCTTGCTGTTGGGATTACCCTTGCTTTTATATTTATATTTTTCGATAAAGTTTTTGGTACCATGGCAGAGCAATCTACCTTCTCTCCCTTAATTGCGGTTTGGTTTCCAAACATCAGCTTTGGTGTCCTTGCTATTTTTCTACTTTACAGGGCTAAGAGGTAGTTGAATAAATTTCTGAAAATTTAATGCTCTTTCAGTATAATTCTTCCTTTTAAAGTTTGTTATATTTGTAGGCTAATAAAAAACAAACCATAACAACTTATGGAATATTTAGATTTTGAATTACCCATTAAAGAGTTGGAAGAGCAGTACGAAAAGGCCTGTAACATAGGTGAAGAGAGTGATGTTGATGTTACGGCTACCTGCAGGCAAATTGAGAAGAAATTAAAGGCTACCCGAAAAGACATATATAAGAACTTAACGGCCTGGCAACGGGTTCAACTTTCAAGGCATCCTAACCGGCCCTATACTTTAGATTACATTAATGCTATTTGCGGTGATACGTTTTTAGAACTTCACGGTGATAGAAATGTAAAAGATGATAAAGCGATGATAGGGGGTCTTGGTAAAATTGAAGACCAAAGTTTTATGTTTATTGGTCAGCAAAAAGGCTATAATACTAAAACCAGGCAGTATAGAAATTTTGGGATGGCAAATCCTGAGGGTTACCGCAAAGCTTTACGTTTAATGAAATCTGCAGAAAAGTTTGGTCTTCCTGTAGTTACATTTGTGGATACTCCGGGAGCATATCCAGGTCTGGAAGCTGAAGAGCGCGGACAGGGAGAAGCTATTGCCCGAAATATTCTTGAAATGACCAGGCTAAAAGTGCCGGTAATTGTTGTTATTATTGGAGAAGGAGCTAGTGGTGGTGCTTTGGGAATTGGCGTTGGAGATAAAGTGATGATGCTTGAAAATACCTGGTATTCGGTAATTTCTCCTGAATCCTGTTCTTCTATTCTTTGGCGAAGCTGGGAGTATAAAGAACAAGCGGCAGATGCTTTAAAACTCACCGCTAAGGATATGAAAAAACAGAAGCTTATAGATGAGATTGTAAAAGAACCAGTTGGAGGCGCTCATAGTAATAGAGAAGAGACCTTTGATACGGTAAAAAATGCAATTTTAGAGGCATATGATGAATTTAAAAACTTATCACCAACAGATTTAGTTAATAAGAGGATGGATAAGTATTTGGATATGGGGGTTTTTAAAGGCTAATACCTTACATATCATAAGCTATTAAATTTCCGAAACCCTGGTTTCGGTTTTTTTTGCACTTATCAACACTATTATTAAGTTTTCAACACGTGAATTGTTGATTACCGGTTAATTAACTAACCATTCTAATATTAAGATGCTCTTAACAAATTTTATACTTTCGTAATATGGATAAAATGACCGCCCCGCAGCAATTTTCGGCAAAAAAAAGTAATGTTATTAGCCTTGAAAAAGGCAAGCTTCCGCCGCAAGCTGTTGATTTAGAAGAAGTTGTGTTGGGGGCGATGATGATAGATAAAAAAGGGGTAGATGAAATAATTGACATCCTAAGCCCTGATGCTTTCTATAAAAACTCCCATAAATTAATTTTTGAAGCAATACACAAGCTCTTCGAAAATACTGAGGCGATAGACTTATTAACCGTTTCTAACCAATTAAAGAAAGATGGTAATTTTGAAAAAACCGGCGGCGATTATTACCTCATTCAATTAACCCAAAAAGTATCATCTTCTGCCCATATTGAGTTTCACGCCCGTATAATTCTTCAAAAATATATTCAGCGTAGCCTTATTAAAATTTCAAACGAAATTATTGAGGAAGCTTACGATGAATCTACCGATGTTTTTGACCTTTTAGATAGCGCTGAAGCAAAATTGTATGAAGTAACCCAGGGGAATATTCAAAAATCTACCGAGACTGCCCAGAGTTTGGTAATCCAGGCGAAAAATAGAATTGAAGAAATCTCTAATAAAGAAGGTTTAAGTGGTGTTCCTTCAGGATTTGATAAGTTAGACCAGTTAACTTCCGGTTGGCAGCCCAGTGACCTTATTATTGTTGCAGCGCGTCCAGGTATGGGTAAAACGGCTTTAACTTTATCTATGGCCAGGAATATTGCGGTTGGACAAAATATGCCGGTGGCATTTTTCTCTTTGGAGATGTCAGCCGTGCAGCTAATTACCCGATTAATTTCTTCGGAAACCGGTCTTTCATCAGAAAAATTAAGAACCGGAAATCTTGAAAAGCACGAATGGGAGCAACTTAACGTAAAGGTAAAAGATCTTGAAAATGCTCCTTTATTTATAGATGATACACCTTCACTTTCGATTTTTGACCTTAGAGCAAAAGCCAGGAGGTTGGCTTCCCAACACGGGATCAAGCTTATTGTTATTGATTATTTGCAGTTAATGACGGCTGGTGGAAGCCAAAAAGGTGGCGGAAACAGGGAGCAGGAAATATCAACGATCTCCCGTAACCTTAAAGCTTTGGCTAAAGAACTCAATGTCCCGGTAATTGCACTTTCTCAGCTATCGCGTGCGGTAGAAACCAGGGGTGGCAGTAAACGTCCATTGCTTTCTGACCTTAGGGAATCTGGAGCGATTGAGCAGGATGCCGATATTGTATCCTTTATTTATCGTCCAGAATACTATAAAATTGAAGAATGGGATGATGAAGAAAGAACACCAACCGATGGACAGGGTGAATTTATTGTAGCTAAGCACAGGAACGGTGGACTGGAAAATATACGTCTTAAATTTATTGGTCATCTTGGTAAATTTGATAACTTAGAAGAGTTCGATTCGCCTTTTGAGTATCATTCTAAAATGAATACCGGTGAGAATGAAGAGAATGAGTTTGGCTCGCCAAACCTGCCTAACCCAAGTGCGAATGAAGCTTTTGGCAGCTCAATGAATAGTGGGTTTAATAATGACGATGATGACGAAGTTCCATTCTAAAAATTCTGACAAAATAAATAAGACTAAGTTTAATAATATTGATTTAAAAGACCAGAAAAGCGGGAAATTTACCGTTTTTCTGGTCTTTTTTGTTTTATTGGCTTTAACTTCTTTCAGGGTTTCAGCATCCCAGTTGCTAATTCCTATGGATGGAGACTCCCAAAAGAATCATTTAAAAGCTTACGGAATAACCTATTTCGCTTTAGAAGAAGAGTTAGAAGTGAGATGGTTACTGAATTATCGCGGTGGTTCCTTTTTAATTTCAGATACCGAAGAATTGCGTAAAGAATGCCAGATACGTGGAGTTTCTTTTGAAATAATAAGCGATGATAAAACCCAGTCCATTTTAGAAGAAATAAGTAGTCCTTCCCAGAATATGGAAACTGTAGTATTAGAAAAGGCTCCAAAAATTGCGGTGTATTCTCCACAGGGAAATAAACCCTGGGACGATGCGGTGACGATGGCACTTACTTATGCCGAAATTCCTTATGAAATTATCTATGATGAAGCCGTATTAAATGATGCGCTCATTTTATATGATTGGTTACATCTGCATCACGAAGATTTCACCGGGCAATACGGGAAGTTTTATAGAACATTTAGAACTACACCCTGGTATATCCAGGAAAAAGAAGAGGCTGAAGCCTTAGCACAGAAGTTGGGGTATAATAAGGTTTCTGAAGAGAAGCGGGATGTTGCTTTAAAAATTAGAGATTATGTTGTTGGCGGCGGCTTTATGTTTGCGATGTGTAGCGCTACCGATAGTTTTGATATTGCCCTCGCCGCAGAAGGAGTAGATATTGCCGAAACTATGTTTGATGGCGATCCCAGTGAACCCGGTTATCAATCTAAAATAGATTTCAGTAATACTTTCGCCTTTACCGATTTCACCCTGGAACGAAGCCCGATGGTTTACGAGTTTTCCTCTATAGATATGACTGCTAAAAGAAAAATTCCTAAGGAAACTGATTATTTTACCCTTATGGATTTTTCAGCAAAATGGGATGTTGTGCCTACTATGTTAACCCAAAACCACACTCGATTGGTCAAAGGATTTATGGGGCAAACAACAGCCTATAATCCAGATAATATTAAAGCCAATGTTTTGGTGATGGGAGAAAGTAAATTAAATGGTGAAGCAAGATACATTCACGGAATAAAAGGAAAAGGATTTTTTACTTTTTACGGAGGCCACGATCCTGAAGATTATCAGCATAGGGTAGGGGATCCAAAGACCGAACTTGATTTACACCCAACTTCGCCGGGCTATCGACTTATTTTAAATAATGTGCTTTTCCCGGCGGCCAAGAAAAAGCCTCAAAAAACTTAATATAAAACTAAGCCGGTTGTTAAAAATACTAAGTGTCATCAACTTAATTTTGGTGGTATTTCTCATTTTAGATTTGACTAATGCAATTACATTGCCTTCTTTAGTATATGGAATATTATTAATTTCAGTCGGGATTTTAACTGCAACAGGAATTTATCTAAAAGAAAATAATAAGAAGTAACTATGAAACTTTTTCAAAAGGAAATAAGATTAAAAGCAAGGTCTAGAGGCTTTCATTTGGTGACAGATGAGATTGAAAGTAAAATAGAGGAGCTAAAAGAAATGAAGTCAGGAATATTAAATGTGTTTATAAAACATACTTCAGCAGGAATAACCATTAATGAAAATGCCGATCCTACGGTTCGGGAAGATTTTGAAAGTCATTTTAATGAAATGGTGCCAGAAAATATGTCGTATTACAAACATACGTTGGAAGGATCAGACGATATGCCGGCGCATATTAAGGCTTCCTTGTTGGGAAGTTCACTTCAGATCCCTGTAACCAATGGAAAATTAAATATGGGAACCTGGCAGGGAATTTATTTGGCGGAACATAGAAATAATGGAGGTTCGCGAAAATTGGTTTTAAGCCTTTACGGGATTTAAGTTTATTGCGGTTGCAAGGAACTATGTAGGGAACAAAGAAGCCGCGAATTCACTAATAAGTTCTATATGAATATTTGTGTATTAGTGGCAAAAAACTTGAAGGTCATTTTTTAAGAAACTTTGAAAGTATTCGATAATTCAATTTCCAAAGAAAATAAGAGCAAAAAAATCCGGTTCTTTATTGAACCGGATTTTTAAATAAGAGAGTATAACTAATTTGTAATTACTTTACTTTATCTACAATTGCTTTAAAAGCTTCTGGATGGTTCATTGCCAAATCGGCAAGTACCTTACGGTTTAAACCTATTCCACCGGCTTTTGCAGCTCCCATAAATTGAGAATAAGACATACCGTGTTCACGGGCTGCAGCGTTAATACGCATAATCCATAGTG
The DNA here is from genome assembly GCF_002900095.1 of Salegentibacter mishustinae. Classification (NCBI taxonomy): domain Bacteria; kingdom Pseudomonadati; phylum Bacteroidota; class Flavobacteriia; order Flavobacteriales; family Flavobacteriaceae; genus Salegentibacter; species Salegentibacter mishustinae. The sequence goes on along the minus strand of NZ_LLKN01000002.1, from coordinate 2,197,963 downwards.
AACGGAAATTACGCTTCTTTACTTTACGGTCTCTGTATGAGTAAAGCATTGCTTTCTCAACCGCATTTTTTGCTACTGTCCAAACGTTTTTACGACGTCCGAAGTAACCTTTTGCTTGCTTAAGAACCTTTTTTCTTCTGGCTCTCTTTGCAACTGAATTTACTGATCTTGGCATATTTTTATGTGTTTTGTAGCAGGCGGTCGATAATCGACACTTTTAACTTAAACTTCAAACTGTCAAACTAAGCGCAGTCGAAGTGTTGCCCAACTCCAGGGTTTTTAAATTAATTAAACCGTTAAGAGCTTATTGTTACTTTAAACGCAACATAAGTTTAACATTGTCCTTATCTGCATCGTGTACTAATGTACTGTGCGTTAAGGCTAGCTTACGTTTTTTAGACTTCTTTGTTAAGATGTGGCTTTTAAACGCGTGCTTTCTTTTTATTTTCCCAGTACCTGTAAGCTTAAAACGCTTTTTAGCACTAGATTTTGTCTTCATTTTAGGCATGTTATCCTCTTTTTTATATTATAACTCTCTTATTATACTATTTTGCTTTTCTGGGAGATAAAAACATAGTCATACGTTTTCCTTCCAGCTTCGGCATTTGTTCTACTTTTCCAAGTTCTTCAAGATCTTGCGCTAATCTTAGCAGTAGAATTTCACCTTTATCTTTAAAAACGATAGAACGTCCTTTAAAAAATACAAAAGCTTTTAATTTAGCTCCGTCTTTTAAAAATTTCTCTGCGTTACGTTTTTTAAATTCGTAATCGTGATCATCTGTATTAGGGCCAAAACGTATTTCTTTTACCACAACTTTACTCGCTTTGGCTTTCATAGCCTTCTCGCGCTTCTTTTGTTCGTAAAGAAACTTTTTGTAATCCATTGCTTTTACCACTGGTGGTTTAGCATCTGGAGATATTTCTACCAAATCCAGGTCTAATTCTTCAGCTATAGATAATGCTTGTTTAGTTGGGTAAACGCCCATTTCTACATTATCACCTACAAGACGAACTTCTTCTGCCCTGATTTTTTGGTTAATCCGGTGTTGATTCTCTTTGACTGCTCTAAGCGGTCTCTTCGATTTTTTTCTACGTATTGCTATGGCTGATCTATTTTTGGTTAAACTTTAAACGTCTTCAACGTTTTTTTGATTTCATTATTTATTATTTCGGCAAAGTCTTCTACTGGCATAGTACCAATATCGCCTTCCCTTCTCTTTCGTACAGAAACCGTACCATCTTGTTCTTCCTGTTCCCCTATAATCAACATATATGGGAATTTGTTCATTTCGGCTTCCCTTATTTTCTTCCCAATGGTTTCATTTCGGTTATCTGCCAAAGCGCGAATTTCGTTATTTTCCAGCAAAGTTAAAACTTTTTGGGCGTATTTTTCATATTTCTCACTGATTGAGAGCACCATAGCCTGCTCGGGCATCAACCATAATGGAAAGTTACCGGCTGTATGTTCCAATAATATAGCGATAAAACGTTCCATACTTCCAAATGGCGCACGGTGAATCATTACCGGGCGGTGTGTCTCATTGTCACTTCCTTTATAGCTAAGTTTAAATCTTTCTGGCAGGTTGTAGTCTACCTGAATGGTGCCAAGTTGCCAGCTTCTGCCAAGTGCATCTTTCACCATAAAGTCTAATTTAGGCCCATAAAATGCGGCTTCCCCGGTTTCAACAACATAATTTAGACCTTTTTCCTTAGCTGCGTTAATAATGGCAGTTTCGGCTTTTTCCCAAACATCATCAGATCCTATATATTTTTCTTTATTCTCCGGATCTCTTAGAGAAACCTGTGCGGTGAAGTTTTCAAAACCTAAAGAATCGAATACATATAAGGTAAGGTCTATTACTTTTTTAAATTCTTCATCTAATTGATCTGGAGTACAAAAAATATGTGCATCATCCTGGGTAAATCCTCTAACACGGGTCAATCCGTGTAATTCTCCACTTTGTTCGTAACGATAAACGGTACCAAATTCAGCAAAACGTTTTGGAAGGTCGCGATAACTCCAGGAAGTAGCATTGTAAATTTCGCAGTGATGCGGGCAGTTCATAGGTTTCAATAAAAATTCCTCACCTTCATTTGGAGTGTGAATTGGCTGAAAACTGTCTTCGCCGTATTTAGCATAATGCCCTGAAGTTACATAAAGTTCTTTTTGACCAATATGCGGACTTACCACCATCTCATAACCTGCCTTTTTCTGTGCCTTTTTTAAGAAATCTTCGAGTCGTTCTCGTAAAGCCGCTCCTTTTGGTAACCATAATGGAAGTCCCTGTCCAACTTTTTGAGAAAAGGTGAATAACTCAAGTTCTTTTCCAAGCTTACGGTGATCTCTTTTTTTAGCTTCTTCAAGCAGTTCTAAGTATTCTTTTAATTCTTTTTGCTTCGGAAATGAAATTCCATAAACGCGAGTTAACTGAGGATTGTTTTCATCACCGCGCCAGTAAGCTCCGGCAACACTCATTAACTTTACCGCTTTAATAAAGCCGGTATTTGGGATGTGCCCTCCGCGGCAAAGATCTGTAAAGTTGTCGTGATCGCAGAAAGTGATCTCACCATCTTCCAGGTTTTCTATTAATTCAACTTTAAACTGATTATTTTGTTCCTTATAATAGGACAGCGCATCAGCTTTTGAAACTTCTCGAAGTTTGAAATCATGTTTTTCGCGAGCAATTTGAAGCATTCGTTCTTCGATCTTCTTAAAATCGTTTTCAGAAATCTTGTGCTCGCCAAAATCTACATCATAATAGAATCCATTTTCAATGGCCGGTCCAATAGTTAATTTAGAACCGGGATACATTTCTTCTATCGCCTGGGCCATCACGTGAGAGGTAGAATGCCAAAAGGCTTTTTTGCCTTCGTCGTCTTTCCAGGTAAATAAGGTTAAACTGCCATCTGTAGTTAATGGCGTAGAAACTTCTACTATATTATTGTTGAATTTTGCTGAAATTACGTTTCGGGCCAGTCCAGAGCTAATACTATTAGCAACATCCATTGGAGTGGCGCCTTTTTCAAATTCTTTTATACTGCCATCGGGCAAGCTTACCTTAATCATGTATATGTAGTTTTAATGAGCGCAAAGATAATAGGTTGATTTTGTCTGCGCAATATACTTATATATAAAGGAGGATATTTATTGCTGAAATATAGAAAAGAAGTAGTTTTTCTTTATGCTGAAACATTAACTTTTGTCTCCCCAATATTTCTTTAAATTTTTTTATCTTACAAGTTCCTTTTATTGAGAAGATTAGGGATTAGTTTTAAGTTTTCTTTAAAAAAAAGTTATTTGCGGCTTGCGGGGGAAGAAAACAGCAGTATATTTGCACCCGCTTTGAGACACAACGAGGGTTGCGAAGTAAAGTGGAAAGTTCATTACATATTGGGATACGGTGATTTTTTAAGGAAATAAAGCTTAAAAAAATAAAAGTAAAAAAAACTTATTTTTTTACTTGCCAGAATCAAAAGAGGGTGTATATTTGCAGCCGCAAAAACAGCGAAGGTTTTTAATAGAAACGGGAGTTGTTTTGAAGTTCTTTTGAGAATGGAAAGCTTTAAAAAAAAGTCAAAAATTTTTCTAAAAAAGATTTGGCGGATAAAGAAAAAGCATTGTATATTTGCAGCCGCTTACGGCGCAACTGAGTTCCCAAAAATACTGAAAAGAAATCCCGGGTGGGTAAGTAAAACAAGAGGTTCGAGTCCTTTAATTTCGGCAAGAATATCCCGAGTAAACTTGGGGAAGTTCATTGATTTATTGAATTGACAGCGCGTACATTTTTCGAGAGAAGAATGATACAAATAATTTAGAATTAAGACTAGATAAGTCATCTTTGAGTACAGACAATTGATTGTTGTAATTATATTTAAGAAGCAACGATGAAGAGTTTGATCCTGGCTCAGGATGAACGCTAGCGGCAGGCCTAACACATGCAAGTCGAGGGGTAACATAGGAAAGCTTGCTTTTCTGATGACGACCGGCGCACGGGTGCGTAACGCGTATACAACCTACCTTTTAGCGGGGAATAGCCCAGGGAAACTTGGATTAATGCCTCATAGTATATAAACTTCTCCTGAAGTTTATATTAAACATTTATGGCTATTAGATGGGTATGCGTCCTATTAGTTAGTTGGTAAGGTAACGGCTTACCAAGGCAGCGATAGGTAGGGGTCCTGAGAGGGAGATCCCCCACACTGGTACTGAGACACGGACCAGACTCCTACGGGAGGCAGCAGTGAGGAATATTGGACAATGGGCGAGAGCCTGATCCAGCCATGCCGCGTGCAGGAAGACTGCCCTATGGGTTGTAAACTGCTTTTACAGAGGAAGAACCACCCCCACGTGTGGGGGTTTGACGGTACTCTGCGAATAAGGATCGGCTAACTCCGTGCCAGCAGCCGCGGTAATACGGAGGATCCAAGCGTTATCCGGAATCATTGGGTTTAAAGGGTCCGTAGGCGGGCAGTTAAGTCAGTGGTGAAAGTCTTCCGCTCAACGGGAGAACTGCCATTGATACTGATTGTCTTGAGTTATTATGAAGTGGTTAGAATGAGTAGTGTAGCGGTGAAATGCATAGATATTACTCAGAATACCGATTGCGAAGGCAGATCACTAATAATATACTGACGCTGATGGACGAAAGCGTAGGTAGCGAACAGGATTAGATACCCTGGTAGTCTACGCCGTAAACGATGGTTACTAGCTGTTCGGCCCAATTGAGGGCTGAGTGGTTAAGCGAAAGTGATAAGTAACCCACCTGGGGAGTACGTTCGCAAGAATGAAACTCAAAGGAATTGACGGGGGCCCGCACAAGCGGTGGAGCATGTGGTTTAATTCGATGATACGCGAGGAACCTTACCAGGGCTTAAATGTAGTCTGACAGGTCTGGAAACAGACTTTTCTTCGGACAGATTACAAGGTGCTGCATGGTTGTCGTCAGCTCGTGCCGTGAGGTGTCAGGTTAAGTCCTATAACGAGCGCAACCCCTGTGGTTAGTTGCCAGCGAGTAATGTCGGGAACTCTAGCCAGACTGCCGGTGCAAACCGCGAGGAAGGTGGGGATGACGTCAAATCATCACGGCCCTTACGTCCTGGGCCACACACGTGCTACAATGGTAGGGACAGAGAGCAGCCACTTCGCGAGAAGGAGCGAATCTACAAACCCTATCACAGTTCGGATCGCAGTCTGCAACTCGACTGCGTGAAGCTGGAATCGCTAGTAATCGCATATCAGCCATGATGCGGTGAATACGTTCCCGGGCCTTGTACACACCGCCCGTCAAGCCATGGAAGCCGGGGGTACCTGAAGTCGGTCACCGCAAGGAGCCGCCTAGGGTAAAACTGGTAACTGGGGCTAAGTCGTAACAAGGTAGCCGTACCGGAAGGTGCGGCTGGAACACCTCCTTTCTAGAGCAACGCCTTTTAAGGCAATGCGCAATAATCAAAAGGGAAGTGCTTAAAGATCTTTTTTGGTCTTGATTCTATAGCTGTCGATTTAATATTTAAAGAATAAAGGACAGTCTCATAGCTCAGCTGGTTAGAGCGCTACACTGATAATGTAGAGGTCGGCAGTTCGAGTCTGCCTGAGACTACGACGCGCTAAAGCGCAGTTTAAAGTTAAAGGTGAATAGTTCAAAGTTATTTGAATTTGAGACAAGTATGTTCATTACAAATTGAAAGGAAATTTTAGAGGTTGAGTAGCCGTTATAAGTACTGTTAACTAATAACTGGTTAACTGGCAACTAAAAGACGGGGGATTAGCTCAGCTGGCTAGAGCGCCTGCCTTGCACGCAGGAGGTCATCGGTTCGACTCCGATATTCTCCACTGTAACAGTAAGATTGCTGTTAAGTTCATTACATTTTGAAGAGATTTTGCACATTAAGGGTGCTAGAGCGTCCCGATTTCACATCGGGAAGGTCATCGGTTCGACTCCGATATTCTCCACGATTCCTTGAGATTTAAGGGAGATAGGTAATTTAAACAATCAGGAAATGCGTTTTGCATATTCGTTTGGTTACCATCGAGCTTAGGTTGCTAGAGAGGAAAAAAGTTCATTGACATATTGAGAAACAAAGAATACGAGAAAACTACAGTTATAGAAGTTAAATTTTATAACGAGGTAAATTAAATTAATAGAATACATTGTGATTAAGGTCACGAGAAATTCGAGCATAAGCAAGAAGCATACAAGCTAGATAAGGGCGTATGGGGAATGCCTAGGCTCTCAGAGGCGAAGAAGGACGTGATAAGCTGCGAAAAGCTGCGGGGATTGGCACATACAAGTTGATCCGCAGATATCCGAATGGGGCAACCCACTTAACTGAAGGTTAAGTATCCGCAAGGAGGCAAACCCGGAGAACTGAAACATCTAAGTACCCGGAGGAAGAGAAAACAATAGTGATTGCGCTAGTAGCGGCGAGCGAACGCGCATTAGCCCAAACCATAAGGTTTACGGACCTTATGGGGTTGTAGGACCACAACATTTGTTGCAAACAGAATTAGAACAGGTTGGAAAGCCTGGCCATAGACGGTGACAGCCCGGTATAGGTAAAGAATGTAACGATAGTGGTATCCTGAGTAGTGCGGGGCACGAGAAACCCTGTATGAATCCGGCGGGACCATCCGCCAAGGCTAAATACTCCTGAGAGACCGATAGTGAACCAGTACCGTGAGGGAAAGGTGAAAAGAACCCTGAACAAGGGAGTGAAATAGATCCTGAAACCATACGCTTACAAGCGGTCGGAGCCCTTTGGGGTGACGGCGTGCCTTTTGCATAATGAGCCTACGAGTTACCGTTTCCAGCAAGGTTAAGCAGTTCAGCTGTGGAGCCGTAGCGAAAGCGAGTCTTAATAGGGCGGTTTAAGTTGGTAATGGTAGACGCGAAACCGTGTGATCTACCCTTGGGCAGGTTGAAGCTGTGGTAACACATAGTGGAGGACCGAACCCGTTGACGTTGAAAAGTCTTGGGATGACCTGAGGGTAGGGGTGAAAGGCCAATCAAACTCGGAAATAGCTCGTACTCCCCGAAATGCATTTAGGTGCAGCGGTATAATAGTTTTATAGAGGTAGAGCTACTGATTGGATGCGGGGGCTTCACCGCCTACCAATTCCTGACAAACTCCGAATGCTATAAAATGTTTTATATCAGTGAGGGCATGGGTGCTAAGGTCCGTGTCCGAGAGGGAAAGAACCCAGACCATCAGCTAAGGTCCCAAAATATATGTTAAGTTGAAGAAACGCGGTTGGACTGCCCAGACAGCTAGGATGTTGGCTTGGAAGCAGCCATTCATTTAAAGAGTGCGTAACAGCTCACTAGTCGAGCGGTCCGGCATGGATAATAATCGGGCATAAACATATTACCGAAGCTATGGATTTCATATTTAGATATGGAGTGGTAGGGGAGCATTGTAACAGAGATGAAGGTGTACTGCGAGGTATGCTGGATTGGTTACAAAAGAAAATGTAGGCATAAGTAACGATAATGCAGGCGAGAAACCTGCACACCGAAAGACTAAGGTTTCCCCAGCTATGCTAATCAGCTGGGGGTTAGTCGGGACCTAAGGCGAACCCGAAAGGGGTAGTCGATGGACAACAGATTAATATTTCTGTACTTGCCCCACGTTAAAGCGGACGGAGGCGAAAAGTTGGTGCGTGCTGACGGAATAGCACGTTGAAGGGAGTGGTAACACCCCGATAGTACACAAAAGCTTCGGCCGGCGTGATAATCCAGCGGATCGACTTCCAAGAAAAGCGAGTGGAGGCAACCCGTACCATAAACCGACACAGGTAGTTGGGATGAGAATTCTAAGGTGCTCGAGAGATTCATGGCTAAGGAACTAGGCAAAATGGGCCCGTAACTTCGGGAGAAGGGTCGCCCCGCTTCGGCGGGGCCGCAGTGAAGAGGTCCAGGCGACTGTTTATCAAAAACACAGGGCTCTGCTAAATCGAAAGATGATGTATAGGGCCTGACACCTGCCCGGTGCTGGAAGGTTAAGAGGAGATGTTAGCTTCGGCGAAGCATTGAATTGAAGCCCCAGTAAACGGCGGCCGTAACTATAACGGTCCTAAGGTAGCGAAATTCCTTGTCGGGTAAGTTCCGACCTGCACGAATGGTGCAACGATCTGGACACTGTCTCAGCCATGAGCTCGGTGAAATTGTAGTATCGGTGAAGATGCCGATTACCCGCTACGGGACGAAAAGACCCCGTGCACCTTTACTATAGCTTAGTATTGACTTTGGACAAGTGATGTGTAGGATAGGTGGGAGACTTTGAAGCGCCGTCGCCAGGCGGTGTGGAGTCATTGTTGAAATACCACCCTTTACTTGTTCGGAGCCTAACCTCATTATTGAGGGACAGTGCTTGGTGGGTAGTTTGACTGGGGTGGTCGCCTCCAAAAGAGTAACGGAGGCTTCTAAAGGTTCCCTCAGCACGCTTGGTAACCGTGCGTAGAGTGCAATGGCAAAAGGGAGCTTGACTGAGAGACATACAGGTCGATCAGGTACGAAAGTAGAGCATAGTGATCCGGTGACACCGCATGGAAGGGTCATCGCTCAAAGGATAAAAGGTACGCCGGGGATAACAGGCTGATCTCCCCCAAGAGCTCACATCGACGGGGGGGTTTGGCACCTCGATGTCGGCTCGTCACATCCTGGGGCTGGAGAAGGTCCCAAGGGTTGGGCTGTTCGCCCATTAAAGTGGCACGCGAGCTGGGTTCAGAACGTCGTGAGACAGTTCGGTCTCTATCTGTAGTGGGCGTTAGAAATTTGAGTGGACCTGATCCTAGTACGAGAGGACCGGATTGGACCAACCTCTGGTGCACCAGTTGTTCCGCCAGGAGCATTGCTGGGTAGCTACGTTGGGAAGGGATAAGCGCTGAAAGCATATAAGCGCGAAACCCACCACAAGATGAGATTTCTTTAAAGGACCGTGGGAGACGACCACGTTGATAGGCCACAGGTGTAAAGGCAGCAATGTCATAGCCGAGTGGTACTAATAATCCGTAAAGCTTGATGCGATTCCCACGCCTTGCAAGAGGTGTGGGGACTTGAATGCTTTATCTTGAAGTTCTTCTATATTCTTTGTTTCTTAAATATGTCAACTTATTAGGAGTTGGATAGGACGTTTAAAGACGTGTTATACCAAACTCAAAGACTTAAGGTGGTTATGGCAACGGGGCTCACCTCTTCCCATTCCGAACAGAGAAGTTAAGCCCGTTAGCGCAGATGGTACTGCTATTTGTGGGAGAGTATGTCACCGCCTTTCTTTTAAGACCCTTGCATTAAGTTGTAAGGGTCTTTTTTTTTTGCATAATCTTGTGTGAGGTCCCGCTGCGTAGCGGGATTAATTCCCACAGCTTTTCATACTGCGTGCAAGCACTTGTATTCAAAGGTGGTCATTTAATATGTCACCGCCTTTCTTTGAAACCCTTCATCATTTATTTGGTGAAGGGTTTTTTTATATCCGAAAGTCAGAGATACTCTATTCTATACTTCAGGGAAGTTCTTATAGAAGATGGACTCAACTATTAAAACAATCAAGAGTTTATAAGGCCTACGTTGGCTTAAAAAATTATTTTAAATTATTATCTGAAATATTCTTCACATAATAATCAAAGACTTTGTCTATGGAGATTGTAACTTTTTTGCGTCTAACTAAATTATCAGACTATTTGGGAGTGTAATATTTTTTCAGTAATAATATATATGGTATTTTATTCTACTCTCAGAGAAGATGAAATAGAAGATGAAATAGAAGAAGGAAATAGGATTTAATCAAATACAGCCTTTACTACGGTCATAATTCCTTTAAATAATAATAATATAGCCGCAATTAAAGCTATTATTCCCACGATTAAAACAGGGATATAATAAGGATGATCCTGGTTATTAAATGCCGTAAAGAGTACGGAAGGTCCTATTAATATTAATGGCAGGGCAAAAGCCAGGTATTTAATTCCTTTTCCTAATATTTCTTTATTGGTGTGTTTCATACTGTACAATATAGGTAGTTGAATCTGCTTCTGAAAGTCTAAAATAACCAAAAGGATAGTTTTTTGGATTGGTTTCATTGATAATATTTCCATTTACCGTAGCAGGTTGAGACTGGAAAGGTCCGCCGCCGTTATCACCACCCTGAGACCTAAGTATAAATAAATAATTGTAGAAAGCTTCTGAAATTCCTTCCATAGTTACAAATACTTCATCACCGGCAGCTAAATCCTCGTCAGAATAAGTAGCTGAAACCTGATTGCCGTCGGTAAATTCATCTTCGTAAATCTCTAAAGAAAGTTTTGAAATAGAAAAGTCCCTAAAGGTAAAAAGATAGAAATTCTCTTCTCCTTCTGGATCAGTGAAAAAAGGTTCGATTTCCAAATCTTCTCTTGTAAAACCACCTTCATCATTTTGTTCAATAAAATCTATACCGGGAACAGAAACAAAACTCGAGCTTGCAGTATATATTTCATCCTGGTAATTTATTTCTAAGCTATAATTTTCTTCGAACCTGGGGTTGAAATTATTATTGGTATAAACTCCCTGCTCCTGGTGTTCGAAAATAAACTCTTCTCCGTTATCTACTTCAATGCTAATTTGTGCATCAATTACAGGCTCAATTTCGTCTTCATAGAAACCTGTAGTTTTTGATAAAGTAATTCTCTGTTCGTTACCTTCAGTATTCAAATACCAAATTATAGAGGCATCTATAACTAGCCTGGGCTCGCTTTCTTCCAGGTCCAAATCAATAACTTCCTCACAAGAAATTAAGCTAATAGCAAGAAAGAATATGAATAAATTGGTTGATTTTTTCATCTTAAAATTTAAAATTATAAGTCACAGATGGTATTATTCCGAATAGGCTTAATTTTGCAGCCTCATTGCGCCCGGTGTCATCATTCTCTCTAAAGCTTATTGAATTCGCGTTTTTTCTATTATATACGTTATAAATACCAAAATTCCAGGATGATTGCAACCCATTTTGTTTATTCGGTTTGGGGATGTAGGTTGCTGAAATGTCTAATCTATGATAAGCCGGTAATCTATTGCTATTTCTATCGCCATAAACCGGAACGTTTATTCCGTTAAAATTATATTGACCGGTAGGATAAGTGACCGGTAAACCGGTTTGAAAAGCAAAATTTGCACTAAAATCCCACTTCTTATTATAATCATAAGTGGTTGTAAAACTTATGTCGTGTGTTTTATCATAATTTGTAGCGTACCATTTTCCATTATTTATACCACTTTCATTGGGTGTTCTGCCCGGAGTTTGTTGTTTAGATTTAGATAAAGTATACGCCAACCACCCGGTTAGACGACCTTCATTCTTTTTAGCTAAAATTTCCAAGCCATAAGCCCTTGATTTCCCGTTTAAGATAATAGTTTCAATGTTGTTGTTCGCAATAAGATTAGCTCCGTTCACATAGTCTATTCGATTCTGAATATCTTTATAAAAGGCTTCTGATTCTAAAGTATATTTTCCTTCCTGAAATTTACGAAAATATCCTAAAGCATATTGATCCAGAATTTGTGGCTTAATAAATGGGCCGCTTGGTGCCCAAACATCAAGTGGAGTAGGGGAACTGGTATTAGAAATTAAATGAAGATATTGAGCCATTCTATTATAGCTGGCTTTTATAGATTGATTATCGGTAAAACTATAAGCTAATGCAAGTCTCGGTTCCAGGTTAGAATAGGTCTTAATTACTTCAGACCTTGAATATGATTCCTGACCTACAGGTTCGGCTTCCTCATAAATATCAAGGCTGGAATTATAGATTATTGGATTATTATTTTCGTATACATTGAAGCTATCTTGCCCAAGCCTAAAGAAATTGCTGAATCGTATTCCATATTCTGCGGAAAAACGATTAGATATCGTATGTTCCACAGAAAAGTAAGTTGCATTTTCAAAAGCGTATTTATTGGTAAGCTTAAAATAATTTATACCAGAATTTTCATCTATTGGTTCAATCTCTCCCGGGTTAAATTCATAGTAAGTATTATGAATCCCGTATTCCAATTGGAAGGTATTATTTAGATAATGGTTAAAGTCGTATTTAATGTTCAGGTTTTTAATACCGCTATCCCAGTTGAATCCTACAAAATCAAGCGTAAGTCCGTAATAGTAATCGCTATAAATAAGCGATAGATTAGTGAAAATATCATCGGAAACTAAGTGATTCCATCTAAGGTTAAAAACTGAATTGCCGTAAGTATTTATAAAATTCTGGTTAATGTCAAAAACATCACGACCAAAATATCCTGAAAACAATAGTTTATTCTCATCATTCAGGGAATAGGTCAGTTTTGTATTGAGATCATAGAAGTAGGCTAAGTTTGGATTATCGGCTAACTTTAGAAATAAGTGAGCATAAGAACTTCGGCCTCCTACAAGAAAAGAACCTTTATCTTTTACAATAGGGCCTTCGGCAAGTAATCGGCTGGAAATAGCGCCAATTCCGCCCTGGGCTTCAAATTCTTTACTATTGCCATCCCTCTGATAAATATCTAACACCGATGAAACCCTGCCCCCGTATTTAGCTGGAATTCCGCCTTTGTAAAGTTTTAGATCTTTAATTGCATCGGGATTAAAAACCGAAAAGAAACCAAAGAGGTGGGAAGAATTAAAAATAGTAGCTTCATCAAGTAAAATAAGATTTTGATCTACAGCTCCACCACGAACATTAAATCCTGAAGCGCCTTCCCCAGCATTAGAAACACCAGGCAATAATAGGAGTGATTTTATAATATCTACCTCCCCAAAAACAACCGGCAGTTTTTGAATGGTATTTATAGAAAGTTTATTGACGCTCATTTCAGGACTCTTAATGTTGAAACTTTCGTTATTAGATTGTATAACTACTTCGTCTAAACTCTCTGAACTTTCAGTAAGTGCTGTATTAAAGGTAGTATCTCCATTTATGGTAATTCTTTCTCTAAGGCTTTGAAAACCCAGGTACGAGATTTCTACGGTATATGTGCCTTCAGGTAATTTGATGGAATAGAAACCATATTCGTTGGTCACCACGCCTTTATTTTCTTCAGGGATTATAATATTGACCCCTATTAGGGTTTCATTACTGGAGGCATTGGTAATAGTTCCTTTTAAAGAGTAAGTTTCTTGTGCGTTTACACCTAAACTGATAAAGAGGAAAACTAATATAAGGGAAAAAGGAAGAGAGAATTTCAATTTTTTAAGTAAATATAGTGTAGAAGCTTATTATTTAAAAGCTTAATGCAATTATTAAGAATTGTTGAAGTAAAATTAATTCAAAAAAGTAAAGCCGGAAAATATTTCCCGGCTTTACTCGATAATCGAGATCAAATGCTTCAAGGCTTACGTCGAAATCAATTTGTATTTTCCAACAATAATGTTTCGTAAGCTTGCTAGAAAGTTGTTTATCTATAATTTATTTAGAACTTAATTATCCTAAAATATCATTCAAAAGTTTACTAGGTCTCATAGCCTTAGAAGTAAGATCTTCTTCAGGTTTATAATAACCACCAATATTTACTGAAGATCCCTGAGCATCTATTAGCTCTTTATTGATTTGCTCTTCATTTTCTTCTAATTTAGAAGCAATATTTTTGAAATGCTCTTTTAAATCAGCGTCTTTATCCTGGGCTGCTAAAGCTTGTGCCCAATATAGAGCGAGGTAAAAATGACTACCACGGTTATCCAGTTCATTCACTTTTCTGGATGGAGATTTACTATTCTCCAAAAATTTATTGGTGGCGTCATCTAAAGCTTCAGAAAGTACAAGGGCTTTCTTATTTTCATATTTTTCACCTAGATGTTCCAGGGAAGCCGCTAGTGCAAGAAATTCTCCCAAAGAATCCCAACGCAAGTGGCCTTCCTTAAGAAACTGTTGTACGTGTTTAGGAGCAGAACCTCCAGCTCCGGTTTCAAATAAACCACCACCGTTCATTAGAGGAACAATAGAAAGCATTTTTGCACTGGTTCCTACTTCTAATATTGGGAAAAGGTCGGTTAAATAATCTCTTAGAACATTTCCTGTAACAGAGATCGTATCTTTTCCGGCTTTTACTCGTTCTAAAGTGTATTTAGTAGCTTCAGCAACCGACATTATTTTGATATCTACACCTTCTGTATCGTAATCTGGGAGATATTGATTTACTTTCTTAATAAGTTCTGCATCGTGAGCACGGTTTTCGTCTAACCAGAAAATAGCTGGCCATCCGGTTGCTTTTGCTCTGTTAACCGCTAGTTTGATCCAATCTTGAATTGGAGCATCTTTAACCTGGCACATTCTCCAAATATCACCCTCTTCAACTTCGTGTTCCGTTAAAGTTTTTCCACTTTTATCAATTACACGAACAGTTCCGGCAGCTGGAATTTCAAAAGTTTTATCGTGAGAACCATATTCTTCAGCTTTTTGAGCCATTAGACCTACGTTTGGAACAGTTCCCATAGTAGTAGGATCAAAAGCACCGTGTTCCTGGCAGAATTCAATAGTCTTCTGGTACAGTGGCGCATAACTACTATCTGGAATTACCGCTTTGGCATCCTGAGTTTTGTCATCTTTATTCCACATTTGGCCTGAAGTTCTAATCATTGCCGGCATAGAAGCATCAATAATTACATCACTTGGTACGTGAAGGTTGGTAATTCCTTTATCAGAATTCACCATGGCTATATCTGGTCCCTGTTCAAGATCAGCTTTAATTTTAGATTCTATTTCTGCTTTTTTATCGGCAGGAAGTTTCTCTATAGCATTTAAGACATCTCCCAGGCCGCTGTTTGGATCTCCACCGGCATTTTTAATATCTTCCCCGTATTCATTGAAAACGTCTTCAAAAAATACTTTCACGGCGTGGCCAAAAATAATGGGGTCAGAAACCTTCATCATCGTAGCTTTCATATGCAGTGAAAACAGCACACCTTTCTCTTTGGCATCTTTTACCTGTTCTCTAAGAAACTTTAAAAGGGCATTTTTGCTCATTAGACTCGCATCAATAACTTCTCCTTTAAGTAGGTGCAAGTTATCTTTAAGCACTTTTTTATCACCGCTTTTAGAGGTGAATTCGATTTTCACATCGGTTTCTTCGTTAAGAGTAAGAGATTTTTCATTGGCTTTAAAATCTCCGCCCTCCATAGTCGCTACGTGAGATTTGGAGTCTGAGCTCCATTTACCCATAGAATGCGGATGTTTTTTAGCGAAATTCTTTACTGCTTTTGGTGCTCTTCTGTCTGAATTTCCTTCTCTAAGTACAGGATTTACAGCACTACCTTTTACTTTATCGTAAGTAGCCTGGATTTTCTTTTCCTCATCGTTAGAAGGTTCATCTGGATAATTGGGTAGTTTATAACCTTTTTCCTGAAGTTCTTTAATTGCCGCTTTTAGCTGCGGAATAGAGGCACTAATATTTGGTAGCTTAATAATGTTAGCTTCAGGTTTCTTGGCTAATTCCCCAAGTTCAGCTAAATCATCGCTTACTTTTTGATCTTCTGAAAGGTATTGTGGAAACTGAGATAAAATTCTTCCTGCAAGGGATATGTCTCGTGTTTCCATCGCAACGTTTGCCGCTTTTGTGTAAGACTCAACAATAGGGTAAAAAGAATAAGTTGCTAAAGCCGGGGCTTCATCTGTTTTTGTATAAATGATCTTTCCAATCTGTGTCATTTTGTAATTTTTATAGCTGATTAATTATGAATAGTCTAAACTCAATGAACGCCCAATAGCTATTGGGCGTTCGAGCTCTGCGCAATATAATATTTTTCAAGCTTTTATCATAGCTGAAGCAACATGAAAGCCTGTTAATTATTATTTAAAAGGCACAAAAAAAAGCCATTTCATCTTATTAGCTAAAATGAAATGGCTTCAACTGAAATAATACGTGCTCACTGAATTTTCGAAATTCTTTAAGGGAAAAATCCCGGTGTGTATTATTTCAATGACTCAAAAATAAAAACTTAGTAAAGTTAGATTTTTGAATCTAAAGGTTTTTATCCTTCAAACTTCTTTTGACCTGGCAAAAATGAGCGTTATATAGAAGATAAAAACCGTATGTAAAGCGTTTTAAGCTCTACTCAGAATCTGCTGTTTAAGAAATCCTTTTGTCATTCTTTATTCAACTAATTCCTATACTAAATATACAACCAAAAATAAGTTTTCGCAAGAAATTTAACGTTTTGTTAGGCAGAGATTTATAGCTTTATTTTCTTATAAATTAGGCATAAAAAAAGCCCCGAATTTTCGGGGCTTTCTATAAATTTAATAAGATGTAATTTATCTTTTAGCTTCCTTAATACGGGCTTTTTTCCCGGTAAGTTCTCTAAAGTAATAAATACGAGCTCTTCTTACTTTTCCTCGTTTGTTCAATTCAATTTTTTGAATTGCAGGAAGGTTTAAAGGAAAAATTCTTTCTACACCTACAGTACCACTCATTTTTCTAATGGTAAATGTTTGTGAAGCACCGCTTCCTCTTTTCTGAATTACTACCCCTTTAAAAAACTGGGTACGGGTTTTTTGACCCTCTTTAATTTCGTAATACACAGTAATAGTATCACCTGCAGAAAATTGAGGTAAATCTTTTCTTTCAACGAATTCGTCTTGTACGTACTTAATTAACGATTCCATAATTGCTTATTTAATGTAAAATCCAAAACAACATACACGGACCTCGCCAGAGGTTATTTTAGAACGAGTGCAAAAGTATTAATTTTAATTTATAATGCAATTGAGAAATTGTAATTATTTTTCTGTTTCATCCAAAAGATCAGGCCTTAAGCGCTTTGTTCTTTCCCAGGCTTTTTCTTCTCTCCAGGCTTCTATCTTCGGAAAATTACCTGAGGTTAATATTTCGGGAACTTTCCATCCTTTGTATTCCGCAGGTCTTGTGTAAACCGGAGGAGCGAGTAAATTGTCCTGGAAAGAATCTGTTAACGCTGAAGTTTCATTGCCTAAAACACCGGGAATTAACCTAATGATAGCATCACAAACCACAGCAGCACCTAGTTCTCCACCAGAAAGAACATAATCACCAATAGAAATTTCTTTAGTAATAAAGTGATCGCGTACTCTTTGATCTACTCCTTTATAATGTCCGCAGAGAATAATGATATTTTCCTTAAGGGAAAGTGCATTCGCCGTTTTCTGGTTAAAACGTTCGCCATCGGGACTCATATAGATTACTTCATCATAATCCCGCTGACTTTTAAGGTCTGAGATACACTTATCTATAGGTTCTACCATCATCACCATGCCAGCACCTCCACCAAATTGATAATCATCAATTTGTTTGTAATTATCGGTTACATAATCTCTTAAATTATGCAGGTGAATTTCTACGTGGCCGTTTTCTATAGCCCTTTTTAGAATGGAAGCATCAAAAGGGCTTTTAAGTAAATCTGGAACTACGGTAATTATATCTATGCGCATATTTTCTAATAAAATGCAAAGATGCTAATTAAAATTTAAGCTGAAGAAGAATTATTCTTTGGCTTTGTTCTTCTCATCCTGAAGCATACGGCCTAGGCGTTGTTCCTTCTCCAGGGCTTTAGCGCGGTAGGCGTCAAACTCTTTTTCGGTTTCGTTTAATCTGTGCCTTGCTTCTTTAGTGGTGGCGTTAGAGTTTTTAAACTTATAAATAAAGAAAAGAAGCGCCAGAATTAAAACACCAACTATTCCCCACATCATTGCCATGTAACTTCCTTTGCTAAAAGGCATTCCAAGGAATTTTATGGCATCTTTTTCTTCGTTTACACGTTTAAGATCTTCCTGGGTTTCCGCTAATTGATTTTCGAGATTTTCTATTTCCTCGTTCTGGCTGGCAATAGTGCTTTGTTCTTCCTGAAGCTCGTTCTTTAAATCCTGTACGTGGCGTTTGGTATTGTCCCGCAATTCAATTAAAGCATCATAATCTACTACTTTGTAGCCCTGGTAATTATTTGAAGATTCGATAAGGTTGTCAAATTCATCTTCAATAAAATTAGAGGTAGCTAATGAGTCTTGAGCGGTTAAAACATTAACTGAAAATATTAAAAGTAAACTTGAAAAAATAATGGTACGCATCATTTGGGGTTTTTCTGGTTGAGAATTTATATGCTTGAACGCCTGCTTTTTCTACTTATTGTAATGGCCTTCACTATTTTAAAATTAATTTGCTAAATTCCTTTAAATTAATAATTTGAGCGCGCAAATGTAAAGTATTTCAAATAAAAAACCCACCATAATTAGGTGGGTTTTTTATAAAATATCTAGGTGCAGGTCTCGAGAGGCATTGTGCAAAAAGATAGCTTGATTTCAAGACATCCCAATGCTTCGAGACGGAGCAATTAATCTCGATTATCGAGTAAAGTTTTCATGTTCTAATAATAAGTGAACCTTCTTACTTTCGCGATATATTTTGCCAACCTTATTAATTGGTGACTATAGCCGTATTCGTTATCATACCAGATGTAAAGAATAACGTTCTTGCCATCTTCAGAAACTATGGTGGCTTTACTATCATAAATTGCCGGAGCGTTAGAGCCTACAATATCTGATGAAACCAGCTCATTATCTAAAGAGTATTTAATTTGTTCTACCAGTTCACCTTCCAGGGCGTATTTCTTTAAAATATTATTTATGCCTTCAACAGTGGTTTGACCTTCAATTTCAAGATTTAAAATAGCTAAAGAACCATTGGGAACAGGAACTCTAATGGCGTTAGAGGTTAATTTACCTTCAAAGACAGGTAAAGCTTTGGCTACGGCTTTCCCGGCACCGGTTTCGGTAATCACCATATTAAGCGCAGCTGCACGACCCCGGCGGTATTTGCTGTGCATATTATCTACCAGGTTCTGGTCATTAGTATAGGCGTGAATAGTTTCTAAATGGCCATGAACTACACCCAGAGTATCTTGAACGGCTTTTAAAACAGGGGTGATTGCATTTGTAGTGCAGGAAGCTGCAGAAAATATCGAAATTTTATCAGGATTATGTTCTTTATGATTTACCCCGTGAACAATATTAGGAATCCCTTTCCCCGGAGCAGAAAGTAAAACCTTTGCCGCCCCTTTTGCTTTTAGGTGTCTGCTTAGTGCTTCTTTGTCTCTAAAGGCACCAGTGTTGTCTATAATTAAAGCTTTATTAATTCCGAATTTCGTATAATCGATATCCTCAGGTTTATCAGCCGAAATTATTTTTACCGTGGTGCCGTTAATAATAAGTGCGCTATTGGCTTCGTCTATACTAACAGTTCCTGAAAAATCTCCGTGAACCGAATCATTTTTTAATAAAGAAGCACGTTTTTCCAATACCGTTCTATCTACCGCGCCACGAGTAACTATAGCTCGCAACCTTAACTGACTCCCCTTACCGGTCCTGGCCATAAGTTCCCTGGCTACTAAACGGCCAATTCGTCCAAAACCATAAAGCACAACGTCTTTAGGAACAACCTTATCATATTTTTTTGCATCTTTTAATTTATCAGAAACAAAAGCCATGGCATTAAGATGTCCCTGATCTTCCAGGTGAAATTCGTAAGTTAATTTCCCAATATCCAGTTTTGCAGGTGGGAGATCCATATCCTGGATTGCTTTTGCGATTTCTACCGAATCAAAAATTGAAATTGGTTTTTCTACAAATTCTCCCGCGTATTCGTGTAGGTTAAGAATATCGCTCACATTTCTATTAAGCAATTGATTTCTGAAAAGCACAAGTTCTATTGACTTATCATACCAAAGATCGCTAATTATGTTAATGAATTCTACGGTCGCTTTGCGCCGGTTTGCCTGAAAAGAAAGTTCTTTCTCGTAAACTTTATTAAAGCTCATGTGTGGTTTGTGTTGTTTTAATAATGGCGCAAAAGTATATATTTCAAACGTTTTCGTAAAGAAAATTCTGCATAAAAAAACTCCCTGTTAAAAAGGGAGTTTTTATTAATTTTATTGCTTCATTTTTATCGCCAAACCATACGCTGTTTTTGGCCATTTCTATCTACAATGGTAATAACGATGTCTTCTTTAGGATTCTTACTTCTAAAGATTCGTTCTACATCGCCTACATTAGAAACAGGTTTATTATCTATTGCGGTAATAATGGTTCCTACTAGTTCTTCAGCCGGTAGCTTCGGTGATAAAGTTCTATGAATCTTAACGCCGTTTTCAACATTTAAAGCTTTCAAGTCTTCTTTTGTTACATTAGCAACTTCAATTTTAATAGGGGAAATAACGTAAGTTTCAAATTTGCTAAGTTTTACCCTGGCTTGTTTTTCATTACCTTCTCTTAAAAAAGTTACCAGAACTTCATCCTCTGGTCGCTTAGTGTAGATGTAACCGGTAAGATCAGAGAATTTATTGATGTTTATATCGTCTATTTTTTTGATAATATCACCTTCTTTTAATCCTGCTTTTTCTGCTCCGCTTCCGCTAGTAACTTCGGCTACCAAAACTCCCTGTGAAGTCTTTAGATCTAATTCTTCAATAACGCGTTGAGTAATACTTCCGCCTCTAATTCCCAGAATTCCTTTTTGTACATCACCATATTCCATAATATCTTCTACTATTTTCCTGGTGTTGTTGGAGGGTACTGCGAAAGCATAACCTACATAACTACCGGTTTGAGAAGTGATGGCGGTATTAATTCCTACTAATTCGCCATTGATATTCACCAGGGCGCCCCCGCTATTTCCCGGGTTTATCGCAGCATCAGTTTGAATAAAAGACTGGGGAGTGGCATCATAAGTATTTAAATCTCTCGCCGTGGCACTTATAATTCCTGCGGTAACAGTAGATTTTAAATTAAACGGATTTCCAACCGCCAAAACCCATTCGCCTAGTTTCACATTGTCAGAATCTCCAAAAGGAATATAATCCAAACCTTCAGCATCAATTTTTAATAAAGCGATATCTGAAGTTTCATCTGTACCAATAATTTCAGCCTGGTAGGTTTTATTATTATTCAAAGTGACTTCAACCTCGTTTGCCTCTCTAATCACGTGATTGTTAGTTACAATATATCCATCGGGAGAAATAATAACTCCAGAACCTGCACCCTGAAGTGCTTTTCCGCCACTATTATTTCCATACATTAGGTCTCTCAGGGTTCTTGGGCCTTTAAAAACTGCTACGTTTTTAACGTGAACCACGCCGTTAACGGTGTTTTCTGCAGCTTCAGTAAAATCGGCATTAGTACCGTAAATATTTCCCGAATAATTCGCCGGAATTGCTTCAGCGGCAGTATTGGAAACCGGTGGTAAGCCTGCCGGGATTTCTTCCTCGAAAAATATTTTATAACACCCCAGGGTCAAGGCGCCTCCAAGGATGGAGACGAGAAGTAGTTTTGATAAATTTTTCATTTTGTAAGACGTATTTTTATATAATTCAACTTTAAAATTATACTATTAGTATTTGGTGTTTTTAACTTTAACGGCCATTTAACACCCCAAAAAATCGTGTATTTTATAGTATCTTTGTAGCCCTTAAAATTTAAGTAATGAAAATTCCATTTTATAAATATCAAGGGACGGGAAATGATTTCGTGATGATTGATAACCGTCAACAATTAATATCCAAAAACAATACCAAATTAATTAAGAAGCTTTGCGACCGTAAATTTGGCATTGGTGGAGATGGGTTAATCCTTTTAGAAAATCCTGAGGTAGATGGAGATGATTTTAAAATGGTCTATTTTAATGCCGATGGGAACGAAAGTAGTATGTGTGGCAATGGCGGACGTTGTTTGGTAGCTTTTGCCAGGTTTTTAGGAATTATAGAAAACGAAGCAACTTTTACCGCGATAGACGGCCCCCATAAAGCAACTATTAATGATCACGAAGTGAGCTTGCAAATGCAAAATCTTTCAGAAATAAAGCAATTGGGGAACACTGCTTTTCTGGATACCGGCTCTCCGCATCACGTGGTTTTTACAAAAAATGTTACTGATCTTGATGTGAAAAAAGAAGGCGCTGTAATTAGGTATTCAGATGAGTATCTTAGTGCGGGCGGGACCAATGTGAATTTTGTAGATATGCAGGAAGATAATACCTTTCTCGTTAGAACCTATGAAAGGGGAGTGGAAGACGAAACACTTTCCTGTGGCACCGGCGTTACAGCCGTAGCTTTGGCCGCACACGCATCGGGGAAAGCGAATGGAAATATCGTAAAACTTATTGTTCCCGGTGGAGAATTATCGGTTTCTTTTAAGAAGGAAAATGAAATCTATACCGATGTGTGGTTAACCGGCCCGGCAGAGCAGGTTTTTAAAGGTGAAATAGTATGCTAAGTTTAAAAGGAGATAAGATATATCTAAGAGCCCTTGAGCCCGAAGATCTCGATTTTGTTCACGCTGTGGAGAATAACGAAGAGTTTTGGGAAGTAAGTGCTACTCAAACTCCTTACTCTCGCTTTATGATTAAGCAATACCTGGAAAATGCACACCGCGATATTTATGATGTAAAACAACTTCGCCTGGTAATATGTGATTTAAAGGATAAAGAAGTAGGACTAATAGATATCTTTGATTTTGAACCTAAAGATAGAAGGGCTGCCCTTGGTATTTTAATAGCCGATGCTTCAGAACGCGGAAAAGGTTATGGAGCAGAAGCTCTTGAGCTTATCTGTAATTATTGTTTTAAGCATCTTGCAATGCACCAGGTTTATGCGAATATTACCGGCGGGAACGAAAAAAGTGTAAAGCTTTTTGAAAATTTGGGCTTTGAAAGAGTAGGTGTAAAAAAAGATTGGACTTATTTTGAAGGCCGATTTAAAGATGAAATTCTATATCAATTGATCAATAAATAATGTATATTAAAAAAATTCTCCTGGCCATTGCCATTCTTGGACTTATAGGTCTTTCAGTTTTTAGCTATTATATTTATACCAGTATATTTTCGGCAAATACCAGTTTTTCAGAAGAAGAAAAGATGGTTTATGTGCCTACCGGGGCAGATTATCAAACCGTGATAGATAGCCTTCAGCCTTATATTGAGGATATGGAATCTTTTGATCTTGTGGCCAGCAAAAAAGGTTATGCTTCCAATATTAAACCGGGTAGATATGATATAAAATCTGGTATGAATAATAATGAATTGGTAAATGCCTTGCGTCGAGGGAATGTTCCTGTTAAGCTTACCTTTAATAACCAGGAGCGCCTGGAAGATCTTGCCGGAAGAATCGCCGAGCAAATTGAAGCCGATAGTACTGCTTTGATTAAAGCTTTTAAAGATGAAGAATTTTTAGCCGAAAATGATTTTACGCAAGCGGAAGCTTTAGCAATGTATATTCCCAATCAATATGAATTATACTGGAATAGTTCAGCCGAAGAATTTAGAAGCAGAATGAAACGTGAATACGAACGTTTCTGGACTGAAGAAAAGAGAAAGAAAGCTGAAGAAATTGGATTGAATCCTAAAGAAGTTTCCATTTTAGCTTCGGTAGTACATAAAGAAACAGCAAAAGTGGACGAACGCCCTAAAGTAGCGGGAGTTTATATGAACCGATATAAAAACGGCTGGAAGCTAGATGCCGACCCAACCGTGATCTATGCGCTTAAAAACAAAACGCAAAAATGGGATACTATAATAAAGAGGGTGCTTTATAAAGATCTGGAATTGGATTCACCTTATAATACTTATATGTATAAAGAATTGCCACCAGGTCCTATTTTTATGGCAGACATTTCGGCAATAAATGCAGTGCTCAATTATGAAGACCACGATTACTTCTATTTTGTAGCCGATGTAGAGAATTTTGGCTACCATAAATTTGCTAAGAATTTAGCGCAACATAACCGGAATAAGCAGGAATATGTGCGTTGGATTAATAAGCAAGGTGTAAAAAGATAAAAAAGATTTTTCTCCATAACTCTTAAGAAAGCTCTAACGGCTTGACTGGCGCTTTCTTATAGCCATGTTAAGCTCACTTGAAACTTTATAATTTGGTTAACACCTTGTTCTTCAGATTTTTAAATTTTGTTGTACATTTGCACGGCGAAATTGAAAGGGGTGTAAGTTTAATTTTTTAACTGAAACCGTTAACCTTTCAGAAACAAAATGTAATGAGAAGGAAAATTGCAAAATTTTCAATCTTGCCTGTTTTTGCAGGCTGCATGTTTTTCAGTTTTTCAACTAGAGAAGCAGCAAATCTGGAAATTGAAGGATATTCAACTTCCAACCTTGATCTAAACTATACCGTGGCCCTTGTTGAGGAAAGCGAATTAGCGAAAGATCTAAGCCTTAAAAGGCCTTTGCCTAAACTGGGGAAGTCCTATGATGGTTTTAAAGAAGCACTTGGTTTTAAAGAATCCCGTGGAAACTATCAAACCGTAAATGAGTTTGGCTATATGGGAAAATATCAGTTTGGTATTGGTACTCTCGAGTTACTCGGCATTTACAATGGAGCAGAATTCCTGAACTCTCCAGAACTGCAGGAAGCCGCATTTTACACGAACGCTTCCAGAAACAAATGGATCTTAATTCGAGATATTGCTCGTTTTGAAGGTAAAGTGATCAATGGAGTGAAAGTAACCGAATCTGGTATTCTTGCTGCTGCTCACCTTGCAGGTCCCGGAAGTGTAAAAAAATACCTGAGAAGTTGGGGTGCGCAATCTTTTAGCGATGCCTTTGGAACTTCTATAAGAAACTATATGAAGAAATTTGGAGGTTATGACACCTCTTTTGTTCAGCCAGAGCAAAATCCCAGGGTGAATATGAAAGCTTTTAGAGCTTAGATCTCCTTTTGAAATATAAATATAGCAGGCCTCTTATGGAGGTCTGTTTTTGTTTTACTCCATTCTGATACCGGTTTGGTTACAATGTACTCTGTAGGCAGTGTAAGATCACAAGCTACGCAAAGTCTTGTGGTTGGATGTAAAAGATGTAAAAAGTCTTCCAGTAACTTATTATTTCGGTAAGGAGTTTCAATAAAAATTTGAGCCTCCTGTTTTTCTGAAGAAAGTCGCTCTAAATCTTTAATTTCCTTTTTTCTTTCTTTTTTATCTATAGGTAAATAGCCGTTAAAGGTAAAACGCTGGCCATTCATTCCGCTGCCCATCATTGCCAGAAGGATTGAAGAAGGCCCTACTAATGGAATTACCTGTATTCCTTCGCTGTGGGCGATTTTTACAATTTCTGCACCTGGATCTGCAACACCGGGGCAACCGGCTTCACTGAGTAGGCCTATGTCTTTTCCCTCTTTACAGTCATTTAGAAAGGAAGGTATTTCAGTAGCTTCAGTAAATTTATTTAAGCTGAAAAACTTTAAAATAGATTGCTGTTTTTCCGGAAGTAGTTGTTTTATATGTCGGCGGGCTGTTTTTTCATTTTCAACAATATAAATATCCAGATCTTCCATAATTTCTTTTACCTGTATCGGTAAAACCTGCATGGGATTTGCAGCGCCCATAGTAGTGGGGATAAGGTAAAGTTTTCCTGAATATTTAAAGTCTGCCATTATGCTTTGTTTTCTTCCTTCAGCTGGTTTGCTATTTTTTCGCAAGCCTCATCAAGCATTTGGTACACATTTTCAAACCCGTGCTCGCCACCAAAATATGGGTCGGGAACATCTACGTTTTCCGCTGGGAAAATTTCGTCAAGGATCAATTGTACCTTAGCGCGATCGTCGTCGTTTCTGGCAAGGGAGATCACATCTTTAAAATTCTGATTGTCCATCACATAAATGCGATCGAATTTATCAAAGTCTTCAGCCTGGAATTGCCTTCCGCGCTGATAAGTAATATCCAGGTTGTTCTTTTTTGCTATCGCAATAGATCGTGGGTCTGGAGAGTCGTCTATATGATAATCTCCCGTCCCGGCCGAATCTACAAAAACCTGAGATTGGTCTACTTTAGATTTTAAAATTCCCTCGGCAAGCGGTGATCTGCATATGTTGCCGAGGCACACCATCAATACCTTAGTCTTCATAAAAAATGCGTTTATATAGTAAGTTTCTTGTTGAGGTCTTCAACAAATTTCTTGAATTGCTTATCTGTAGTAGATAAGTTATCTACCGTTTTGCACGCGTGTAAAACGGTGGCATGATCGCGTTTTCCAATTTGTGAACCGATACTTGCTAAAGAAGCTTTTGTGAACTTTTTAGCAAAGAACATGGCCAGTTGTCTTGCCTGTACAATATGCCTTTTGCGGGTTTTAGACTGCAAAGTTTGCACATCCATCTGGAAATAATCACTCACCACTTTTTGAATATAATCTATAGAAACTTCGCGTTTGGTATTTTTCACGTAGTTATCTACGATCTTTTTAGCGAGTTCTAAAGTGATATCTTTTTTGTTGAAAGAAGAGTGGGCTATAAGAGAAATAATAGCGCCTTCCAGTTCGCGAATATTTGTTTTAATATTATTAGCTAAAAACTCTACGATCTCTTCTGGCATTTCAACGCCATCGCGATAAAGTTTGTTTTTAATAATAGAGATCCTTGTTTCAAAATCTGGATGTTGTAATTCTGCCGAAAGTCCCCATTTAAATCTTGAAAGCAGGCGTTGTTCAATGTCCTGCATATCTACCGGTGCCTTATCACTGGTGAGAATTACCTGTTTTCCGTTTTGGTGAAGGTGATTGAAAATATGGAAGAATACATCCTGGGTTCCTGCTTTTCCTGAAAGCAATTGGATATCATCCACAATTAAAACATCAATGATCTGGTAAAAGTGAATAAAATCGTTTCGGTTATTTTTCTTTACAGATTCAATATACTGTTGTGTAAATTTTTCTGCCGAAATATATAAAACGGTTTTCTCTGGATATTTATCTTTAATTTCAACCCCAATTGCGTGTGCTAAATGGGTTTTTCCTAATCCAACCCCACCAAAAATAAGCAGCGGATTAAATGAAGTTCCACCCGGTTTATTCGCCACAGCTAATCCAGCCGATCTTGCCAATCGGTTAGAATCTCCTTCCAGGAAATTCTCGAAATTGTAACTCGGGTTTAATTGAGATTCGATCTTTACATTTCTAATTCCCGGAATTATAAAAGGATTCTTTAATTCGGGATTTTTATTCTTTATAGGGACATCTACTTCCTGGGAAGCCATGTTACTACGCTGGGTACTTGGAATTTTCTCGGTAAATGGCATTTTATTGCCGTAGGTATTCTCCATTTTGATCACGTAGACCAATTTCGCTTTTTCTCCTAACTCTTTAGTAAGCGAAACTTTTAAAAGCTTTACGTAGTGTTCTTCTAACCACTCGTAAAAAAACTTAGACGGCACTTGTATGCTAAGTGCACAATCCGTAAGCTTTACTGCTTGTATAGGTTCAAACCACGTTTTGTATGCTTGTGGAGTGATGTTATCTTTGATAAAAGCCAGACAGCTATTCCAAACTGATTGCGCAGTTTTTGACATGCTTAGTGTTGTATTATTTTAGATTAGTAGTGGTTTATAAGCAGTTAAAAGATATAGGGGTCTTTCAACTTGAGTAGAGCAAATATGTGAACAAATTATCTAATAAAAAAACCTGTTTAGGGTTGAATTTTAAGAAAAATTTATGCATACTTAAATCCGCTTATGAAAGTACAAAACCTCATTCACTTTACCTGTTAAATTCAATATGAAAAGTCACATATCTTATGTTAAAGTCCGTTATGCGGAAACCGATCAAATGGGAGTGGTACACCACGGGAATTACGCTCAATACTTTGAAATAGCCCGCCTTGACTGGCTCTCAGCACTAGGAATTTCCTATAAAACGATGGAAGAAAACGGTGTAATGTTACCGGTTTACGAATTGAACACAAAATTTTTAAGGCCTGCAGTTTTTGAAGATGAATTAGAAATTGAAGTGCAGCTGAAGGAACTTCCCTCGGTAAAAATTACTTTTGAATATTTAATTTATAATCAAAATAAAGAGTTGCTCACTAAAGCATTTACTACTCTTGTTTTTATGGATTCCAAAACCAAAAAACCAATTCGTTGTCCACAATATATTTTAGAGAAATTGAAATAAACTTTAATAATGCAATCTAGATAATTATAGAAACTTTCTCTTTCAAAAGAATCGTTATTAAGAGCGGAGCGAAGTAATCTCTAAATGCTTACTGGAATTTTATAAATTGCTTCTCTCAATTGTCATTGCGATAACAATTTCTAGAAAATTTAATCCTCTAATTTCTTAATTTCAACTTTATAAGTAGTATCAAATTTTTCAAAAATAGCTGCTGCATCTTTTTTCCTTACAGAAATATAGATCTTACAATCTAACTCCAGTTTTTGTTCAATAATATTGAGGTTATTTTCCTTTATTAATCGCATCACGATGTTCATTTCAGGATAATCAAAACTAATCTCGAAAAGCTCGTCTATGGTTCGTTTAACGATATTGGCTTCTTCCAGTGCCATTTGCGCTGCGGTCTTATAGGCATTTATAAGTCCGCCCACACCGAGTTTTACACCGCCAAAATATCTCACCACCACAATTAGAATGTTGGTAACCTCAAAAGATTGAATTTGCCCATAGATTGGCATTCCTGCAGAGTTGGAAGGTTCGCCATCATCATTGGCGCGATATTGAAAATCGGCTTCAGATTTTCCAAATTGCCAGGCATAACACCAGTGCCTCGCTTTGTGGTGCTTTGTTTTTAATTCTTCTAAATGAATATTTGCTTCTTCTTCTGTCCTAACCGGAAATGCGTAGCCAAAGAATTTTGAATTCCTATCCTTAAACAGGACTTCGGGCGAAGCTTTGGTTATGGTTTTATAGGTGTCTTTCATTATAGCTGAATTTTAAATCCGACGTCATTACGATCCCGATTTTTATCGGGAGAAGTAATCTGTATTTGGTTAGGCATTCGCAAATGAGATTGCTATAGCCACAAAAAAATGGCTTCACCATGACTAATAGAAACTGTTATTGGCTACTCGCCACCAAAATAATACTTATCACGGCTAGCGCAATTCCAATCCAGTTTTTCTTTAAGAGAACTTCTTTAAAAAGTACGATTCCCAGTATGGTTGAGGCTAAAACAATTCCCACGTGGTTCAGGGTAAAGATCACCGAATTTTCAAATCCCGGAGATCGCAGTGCCATTACTAAAAAATAGATCGAAAAATAATTGGGAATTCCCAGCGCAATTCCTCCCGCTATATTTTTCCAGGTAATTTTCAGTTTTCCTAAAACTGCCTGTCCAATTAAGATCGTGGTTCCAATGATTCCTGCAATTCCGAAAATGCTGGAAGAGAAAAGCCCGACATCGGTTTCCGAAACATAGAAATTTTCAAGGTAGTTTATTGTTGTGTCAATAATCCCACTGCCTACAAAAACCAGTAAAGGAAAAATGAGATTTTCTTTCTTGATGCTAATTCCTTTTTTCGTTTTAATAGAACTCAAATAAACCGCCGCGAGTGCGAGAATAATTCCGGTGACTTTTAAAAAACCCAGGCTTTCATTATAAATAAAGATTCCGAAGAAAACAGGAATCGCAACCGACATTTTGGTGGCTACCGAAACCACCGAAAGTCCACTGCGCTGTGTGGTAATTGCCGCAAGATTAAATACGGTTATAAACATAGCGCCCAGAAATACTGTTCCCAGGAACCAGGATTCTGAAGGGATTCTAACCAGGTCGTCAACACTTTCAATATAACCGAAAAAGCCCACGATACAGGCGATAAAATAATTGACGATGATGGCCTGGAGGGTGTTTACTCCATATTTTTTATACAGCCTGAAAACCACAAAAATAACCGTGGAAGAAAGTATACTAAGCAGTAGATAGATCAAAATAACTCTTTTTTAGCAGTAAATAAATCGATCACATCTTCGCGGGTAGGTTCAATGTTCCAGGTGTGAATTCCTAAATTTTTAGCGGCCTCGGTATTTTCTTTGGTATCATCTATAAAAAGGCATTCTTCTGGCTTTAAATCGTGTTGCTCCAGCACATACTCATAAATTTCGGCATCAGGTTTTCTAAAATTGATCTCGTGTGAAAGATAAAAAGCATCAAAACAAGCTTTAAAATCTTCAAAAAACGGTACATTTTCTTTAACCCAATCAATATGAATTTCGTTGGTATTGCTCAAAAGAATTAACTTATAGTTTTTTTCTGCAGAAAGCTTTTTTAAAAACTGGTAACGATATTCCGGGAAATCTATTAGAATCGCGTTCCAGGAATTTTTAAACTGATTTTCCTGAAGTTGAGAGTGTTCTGTTTGATAATATTTTACAAACTCAGTAGAAGAAATTAGCCCTTTTTCATATTGTTGGTTAATATCCAGCAAACTTTCTGAAAGTTCTTCGATTTTATATTTATTCATTTCGCGCATCGTAGCCGGTTTGTCCAGGTTGATGAATACGTCTCCAAAATCGAATATTATAGTTTTAATCATTCTTATAAAATTTTAAAGTATCCCGCTCCAGAGTGGTTTTAGAAAACATTTTTCCTGAAAACTCCGGTGCCTTTACGCCTTTATGAAATTCAGAAATTCCGGTAAAAACTCTCGCTTCATCCCAAAGATTGTTATCAGTAAAAGTCTGAAGCGTTTTTGCACCACCTTCAATAATAACCGATTGTAGGTTATGCCGGTAAAGCACCTCGCAAATTTGATTCGGCAGGTCCTGTTGGAAATCTAATTTTTCAAAGGCTAAATTATTATTGTCTGACTTCTTTTCATTTTCGGTTAAAACAATTGTTTTTATAGTGCCATCAAACAATGCAGATTCTTCCGGAATTTTTAATTTTTTATCTATCACCGCCCGAACCGGGTTTTCGCCCTTCCAAAGCCTGGTATTTAATTTAGGATTATCGGCAATCGCGGTGTTGGTGCCTACTAAAATAGCCTGTTCTTCACTTCGCCATTTATGCACTAGTTGTTTTGAATATTGATTCGTGATCCAAACCGGTTCTCTTTTTTCCTGAATTTTCGGAGCGATAAAACCATCGGCGGTTTGCGCCCATTTCAAAATAATATAGGGGCGTTTTTTTTGATGAAAAGTGAAAAAGCGTTTGTTGAGGTCCTGGCATTCTTGCTCCAAAACTCCTACCTGCA
This sequence comes from Salegentibacter mishustinae, assembly GCF_002900095.1. NCBI lineage: Bacteria > Pseudomonadati > Bacteroidota > Flavobacteriia > Flavobacteriales > Flavobacteriaceae > Salegentibacter > Salegentibacter mishustinae. The sequence goes on along the minus strand of NZ_LLKN01000002.1, from coordinate 2,167,014 downwards.
CTTCGCAACCGGCTTCCATTAATTTTTTAATGCCCCGTCCGGCAACTTCAGCAAAAGGATCTACAGCGCCAATCACCACTTTTTTAATGCCTTTGGCGATAATTAGATCACTACAAGGCGGCGTTTTTCCAAAATGGCTGCAGGGTTCAAGACTCACATAGATGGTAGATTTTTTTAAAAGCGATTTATCTTTCACAGAATTTACTGCGTTTACCTCGGCGTGTGGAGCGCCTGCCTTTTGGTGCCAGCCTTCGCCAATAATGCTATTTTTATGAACAATTACGCTGCCTACCAGCGGATTGGGATAGGTTGCTCCCAGTCCGTTTTTGGCCAGTTCGATACAGCGTTTTATATATTTTTCGTGTATATTCACGCCACTAAAATAGGATTATTTACCAAGAATGAGCACGCTAAAAATACGGGAAATTCAACCCGAAGACAATCAACAAGTTGCCGAAGTAGTTAGAACGGTTTTAGTAGAAATGGGCGTTCCTAAAGTTGGCACCGCCTATGAGGACAAAGCACTTGACGATATGTTCGCTACTTACCAGCACCCGCGAATGAATTATTTTGTGGTAGAAGAAGATGGAAAGGTTATTGGTGGCGCCGGAATTGCCCCGTTAATTGGACTGGAAGAAAAAATATGTGAACTGCAAAAAATGTATTTTCTCCCTGAAGCTCGAGGTAAAGGTTTGGGGGCGCAGATGATGGATACTTGCTTAAAATTTGGGGAAGCCCAGGGTTTTGAACAGTGCTATATTGAAACCTTGCCCTATATGGAAAGTGCGCGAAAACTCTATGCCCGCAGCGGATTTAAATCTTTAGAAAAACCTCTCGGAGACACCGGTCATTACAATTGCACGATGTGGATGATTAAGGATATTTGAAAGTTTTTAAAATTCAAAGTTTAAGATTCAAGAATAAAGAGAATAGAGAAGAGAGCAAAGAATCAAGACAAAAGAATAGCTTAAACACCAAACCGAGAACTTACAACCGACAATCCACAATCCACAACTGGAAAGATGAAACTAAAAGCACAAAAAGAAATTTTCTTTAATGAGCTGGAAAGCGAGTATCGGGCGGAAGAAGTGTTTTCCTTTTTCTTTTTATTAACCGAAGCATTTTTTGGAATAAAACGTCTGGACCTGGCTCTAAATCCTGAAACTGAAATTGATGAAAACCAGATTCAGAAATTAGATGCAGCCTTAGTTCGTTTAAAAGATCATGAACCCATTCAGTATATTATTGGGGAAACAGAATTTTTCGGATTGACTTTTAAAGTTGATAAAAATGTACTGGTGCCAAGACCGGAAACCGAAGAATTGGTGCAATGGATTTTAGATGATTTCGCTTCCGAGAAAAAAGCATTGAAGATCCTGGATATAGGAACCGGCAGCGGCTGCATCGCCATAAGTCTGGCGAAAAATCTTCCAAAAGCTCAGATTTCAGCAATTGATATTTCTGAAAAAGCCTTGCAAATAGCGAAAATCAATGCTGAAACTAACAATGCTGAAACTAACAATGCTGAAATTAATTTTATCCAGGAGGATATTTTAAAAACCGACGCTTTCATTGGAAGCTGGGATATTATAGTATCTAACCCGCCCTACGTTCGGGAGCTGGAAAAAAAAGAAATGCATCGCAATGTTTTGGAGTATGAGCCCGAAACTGCTTTGTATGTTAAAGACGAAGATCCTTTACTTTTTTATAATAAAATTACGAGATTGGCCAAAGAAAGTCTCAATCCTGGTGGAAAGCTTTATTTTGAGATCAATCAATACCTCGCAGATGAAACTGAAAAGATGATGCAAGAGCAGGGGTTTGTTACCGAGAAACGAAAAGATATTTTTGGAAATTACAGGATGCTAAAAGGAATCGCGCATAATATTTAAATATGAGAAACTTTATAATTCTAATAATCTGTGGTCTGGTCATTACTTCGTGTAGCTTTTTCGAAGGAACCGGAGTTGATTTTGAAATTCAAAATAATACGGGCAGGACATTAAATAAGGTTCAGATTAAAACAACCGATGGTTCTAAAACTTCAATTTTCAATAAAGTGGAATCAGGCAAATCAGTTTCCGGATTTCTAAAAATGGATACTGATAAAAATGATGGAAGTTATATCCTGGAATTTAAAAGAGAAAATGAAGAAATTGAGAAGTATATGAATGGATATTTTTCAAATGGGGCTGCAATGAGTCATAAAATAATCTTTGAGATTGAAAGGGATACAGTCTACTTTAGTACAGAACATTACTATTAAATAGCTAGACTGCGTTGTATTGGAAAATCGCGTTACGGCTTAATAAATTGGAATTATTTTTACTTTTCTGGGGTAAAGTTTAAAGGTTCCTTTTGTAATATAATTTTTAGAATAAAAAAGAAACGATTTGGAAAATAATAAGAATCAACTCAAAAGAATTGCTGTTTTTTGCGCAAGCAGCGAAGGTAATGATGAAAAGATTTATACCGAATCTTATCGCTTAGGTAAAGTCTTAGCGCAAAAAAATATTCAACTCATTTTTGGTGGAAGTAAACTTGGTTTAATGGGGCAGGTAGCTGCCGGAACACTGCAAAATGGAGGTGAAGTAATTGGGGTAATTCCAGATTTTTTGAAAACCAAAGAAGTGGTACATACCGGTTTAACCGAATTGATCACTACTAAAGATATGCACGAGCGAAAGTTGAAAATGCACGAATTAAGTGACGGTTTTATAGCACTTCCTGGTGGTTTTGGAACTTTCGAAGAGCTTTTTGAAATCGTAACCTGGGGTCAATTGGGGCTGCATCAAAATCCCATTGGGCTTCTAAATATCAACGGATTCTACGACGATCTTATCGCGATGCTTAAAACAATGGTTCGCAAAGGTTTGCTTAGAAAAGAGAACTTTGATCTTTTGCTTATCGCTGAAAATATAGAGGAGCTCCTGGAAAAAATGCATAATTTTAAACCTATGCCGGTTCCCAAATGGATGAATAAAGATCAGACCTAAATTAAAACATTATGAAAATCCAGAAACTTCAAATATATAGCGGGAATTTAAAAGAACAACTGCGTTTTTATCGCGATACCTTAAATCTAAAGGTCACCGATAATAGCGATGATTATTTTGAAGTTGAAACCGGATATTCCACTTTAAGATTTCAGCAGAAAGAAAACGCAACAGCTTATCATATCGCATTTCATGTTCCCGATAATCAACATAACGAAGCCCTGGAATGGGTAAAAGAAAGGGTTCCCGTTTTACGAGGAAACGGACAGGAAATTATAGATTTTTTAGACTGGAGTGCAAAATCACTCTATTTCTACGATAGAGACCAAAATATTATTGAATTCATTTCCCGGGAAAGTTTGAGTAAACCGGAGTCGGCATTATTTTCAGAAAAAAGTATTTTAGGAATTAGTGAAGTTGGACTGGTAACTGAAAATATTAAGGAGAAATTCGACTTTCTACATACCAACTTTGAATTAGAAAAATATGATGGCGATTTTGAGCGTTTTTGTGCTATTGGTGATGACGAAGGTTTGCTCATCACCATAAACCAAAAGCTTAAAGATTGGTTTCCTACAGATGATAAAGCCTATAAATCTGAATTTAAAATGGAATTTACGCAACAGGGAAAAAAGCACTCCCTTGTTTTTGAAAACGATAAACTAAAAGCTCAGCAATAACTTACCAACCTTTTATGAGTACCGAAGAAAAGATCAAGCAGTTACGCGAAGAATTACACCGCCATAATTATTTATATTATATAGAAGATAGGCCCGAGATCAGCGATTACGATTTTGATATGAAGCTGAAAGAATTGCAGGAGCTGGAAGAAAAAAATCCTGAATTTGATGATCCTAATTCTCCCACGCGTCGTGTAGGTGGTGCGATAACTAAAAATTTTGAGACTGTAGTTCACGATTATAGAATGTATTCGCTTTCAAATTCCTACTCTAAAGAAGAATTGGAAGACTGGGAAAAGCGAATCGAAAAATCTATTGGTGGTAAAGTACAGTATGTTTGCGAATTAAAGTACGATGGCGCTTCTATTAGCCTGACTTATGAAGATGGTAAATTAAAACGCGCGGTTACCCGTGGGGATGGTTTTCAGGGAGATGATGTGACTAATAATATAAAAACCATAAGATCTGTTCCTTTAAAACTGAAGGGCGAATTTCCGCAGAAATTTGATATTCGGGGCGAAATTGTTTTGCCCTATGAAGGTTTTGCAAAAATGAATGCCGAAAGAGTAGAAGCCGGGGAAGAACCTTATGCTAATCCAAGAAATACCGCTTCTGGAAGTTTAAAACTCCAGGATAGTGCAGAGGTCGCGAAAAGGCCTTTAGATTGCCTGCTCTATAGTTTGGTGGCTGATAGTTTACCGGTAAAGTCACAATTTGAAGGCCTGGAAAAAGCCAGGGATTGGGGCTTTAAAGTTCCGCCTGAAGCCGAGTTAAAAAATAGTATTGCAGAAGTGTTGGATTATGTAAACTACTGGGACCAGCACCGCCACGATTTACCTTACGAAACCGATGGGGTAGTGGTGAAAGTAAATAGTTTTGACCAACAGGATGAATTAGGGTATACCGCTAAATCCCCGCGCTGGGCAATGGCTTATAAATTTAAAGCTGAACAGGAAAGCACTAAGCTAAATAAGATTACTTACCAGGTTGGGAGAACAGGAGCAATCACTCCGGTTGCCAATCTTGAGCCGGTACAATTAGCCGGAACCACGGTGAAACGGGCTTCTTTACACAATGCCGACCAGATTGAGAAACTGGATGTACGCGAAGGAGATACCGTTTTTGTAGAAAAAGGCGGTGAAATTATTCCTAAGATCGTAGGGGTTGACTTTACCAAAAGGGATCCGGAAACTCCTGAAACCAAATATGCCGAAACCTGTCCTGTATGCGATAGCGAATTAATTAGAAAGGAAGGGGAAGCTCAGCATTACTGCCCTAATTATAATGGTTGTCCGCCTCAAATTATAGGAAGAATCCAGCATTTTATTTCTCGAAAAGCAATGGATATTGAAGGCCTGGGTGGTGAAACCGTGGCTTTGTTGGTGAATGCTAATTTAATCACCAATTATGCAGATCTCTATACCCTGAAAAAAGAAGATGTTCTTCCGCTGGAACGAATGGCAGAGAAATCGGCGGAAAACCTGATTAGTGGAATTGAAAAATCTAAAGAAATTCCTTTTGAACGGGTTTTATTTGCTCTTGGAATAAGATATGTGGGCGAAACCGTAGCTAAAAAACTCGCAAAACATTACGAAAATATAGATGCCCTGGCTTCGGCTTCAATCGAAGATCTTACGGCGGTTGACGAAATAGGAGAACGAATCGCCGAAAGTGTAACCGATTTTTTTGCTTCCGAAGAAAACAGGAAAATCGTTCAGCGTTTAAAGGACTACGGACTCAAATTGGAAATTGCTGCCGAAGAACTGGAAAACCAGAGCGATTTACTTGAGGGAAATACTTTTGTGATTTCCGGGGTTTTTGAAAAAGTTTCCAGGAACGAACTCAAAAAAATGATAGAAGATAATGGCGGAAAAGTTTCCGGCTCTATTTCAGGAAAAACCGATTATCTGGTTGCAGGCGAAAATATGGGACCAAGCAAACTGGCAAAAGCCGAAAAACTAGGAACTAAAATTGTGAGCGAAGACGAGTTTTTAAAGATGCTTGAGTAACTTATTCAAAAAAAGATCGAGGTTTAAACTTTTAAAATTTAAACCTCAATCTTGACTCCGTTTGTTTCAATATTATTTTTATCGTCTAAATAAAAATCAATTCTGCCCAGGAAAAGTCCGTAACACCCCACCTGGTTCACCAAAACTTTTTTGCCGGCTTTATTGGTCTCTACAGTTGGTTTTTCAAGAAAAGTATGGGTGTGGCCGCCAATAATGAGATCTATATTCTCGGTGCTTTGCGCTAGTTTAATATCAGAAATTTTATCGCTGCTGTATTTATAGCCCAAATGCGAAAGGCAAATAACCAGGTCGCAATTCTTTTCTTGTTTTAGAATTCGGCTTTGATCCTGCGCAATTTCTATAGGATCCAGGTATTTTGTTTCCTTGTAAAGACTGTCGTTCACCAGGCCCTGTAGTTCAATTCCCAAACCAAAAATCCCAATTTTCACTCCGTCTTTAGTGAAAATTTTATGATCGTGGGTGTGCCCGTCCATCACCGTATTGCTGAAATCATAATTGGAAGAGATAAAATCGAATTCGGCATGCGGAAGTTGCGCATATAATCCATCTATCCCATTATCAAAGTCGTGGTTTCCAATGGTGGCTGCATCATACTTCATCTTGCTCATCAGCTTAAATTCCAGTTCACCGCCATAGAAATTAAAGTAAGGGGTTCCCTGGAAAATATCCCCGGCATCTAATAATAATGTATTCGGGTTTTCATTTTTAATCTGCTGAATTAAAGTCGCTCGCCTGGCCACTCCACCCATATTAGGATTCCTGGAATCATCGGGTCCAAAAGGTTCTATATGGCTATGCACATCGTTGGTGTGCAGAATGGTAATATGCTTCTTGTAATTTGATTTAAATGAAAGTGAGCTTAAGCCACCAATTCCTATAAAAGCAGTTGCTGCTGAGGTTTGTTGTATAAAATTTCTTCTTTTCATCTCTTTACTTTCTTATAAACCTATTGTCTTTATCTACTTTTAAGGTGTCTACTTTCTTAAAGTAATCTATAATAGCATTTCGCAATTTATAGTCTACTTTATACAATTCGATTGGATTTTTAAAAAAGCTCATATTATCGCCGCCTTGCTGCAAATAATCTGAAGTAGCTACAAAATAGGTTTTATCTTCATCAATCTCTTCATCGTTTATTTTTGCGCTGGTAACTTTGTAATCCTGATCCATTTCAATCTGGATTCCACTAACGGGATGAGCGGTTTTTGCTCGTTCCAGGTAAGTAAGCATTTCTTTAATTTTTTCTCCGGAAAGTTCAGCTACCACGATTTCATTTTCAAAAGGCATTAAGGCATAAGCACTTCGGGTAGAAATATTTCCTTTGTTTAGGCCAGATCTAATTCCGCCGTGATTAAGCAAAACCATATCTATCTCGTTTCCTGTTCTGCTTTTAAAAACAGAGCCGGCTTGCTCCATAACCACATCGGCCATTAGATTCCCTATCGCAGTATTTAGATCGCCGTCACTTTTTACCATAGCGCGGGGATTGTAAGCCAGGGTGCTGTCTAAAGTTTTGTTTAAATGCTGTTTAAAGGGCTGTATAAATTCTTCTATTTCAGCATTTGCTTCAATCTTTTCGTCTATAGCGATGCGCTGGCCTTTAATTTCAGCAGTTTTAATCGAATTTCCTTTGCAGCTTAGAACGATTATGGCTAGTAACAGATAAATACTTAAGCGGAGTTCTTTCATTTAAATTTTATTAAAAAAGCAAAGATAAATAGATTATCTGGCTGAACTAAAGTTTTGCTTTTCAAAATTCGGCAGTAATTCAGCGAAAAAATCGAGCATTATATCGAAAAAATCCTGCATGATCTCAAAAACGGCAATGCTAATGCAAAAAATATAAATATAGCCGTAATATTTTTATATTTTCGGCTCGCAATTTAATGGAAATGAGTCTTTTTCAGTGTTTATTGTTACTTCTGTTTCCGCTATTGGGGGTGAATTTATATGCCACCATAGGAGATATTGATTGGTTAATGCGGGCCACTCAGCTTATATTTATTCTGGGGGTTTTTACTATTTATTTAAAGCGTAATAAAAAACCAGCTTATAATGCAATTATATTTTTCAGCTTCTTCTTGTTAGCCCAAATAATCTGCTTAACCTTCCCGGGCTTTAACTTAGAACTTCTTTTATTGTTATGTTATATGGGTGCCTATTTTGGCTTAAGCAGGGAAGCTTTTCAGCATACACAACGGCAAACTGCTACTAAAACCATACTTGTATATTTTATCTTGCTAATTGGTGTAAATACCTATTTATTATTGACGCACGTTATTGAATTAAAAGGTTATATGAGTAGTGACCTGGAGTTTGGAATTTATATATTTTATTACCTTAATTTGCTTATTCTTGGTATTGTAGCGCTTATTTATTATTTAAACTCCTATTCAAAGAAATCGGTTTATTTTATTACCCTGGTGCTGGCTTTTATATTCGCTGATGTCTTTAGAGATGCGGCACATTTCTATTTAAAAGACTCTGCCATTCTAATAACAGGTAATTTTCTTTGGTTTACCGGCCTGTTATTCTGCCTGTTCTTTTTCCTCACACCAGAGCGTAAACTTCGCCTGATGAACCTTGTGTAATTTCCTCAAAGATGTTTTAATTCTGTTTATTTTTTAACAGAAAAATCAAAGCTGTTAAATATGTGCTTCATTTGAAAACCAGAAGTGAATTTTACTTTCTGAAATTGGCAAAATCAATACATTTGCTGCCCGAAAATTTTGCATTTTTCACTCTTTTCAGGAAATAGGGCAATAATTTTCGATTATCATCAAAACAAAAAATAGAATGAAGTCATTTATTGGTACCGGTGTAGCTTTGATAACTCCTTTTAAGGAAGATTTATCTGTAGATGTGCAAGCACTGGAGAACCTGGTGGAAAACCAGATCGCAAGTGGAGTAGATTACCTGGTGGTTTTAGGTACAACCGCCGAAAGTGCCAGTCTTGATAAAAAAGAAAAACAACTTGTAATAGATACCGTAGTTAAACAGAATAATAAACGCCTGCCTTTGGTTTTAGGTCTTGGGGGAAATAACACGCGCGTGGTATGCGACGAGCTAGAGTCCGGCGATTTCTCAGGATTTGAAGCTATACTTTCGGTTTCGCCTTTTTATAACAAACCAACCCAGGAAGGCATCTACCAGCATTTTAAAGCTGTAGCTGCTGCTTCACCACTGCCCTTAATTCTTTATAATGTGCCGGGAAGAACCGCTTCAAATATGCTTCCGGAAACTATAAACCGAATCGCTAGAGATTTTGATAATATTATCGGTGTGAAAGAAGCCGCCGGGGATATGGTGCAGGCTATGAGATTAATAAGCCTGGTGCCAAAAGATTTCCTTGTTATTTCGGGAGACGATATGCTTACTTTACCTATGACCTTAGCCGGAGGAAAAGGTGTAATCTCGGTAATCGCGCAGGGAATACCTGCAGAATTTTCTAAAATGGTTTCACTTGGTTTAGAAGGGAAACCGGCTAAAGCTTATGAGCTTCATTATAAAATGCAGCGATCTATAGATCTAATTTTTGCAGAAGGAAATCCTGCCGGAATTAAAGCTTTGCTCGCTCAAAAAGGAAGCATTAAAAATCACCTAAGATTACCTTTGGTAAAAGCGACTTTAGGACTTCAACAGCAAATTGAAGATTTCCTGAAAAATTTTAAATAAACGAGCGGGGGTATTTAAGTCTCGATTATCGAGTAAATTTTAAAAACTAATTTTAGAGACTGTCTATAAAGTCTGGTTTCGTCAAGCTGAACTTGTTTCAGCTTTTAACATGTTTTGAATATCAACATCTTAGATTTTGAAATGAATTCAGAATGACGGTTTAAAAGCTTTTCAGATAGTTTTATTTTTTCAGCAAGTACTTTCATTTTTCCATTTTCAGTATAATAAGGAGTTAAAAGGTTATTTAAGGCGGGTACACAAAGTTTTTTTTATACTGAAGAAAAATGTACTTTTGCCAGATGTTTTTACAAATGATGAAGAAAGCAATTTTATTAGCGGCAGTTTTAATGCTAACAGTGTCCTGCGGGGAATATCAGGAATTACTTAAAAGCGATGATAGCGGAAAGAAATATAGCTATGCCGAGCAGTTATATAACGAAGCCCAGGAAGAAGGCGACAAACGTAAATATCGCAAAGCTTTAAGGTTGTTTGAACAAATTGTTCCGGAATATCGCGGGAAACCCCAGGGAGAAAAGCTTAGCTTTTTGTTTGCGAACACTTATTATGAATTGGGCGATTATTACCTTTCTTCATACGAGTTTGAGCGTTTTCAGCAATCTTATCCTAATAGTGAGAAAGTAGAAGAGGCAGCGTTTAAAAAGGCAAGAAGTTTTTACGAACTTTCCCCCAATTATGCTCTGGATCAAACCGATACCGATAAGGCAGTTGCAGAACTTCAGGCTTATCTAAATACTTATCCGGAAGGGGAACACGTAGAGGAAGCCAACGATATGGCAGCTGAATTGCGTATAAAACTGGAAAAAAAGGAATACGAAATTGCCAAACAATATCATTTAACGGGAGAAGCAAGAGCCGGAAATTACCGGGCTGCTATCACTTCGTTTACAAACTTTTTAGCTAATAATCCCGGGTCTCCCTTTAGAGAAGGCGCGCATTATTATAGGTTCGATTCGGCTTACCGATTAGCTATTAATAGTTTTAGGGATTTAATGGAAGAGCGCCTTAGAGAAGCGCTGGAATATTACCAAACTTACAAAAAGTATTATCCGGAAGGCGAGTATATTGAGCCTATGGAAGCTTCAGCAGAAGATATAAAATCACGCTTACAAAATTTTTAATAGTAGAAGAAAGATGGATATTAAAAAGACAGACGCACCAATTAACACAATTACCTTCGATAAGAACAAGGTAGACGAGCCAACTAATAATATATACGAGGCTATTTCTGTGGTTGCAAAAAGAGCAAACCAAATCAATTCTGAGATCAAAAAAGAATTATTGGAGAAGCTTGACGAATTTGCTACCTATAATGACAGTCTTGACGAGATCTTTGAGAATAAAGAGCAAATTGAGGTTTCTAAGTTTTACGAAAAACTTCCAAAACCACATGCACTTGCTATGCAGGAATGGTTAGACGGTAAAATCTATTACCGAAACACCAAAGATTCTGAAGCAGAAGCTTAATTAAGATGTCTGTACTAAAAGGCAAAAAAGTGCTTTTGGGCATAAGTGGCGGTATTGCTGCCTACAAATCTGCATTTTTAGTACGCTTGTTTATTAAAGCCGGTGCACAGGTAAAAGTTGTGATGACGCCGGCTGCCAAAGAATTTGTTACTCCGCTTACACTTTCTACCCTCTCTAAGAACGAGGTCTTTTCTTCTTTTACAGAAGATGATGAAGATGAGCAATGGAACAACCATGTAGAACTCGGCCTATGGGCCGATTTTATGGTTTTGGCCCCTGCCACAGCCAATACCTTATCTAAAATGGCGTCGGGGAACAGCGACAACTTTTTGCTCGCAACCTATCTCTCAGCGAAGTGTCCGGTTTTCTTTGCACCTGCAATGGATTTGGATATGTATAAGCATCCTTCCACAAAAAATAGTTTTAAGAGCCTTAAGTCCTACGGAAATATCATGATCCCCGCAGGAACCGGTGAACTTGCCAGTGGTTTAAAAGGCGAGGGGAGAATGGCAGAACCGGAAGAGATTATCGAATTTCTGGAAGCTTATTTTTCTGAAAACTTACCTCTGCAGGGAAAGAAAATTTTAATTACCGCCGGTCCAACCTACGAGGCTATAGATCCGGTTCGTTTTATTGGAAACCATTCCAGCGGTAAAATGGGTTTTGAGCTCGCTAAAAAGGCCGCTGAACTTGGAGCTGAGGTAATCCTTATTTCCGGTCCTACACATTTGGATATGGATGATCCAAAGATCAACCTAATTAGAGTGGTTAGTACGAGAGAAATGTACACTGCCGTACATAATCATTTCGAAAATGTAGATGTGGCTATTGCTGCTGCAGCGGTTTCAGATTATAAGCCAAAGATTGTAGCGGCGCAAAAAATTAAAAAGGCCGAAGAAAACCTAAGCCTGGAACTTACCAAAACCCAGGATATTCTCTTATCGATGGGGAAAAAGAAAACCCATCAAAAACTAATTGGTTTTGCTTTAGAAACTAATAACGAATTGGAACACGCCCGGGGAAAACTGCTTAAGAAAAATCTCGATTTTATCGTGTTGAATTCTATGAACGATGCCGGCGCCGGTTTTAAAAAGGATACCAATAAGATCACGTTGGTTTATAAAGATTCTGAAAAGGCTTTTGATCTAAAATCTAAGGCCGAGGTTGCAGCCGATATTTTAAACGAAATTGTACATTTGTTAGATGCGTAAATTGCTATTTCTTATTCTTTTAGTGGCTGGGATGCCTTTTGCTGTCGCCCAAGAACTCAACTGTGAAATAGTGATCAATACCGAGCAAACAGGGCAAAGTAACCTTTCTGTTTTTAGAACTTTAGAAAGTTCGCTTAGGGAATTTGTAAATCAAACTTCCTGGACCGATAAAGAATTCGAGCCGGGAGAACGCATTAATTGCAGTATGTTCATCACCATAAATGATTTTGAAGGTGAGTCTTTTAGTGGAACTATCCAGGTGCAATCTTCAAGGCCGGTATACGGGTCTGGAATGGTGAGCCCAATTTTTAACTTTAATGATAATCAATTCAGTTTTAATTACAGGGAGTATCAGCCTTTAAATTATAGTCAAAACTCTTATTCCAGCAACCTGGTTTCTGTAGTTTCTTTTTATGTATATACCATTTTAGGAATGGACGCCGATTCCTTCGCACCCGAAGGCGGCACCGAGTATTACCAGGAAGCCAATCGAATTGTAAATCTTGCGCAACAAAGCGGTAGAACCGGTTGGAGTGGCGCCGATGGTCAAAGCTCTCGTTTTCGTTTAAATTCCGATCTGCTTTCCAATATGTTTACCGAGTATCGCAATGCTTTGTATCAATATCATCGCCAGGGATTAGATGTAATGCATAAAGATCCTGAAGTCGGGAAAATAGCTATTGCAGATGCGATAGAAGGTTTAACCACTATGAATTCCAGGCGGGCAAATTCTTTGCTGGTTAGAACTTTCTTTGATGCCAAAGCCGATGAAGTAACCCAGATCTTTAGCGGAGGGCCAGATATTAATCGCCCTCGTTTTAGCGAAACTTTAAGTAGCCTGGCACCGCGATATGCCCGAAACTGGAGAAATATTCAATAATAGATTTTTACTCGATCGTCGCGGTTTAAAAGTTGAATATTCGTAAACACTCATACTTTAAAATTCAGACGTCACCCTGAACTGGTTTCAGAGTTTGCTTCGATTTTTGTCGGAGGTCTAAGTTGGGTAGGTACTATTCGTGTTAGATGCTGAAACAAGTTCAGCATGACGATTTTTTCATAAATTAACTTTTATGAGGGAAATCGATATTAATTTAAAAAGTATTATTTCTTTAGCAAACGTCTGTATAATCGAATTTTTTCCTTTTGATATAACTTCCGGGTTTACCCAAAGTTTATTGTTGATTAGGAATAATTTCTCCCGTATATTTAGCCCAAATTTAGTTCACTTTGCTCACAGCTCTATCCATAAAAAATTACGCCTTAATTGAAGATATCAATATTAAACTTCAAGAAGGTTTTACCATTATTACGGGAGAAACCGGTGCCGGTAAATCTATTATGCTGGGCGCACTTGGTCTCCTTTTAGGTAACCGTGCCGACTACGGAAGTATTCGCGATGCCGATAAGAAATGCGTGATAGAAGGTTCTTTCAATATTTCTAATTACAGGCTAAAAGATTTCTTTTTAACCGAAGATCTGGATTATGAAGAAAACACCATTATTAGGCGTGAAATTCTGGCTTCAGGGAAATCCCGGGCTTTTGTAAACGATACGCCGGTAAAACTGACTTCTCTTAATAAACTAGGAGAGTATTTAATAGATATTCACAGTCAGCACGAAACTTTAAGTTTGGGAAATAACGATTACCAATTCCAGGTAATCGATACTATTGCTAATAGCGATGCTTTACTCCTGGAATATAAAACCGAACTTAAAGCCTATAAAAAGTTACAAAAACAACTTGTTGAATTAAAAGAACAACAGGCACAGGCTACCAAGGAATACGATTATAACTTGTTTTTGCTAAACGAACTTGAAGAAGCACGTTTAGAAAACGGGATGCAGGAAGAGCTGGAAACCCGTTACGAAGAACTGAGTAATGTTGAAGAGTTAACCGAAAACCTGAGTTCAGCTTTAAATTTGCTGGAGCAGGAAGAAATAGGAAGTTTAGACAGCTTAAAACAGGCTCGCACTGCTTTAGCCAAAATCGCCAGTTTATCTTCAAATTATGAAAATTTACATCAGCGTATTGAAAGTGTAATTATTGAGCTGGACGATCTTTCTACTGAAGTAACCGATGCCTTAGATAGGGTAGAAGCGAATCCTGAAGAACTGGAAGCTACCAATCAAAAGCTTCAGTTGATCTATAATTTACAGAAAAAACATTCCGCAGAAAATATTGCCGAATTACTACAAATAAAAGAGGAATTGCAGGAAAAAGTTTCGGTAAGTGAAAATGCCGAAAATGCACTTTCAGAATTAGAGAAAGCCATTGTACAACAAGAAACCAAATTGGGAACTGTTGCTGCAAAACTTCACGAAAAACGAAAGGCAATTATCCCGACTTTTATCAAGGAAGCCGAGACTTTATTGGACGACCTGGGGATGCCCAACGCCCGATTAAAAATAGAACTTAAAAAATCAGGAAGCTTTCTCGCTAACGGGCAGGATGAATTATTCTGGTACCTGGCGGCGAATAAAGGCGGAGATTTTAAGGAAATTAAAAAAGCGGCTTCTGGCGGGGAACTTTCAAGGATTATGCTGGCCGTAAAAAGTATCCTGGCAGCGCAAAGTAAACTGCCCACAATAATTTTTGATGAAATAGATACCGGGGTTTCCGGAGATATCGCCCAAAAGATGGCGGGGATTTTACAGCGCATGGGGAATTCTATGCAGGTAATTGCAATTACCCACCTGCCGCAAATTGCCGGGAAAGGAAATAGTCATTTTAAAATTTTTAAAGAAGATTCAGCTAATGCTACTACCACCAAGATCGAAGAACTAAAAGATGGCGAGCGGGTAGAGGAGCTGGCGATGATGCTTGGTGGCAAAAATATTGGAGAATCGGCGCGGGCTCACGCACGTGCACTTTTAGATTAAGACAATGTTCCGAAACTAATTTTATTATATTTACCCGATAATAGAGTTTTTAAATAATTTTCCCATTAAATTATCAAGAGCAGAGCTAATTTATGGGCTAACAACCAAGAAAAATATATCACTATGTCATATAACCTGTTAAAAGGAAAAAAAGGAATTATTTTTGGCGCTTTAGATGAGAATTCTATCGCCTGGAAAACTGCTGAACGTGTTAAAGAAGAAGGCGGGGAATTTGTTTTAACCAATGCTCCTATCGCCCTAAGAATGGGAACTATTAAAGAATTGGCTGAAAAGACCGGTTCTGAAGTTATTCCTGCCGATGCTACTAAAATTGAAGACCTGGAAAACCTGGTTGAAAAATCTATGGAAATTCTAGGCGGAAAAATTGACTTCGTACTTCACGCTATCGGGATGTCGGTAAACGTGAGAAAAGGAAATCATTATACCGAGCAGAACTACGATTTTACTCAAAAAGGCTGGGATATTTCTGCGGTTTCTTTCCATAAAACCATGCAGGTGCTTTACAAAAAAGAAGCGATGAACGAGTGGGGAAGTATTGTAGCGCTTAGCTATATGGCCGCACAACGTGTATTCCCAGATTATAATGATATGGCCGATAATAAAGCCTTTTTAGAATCTATAGCGCGTAGTTTTGGTTATTTCTTCGGAAAAGATCATAAAGTAAGAGTGAACACTATTTCACAATCGCCAACCCCAACTACTGCTGGACAGGGTGTAAAAGGATTTGACGGATTTATCGCTTATGCCGATAAAATGTCGCCGCTTGGTAATGCCACTGCATTAGAGTGCGCCGATTATACCGTGAGCTTGTTCTCTGATCTTACTAAAAAAGTAACGCTTCAAAACCTTTTCCACGATGGTGGTTTCTCAAATATGGGAGTAAGCCAGGAAGTGATGGAGTCTTTTGTAAAAGGGCAGGAAGAGAAGTAAAATTTCTTCACACTGGACTTGTTTCATAAATAGGATTTTAACAGAGCCTATACCCTGAAACAAGTTCAGGGTGACTTTTTTTTTACGTGATGCTGCTCCGAGAATTCGGGGTATTTAAGCATTTAGCATGATATAAACTTTTCCTCGACTTAGACCTCCGATGAAATCGGAGCAAGCACTAAAACCAGTTCAGGCTAAGTAGAAAAGTAGTTTCAGCGTGATATTGATTTTGAATAAAGAGTTCACAATTAACGTCACGCTGAATTTATTTCAGCGTCTAGTATGAATAAAAGTTCTCATAACTTATACCCTGAAACAAGTTAAAGGGTGACGATAAGAAGAAATATTTAATTTAAAATCTTCAAATTCTAATTAAAGCATGGCTCTGGAATATTCCTTTGTAATTCCCGTATATAACCGCCCGGAAGAGGTAAGGGAATTATTGGAAAGTATGCTTCAGCTGCAATTTTACCGAGATTATGAGATCGTAATTGTAGAAGACGGCTCCAGTATTACTTCAAAGGAGATCGTAGAAGAATTTCAGAAGAAACTGAATATCAGCTATTATTTTAAACCTAATTCTGGGCCCGGAGATTCCCGAAATTTTGGGATGAAAAAAGCAAAAGGCAATTATTGCCTTATTCTGGATTCAGATGTTTTACTCCCGCAAAATTACCTGCTGGAAGTAGATAAATTCCTTCAGAAAAATTACTGCGATTGTTTTGGCGGGCCAGATGCTTCACATCCTTCTTTCAGCAATACGCAAAAAGCCATAGATTATACCATGACCTCGTTTTTTACTACCGGGGGAATTCGTGGCAAGAAGTCTTCGGTTAACGATTTTCAACCCAGGAGTTTTAATATGGGGATTTCCCAAAAAGCTTTTGAAGCATCAGGCGGATTTGGCCAGATTCATCCCGGTGAGGATCCAGACCTTTCCCTTAGGCTTAAAAAACTGGGTTTTAAATTGTGTTTAATTCCTAATGCTGTGGTTTTTCATAAACGCCGAATTGACTGGTCTAAATTTTATATGCAAGTCAAAAAATTCGGACTCGTACGGCCTATTCTCAATAAGTGGCACCCGGGTTCGGCTAAGATCACGTATTGGTTTCCGACGGTTTTTACTTTTGGTCTTTTAACTGCCATTATTCTTGCAGCACTGGAATTTTGGTGGCTATTTCTATTATATGCCTTATATTTTATGCTTATTGGCACTCATGCTACAATTAAAAATAAAAGTTTAGGAATTGGTTTGCTGGCAGTTTATGCCGCCCTGGTACAATTTTTTGGCTATGGTAACGGTTTTATAAAGTCGGTTTGGTATATTCAAGTTTTAAAACAAGATCCGGAACGCAAATTCCCGAATTTATTCTTTAAAAATGCTTAAAAACTTAAAATTCAAACGCATTTCAATAAAAAGATCCAGTCTAAAGACCTTTGGGTTCTTTTTGCTGTTTTCTTCTTTTATATGGTTTTCGGTGCAAATTTCTAAAGAATATACGCAAATAATAGATATTCCCGTTTCTTACGTGAATATCCCCTTAGATAAAAGTATCTCTAAAGAAAGGCCCGAGAATTTAAAATTAAGGATCCAGGATAAGGGTTTTGCTATCTGGTATTACCAGATCTTTAGACCCGAAGTAGAGTTAGACCTCGGGAAAGCTTCTACACAAAACGGCGCGCTGGTTTATAATTTTGAAGCTAACCGTGAGAGCCTGGAAGACCAGGTAAATATCGATTTTGAAAGAGCCAGGTTTATTAAAGACAATCTTTTTATTGATTTTCAGCCTAAAAAAGAAAAAAAGGTTAAGCTCAATCCTAGAATCAATTTAAGTTATGCGGTTGGATATTCGGCTAGCGAGAAAGTGAAATTAAGCCCCGACTCCATAAAGGTAAGCGGGCCCGAGGGGATTATTGATACTTTACAAAGTCTAAATACCGTTTATTTAAAGATCAATAATATAAAATCTAATGTTTCGGGTAGCGTAAAAGTAGATACCTCAAACCTGGGGATGCTCAGCTTTTATACCACAGAGGTTGCCTATAGCCAGGAAGTAGAGAAATTTACCGAAGGGAGCGTTACAGTGCCGGTAGAAATTAAGAACCTGCCCGAGAATACCAATATTTCTATATTCCCTAAAGAGGTTTTAGTCTATTTCCAGGTGAATTTAAGGCAATATGAAATGGTGGAAGCCGAAAATTTTAGAGTGGTTTGTGATTTTAATGATATAGATGAAGGCGATGATTTTATAATTGCCAGCATCGTTAAATCTCCCTCTTTTGTAAGAAATCTTCGGCTTAACGAGCGTAAAATTCAATTTGTAATAAAGCGATGATGGTGGTAGGTCTTACCGGCGGAATTGGCAGCGGGAAAACCACCGTGGCTGGTTTTTTTAAAGAAAAAGGCGTACCGGTCTATATTGCAGACGATGCCGGGAAACGCCTCCTAGAAACTTCAGCAGAAATAAGGGAAAAAGTAATAGAATTAATTGGTGAAGATGCATACACCGGGAAATCGCCCAATCGCAAACACATCGCTTCCGTAGTATTTAAGGAATCAGAAAAACTGGATGCTTTAAATAAGATAATTCATCCTGCGGTAGCCAAAGATTTTGAAAACTGGCATAGCAAGCAAAATTCACCCTATGTGCTTTACGAAGCCGCCATTCTCTTTGAAGCCGGCGGTTATAAGAAATGCGATCTAAATATCCTGGTTACCGCCAGCAAAGAAGAAAAGCTTAAAAGATTACGGCAACGGGACCAAAGCACGCTGGAAGAAATTGAAGCCCGAATGGCTAAACAATGGAGTGACGAACGCAAGAAAAAACTGGCCGATTTTGAAATAGAAAATCACGATTTAGCCCTTACCAGAACTCGTGTTGACGAATTACACGAGATTATCTTAAAACGAGGTAAAAATTAGCAGAAGTTTTGTTAACATTTGGTTAAACGCTTGAAGCCCTAAATGTTAAAATATTACTTTTGGCCACATGAATAAAAAGCTTTTCTTACTTCTTGTAATCTTAATGAGCCTCTCCCTTATTGGCATTATTTTCGTTCAGGGATACTGGATTAAGAGTACTGTAGATGATAAAGAAGAGCAGTTTACCTACGATGTTAAACAGGTGCTTTTACGCGTAGCTTCCGAAATTCAAAACCAGGAAATTGAAGATTACTGGATGAAATTTAAGGATGCCGATAGCACTAATAGCCGATTAGAATCTTCTACCATTACCGAATATTCTTACGTAAATCAAAATAAGTTAAGGAATCAAACCCTGTTTCATTCTGATGCGATCCTGGAAGAAGATTATAAGGTTTCTTCGGGTTTTATAGAATCGGCAAGAGATAGTATCCCCTTCACCAAGCTTATCAATAAAAAGGTGACCAGTATTGTAAATAGTCGCAATAATTTGGATGGCAGCAGCCTTAGTTCACAACAGCAAATAGAGCGTATTATTCGTATGGACGAATATGAGAAGAATTTGCTGAAAGAATATATTGCCGATCATACCAGCAGGTTACCACTGCACCAAAGAGTAAGCGAAGAAACTATAAAAACGCTCTTAACAAAAGAATTAAGCAACCGGGAGATCGCTTCAGAATTTGAGTATGGCGTGTATAGCAATAGTATTTCAACGAATTTACATAGTGATGATTTTTCACTAAGTCATCCAGCCACTTACGGCGTACCGCTTTTTGCAGACGACCTGGGGAATAGCAATTACCAGTTACTGGTAAATTTTACCGAAAAGAAAAAAGTAGTGCTTTCATCTGTAACTTTAATGGCGGCACTCTCTATAATATTTACGCTAATTATTGTGATTGCGTATTCCAGCGCCCTATCACAATTGATAAAACAACGGCAGATCTCGCAGATAAAGACCGATTTTATCAATAATATGACGCACGAATTTAAAACGCCTATCGCCACCATCAACCTGGCTTTAGACGCGATTAAAAACCCTAAGATTAGTAGCGACGAAGAAAAGAAAAAGCGCTATCTTAAAATGATTAGGGACGAAAATAAGAGAATGCACGCCCAGGTAGAGAATGTATTGCGTATTTCTAAGCTGGAAAAGAACGAGCTTGATCTTAAAAAAGAAAGAGTTCAACTACACGAAATTGTAGAAGACGCCATTACCCACATAGAACTTATTGTAGAAGATCGTGGCGGGTATGTACAAACCCATTTTGGAGCCCTGCGCTCTTCAATTTTAGCCAACCAGGACCATTTTACCAATGTGATCGTGAATATGCTGGATAACGCCGTAAAATACTCTGAAGACGAGCCTAAGATTGATATTTATACCGAAAATGTAAAGAACTACATCATTCTTAAGATTCGCGACCAGGGAACAGGAATGAGTAAACTGGTTCAAAAGAAAATATTTGAAAAGTTTTATCGCGAACATACCGGCGATATCCATAACGTGAAAGGTCACGGTTTAGGTTTGGCTTATGCCAAGCGAATTATAGAAGACCACCACGGACAGGTTTCGGTAGAAAGCGAAAAAGGAAAAGGAAGCACATTTATAATTAAATTACCTCTAATATCTTAATATATGGAAACTGAAGACAAGAAAATTTTGTTAGTAGAAGACGATCCAAACTTTGGAACTGTCTTAAAAGATTATTTGGCGATGAACGATTACGAAGTAACGCACGCCAAAAATGGAATGGAAGGATTTGAAAAGTTTAAAAAAGACGATTTCGACCTTTGTATCCTGGATGTTATGATGCCTTACAAAGACGGCTTTACGCTGGCTAAGGAGATAAGAGAAAAGAACGAAGAAATTCCAATTATCTTCCTTACCGCCAAAGCGATGAAAGAAGACGTGCTTAAAGGTTATAAAGTTGGTGCAGACGATTACCTGAACAAACCTTTTGATAGCGAAGTATTGCTTATGAAGATTAAAGCTATTATGCAGCGTAAAGCTACAGATAGCGTTGCAGATTCTAAGCAATTTGAATTCGAGATCGGTGCTTTTCATTTAAACTCTAAGTTGAGATTCTTAACTTTTAAAGACGAAGAAGCACAAAAACTATCTCCAAAAGAGAACGAATTGTTGCGTTTGCTTGCCCTGCACGAAAACGATTTGATGCCAAGGGAATTGGCGCTTACCAAAATTTGGAGAGACGACAACTATTTTACTTCCAGAAGTATGGATGTATATATCGCCAAACTGCGTAAATACCTTAAGAAAGACGAGAATGTAGAGATTCTAAACATTCACGGCGAAGGATTTAGATTGGTGGTTAAAAACCAGGAAAACGCCGAAGCATAAGCGAGGTGATTTTCAGTTTCCGGGAATAATGAGAGTGGCTTAAATGTATATTTAGTCCATTTAAGATTTATCGTCATGCTGAATTTATTTCAGCACCACGCGGGTCGTACTATCGTCATGCTGAACTTGTTTCAGCATCTAGCATGTTTGGAATACCAACAACTTAGATCCTGAAACAAGTTCAGGATGACGTGGTCCCCGAATTATCGTGGCCGCATGACGATACTTAGACGAATGCCTGACGTGTAGGATAGGCTTTAGCAAAAAAGCTACTCTCATTGTTTTCCTACCCGGAATTCTTTACAAAACCTTCCCGGCCACTACCTGGCCTGGTATTTTTATGCTGCTTTTAAATTACGGGAAACCGTAGAATTAACGTAATTTTTAAAGCTTTCCCACCACAAGTTTTATCTTTACTGCCGGAGGCGCTAATTTCCGGTTATGAAGCAACTTTACCCTACAAACTTCACTTTTACTTTTCGGTTACTACCCTTATACCGGAACACCAGCCTTTTTCTCCTTATTTTTTTATTGAATTTTACGCTTGGATTTGGGCAGGGAGTTACTATTTCTAGTGACGGTGATGAAGGTCCTGTTTTCACTCAGCAACAAACTATCCCTTTAACTTTTGAATTTGAAGAACCAATTAATGGTTTTGAAGAGGGAGATATTAATACGGATAATGGAGATCTTACGGATTTTATTGTAGATCCACCAAATTACAAAAGACTTGATTCAGTTGATTTAAGTAATTTTTTCTTATTTCAATTTGAGAAAATTATCATTTCAATTGATGTTAATAGTAACGACGAAGTTTTTATACTAACCCAAGGCGAAGGAGTAAAACAATTGGTAAATGGAGAATTGGAAGATTTTATTGATGCGGAATTTTTAACAGCCCCATACGATTTAGCAATCAGTAATGATGATAAAATTTATATTGCTGATAATGGAACTTATGAAGATGAAAACGACAATCGAATTCAAGATAGAAGAGTAAAAGTTTTTGATGAAAATGGAAATCCACTTTTCGACGAATATCTCGGAGAGGGAAGACGAGGAGGCGGAAAAGATCAGTTTTATGGTCCGATAGGATTAGCTTTTGATGAATTTAATAATCTTTATGTAGCAGATTATTACGATGGGACTGATAGCGGGGTTACAGAGCCGAGTAGAATAAAAATTTACTACGATAATGGCCAATTTGATGAGTTTTTTGGAAGTGGAGATAATAAGTTAAAAAGCCCATATAGATTGGCTGTTAATAATGAAATTTTATATATAGCTGATCTTGGTGATAATGAGGGAAATGGACGTGTTCAATATTTTGATGTAAGTACATTTCAAAATGAAATATTTTTAGATGTTTTAGAAGACGAAAATTTAAAATCACCAGGTAGCATAGTGATTGATGATTATGGTTTTATTTATGTGGCCGATTTTGGTGAAAATATTAATTTATCGGATATTCTCACAATTGATCCGGCTCAGGCTTCAATTGTATTTAATAGTATAAAAGCTGGTATAGATGCTAACGGTGAAATTTTTAATATTGATGTATTTGACAAGAATAATAATTATCGAATATCTATTAAAAATGAGGTTGATCTTCCGGTTGATCTTGCTTTAAATAATTGCAGTTCCTTATTAGTTCATAATACGGTTTTTAGTGGCTCTAATGTGATAGCTGCACAGGTAGATGTAGATATTGAATATTATAACCGTTTACCACATTCCTTTACTGCAAACCTAGAAATTACTGATGAATGTATTCCGGCAGAAGCTAGTGTTGGTGCAAATGTTGGTGAAGATGCAGAATGTAATAATACTCCGGCCAACGGAGATACTTTTATTGCCACATGGGATCAAACTAAACCGGTTAGAGATATTTGCATTGAAGATGATATAACAGTTCCAAGCGGTTTTGTAATCCCAAATTACATTGAAAATGGAGAAGTGAGCTTTAATGATAATTGCGGTGTAGAAAACCTAACTTATAGCCAAACTCCTGAAGTTGGAGAAACTATTACCCAAACGACTACAGTAAGCATAAGCGCTACCGATGAAACCGGAAATATTTCTGAAGCATGCACGTTTGATTTGGTGGTTGAAGAAGAACTTTTTATAGATTGCTCTGATGATCAGACTGAAGATTTTCAAGGCGAATGTGAATTCGAACTTCCAGATTATACCGATGATGCTAATTTTACGTTGGGAGCAAAGGTAACCCAATTTCCGGAGGAAGGAACTTTCATAACCGAAAATACAGAGATCACTTTAACAGCAGAACTTGATGGGGAAACCCGGGAATGTACTTTTATAGTTGAGGCTACCAATCAGCGTCCGGCATTAGCAATTTCGTGCCCTGGAGATCAAACAGAAGATGCTGACGCTAATGATATTTTTGAAATACCTGACTATACCAATTTAGCCAATGTGGCAAACAGTTGCGGTAATATTAATGTAACGCAGAGCCCAGTTTCAGGAACTGAGATTGATGAAAATACAACCATAATTCTTAGCGCAGTTGATGATCGGGGAGTTTCAGTAGACTGTAGTTTTGAAGTGATTTTAAATTTTCAGGAAAAACTTTTTATAGATTGCCCTGATGATCAGACTGAAGATTTTCAAGGCGAATGTGAATTCGAACTTCCAGATTATACCGATGATGCTAATTTTACGTCGGGAGCAACGGTAACCCAATTTCCGGAGGAAGGAACTTTTATAACCGAAAATACAGAGATCACTTTAACAGCAGAACTTGATGGGGAAACCCGGGAATGTACTTTTATAGTTGAGGCTACCAATCAGCGTCCGGCTTTAGCAATTTCGTGCCCTGGAGATCAAACGGAAGATGCTAATGCCAATGATACCTTTGAAATACCTGACTATACCAATTTAGCCAATTTGGCAAATAGTTGCGGTAATATTAATGTAACGCAGAGTCCAGTTGCAGGAACTGTGGTAGACGAAAATACAACTGTTATTCTCAGCGCAGTTGATGATCGGGGAGTTTCAGTAGACTGTAATTTTGAAGTGATTTTAAACTTTACAGACCCTTCTGCTCCCGAAATAGAATGTATAAACCAGGAAATTTTTCTGGATGAAGACGGACAGGCCATTTTGGATGTTAATAAGGTTTATAATGGAGAGCGAGATGATTTAGAATTAAGTTTGTCTCAGGAGAATTTTGACTGTTCTAATTTAGGAGCAAACACCGTGACTTTAACCGCTACAGATCCTGTGACGGGTTTAAGTAGTAACTGCTCTGCAGGAGTGGAAGTAATAGACCCTATCTTTCCAGAGGCTAATTGTGTAGCACCGGGACGGGAATTTAGATTACAAAATGGTAGTGTTACAATTTCGCCATCGGCCATAGATCTAAATTCCGAAGATAATTGTGAGATCGCCAGGAGGCTTTCCGAAGATACTTTTACAACTCCCGGCATCAAAAATATAACTCTATTTGTAGAGGATGCTGCCGGAAATACCGATGAATGTGCAACGTCTATAGAGATTTTAGCAGAAGACGACCAATCTACTGAACCCGGTTATACATGTTTTGAGGGTGATATTCCGGACCTCAGGCTGGACGAAAATTGTGAGATTAATGTTATTCCCGATTATTCTTACCTGGTAGAAACCGAAAATTTTACGCCTCGTTTTGAGCAAACCGAAGAACGTTTTGGAGAAACACTTGTGGTTACTCTGGAAGTTATAAATGCAGAAGATAATAATCTTGTAGGAGAGTGCACTTTTTCAATAAATATCGTAGACCTGTTACCACCCAATATTTCCTGCCCGGGAGATCAAACAGAAAACTTTGATCCCGAAACAGGTTTTGAAGTTCCTAATTATGAAAGTTGGGCCACTTTTTCTGATAACTGCGGGGAAGTAAGTTTCCGGCAGGAACCCGAAGCTGGTGAAATTATCTATCAAGACACTACGGTACAACTTTTTGCTGAAGATGCTAACGAGCAGGTGGCCAGTTGCAGTTTTGAATTGCAGCTTACTGAAGCCAATGTGCTTAATATTTTTTGCCAGATAGATCAAAATGTAAGTCCGGATGAAGATTGTAGTTTCACCTTACCGGATTATACTGATACTGCCGAAGTAAGTCTTCCCGGAGCTACTATTACCCAGAGCCCTCCGGAAGGCACCGTGATAAACGAAAATACCCAGGTAAAGCTTACGGCTACCCTAAATGGCGAAACCGACGAGTGCTTTTTTATGGTAAACCTCGTAGACAATGAAAACCCGGTAGCGAATTGCGTATCGGGTTATGTAGTGAATTTAGATGAAAGTGGCAATGCTACTCTTGCTCCCGAAATGCTTGATAATAATTCTACCGATAACTGCGGAATTGTTTCCATGGCTTTAAGTCAAATTAATTTTACCCGCGCCGATATTGGAGAAGTGCCTATAACTTTAACGGTTAGGGACGATGCCGGAAATATGGATACCTGCGAGACCACGGTAGAAGTGGTAGATGAAAATTCGGGTGAATTTGAGTGTCGCGAAAATGTGGTGGTTAGCCTTAATGAAAATGGCGAAGCTATGCTAAGTCTGCAGGAGCTTTACACCGGTAATGCCAGCGGACTAACCCTGGAGGCGAGCAGGTTAAACTTTAGTTGTAGCGACCTTGGTATGGTGCAAATTCAATTGGATTATTCCGGCGCACAAACCGGCAGCTGTTCAATAAATGTTGAAGTTCGGGATGAAATTCCGCCGTTTATCAATACAGATGTTGTAGAACTTACTTTAGGTGATGAAGGTTTTGCTTATTTGGAAGAAGATGATGTTTTAGCTGAAAATAATTGCGGTCAGCAATTCATTTACCGTTTTAGTAAGTCGGTTTTTAATTGTGAAGATGTAGGTTTAAATACGGTAAATGTTGAGGTAGAAGACGCAAATGGGAATATAGCCGAAAAAAATATTGAGGTGAGAGTTAACGGGGAAGCTTGCGAAATTCCCGATAACGAAGACCTGGAATTTCTATTTATCTATCCTAATCCCAATAACGGAACTTTCACCATCGCCACCCCGGAAGGAATGCAAGTAGAACAGGTGCGTGTTTTCGATTCCAGGGGACGCTTTATTCTGCAGAAAGAGTATAAAGACATCGCCCGTTTCTACAGAATGACTATTGAAGGCGTAGAATCATCGGTTTACACCCTGCAGATCTTTACCAATGAAGGAGTAGTGGTAAAAAGGGTGATTATTAGTCAGTAGGCTGTAGTCAGTAGTCTGTAATTGATAGCCGGTAGTTTTTTCTTGTCATTGCGAGCACTCCGTCACTTCGAGTGTACCGACGAGAGTCGGGATGTATCGAGCACTTCGTCACTTTGAGTGGCCCGAGGCGAGTCGGGATGTATCGAGTACTTCGTCACTTCGAGTGTCCCGACGAGAGTCGGGATGTATCGAGAAGTGCTTCGTAGTTTCCACTTCTAAAGGTTCTCGATACACCGTTATTTTCGTTTCCACTCCAATATCGCTACTCGAACTGACGGCCTCCATTAGCAACAAACCTAGAACTGTAATAGCACAGATTGCCACGTCGGCCATAGCCTCCTCGCATTGACGTTCTATAAACTGATAACCGATAACCGCTAACTGATAACTGTCAACTGCCAACTGATTTTACCAAACCCCCAACAAATTATTAACGCTTCTTTGGCAGCGAAAAATAAGCTTACTGCCTAATTTCGTTAGGTATACCGGGAAGTTGATTTTTCCGGGAACGCAACCTAAACCTACTTGTCTTGAAACAAAAATACACGAAACTAAGCCTGTTATTTATAGGGCTTTTTATAATAATTTTTTCCGCTTGTAAGAACGATAATACACAGGAAAAACAAAAGGAAAAGGAAATGCCAACTACGCAACTGGACACCATTGCCATGGAACCACCGGTTTTTAAAACTACCTACAGGCTGGATTCTATTTCCAGCCGGGAGCACCTTGACAGTCTGCAAAACAGCTTCTCTGAAGAAGAGCGAAAACTGGTGTATGCGCTAAATAGAATTGATGCGCACCGAATTAAACCCGGAACCCAACTTATAATCCCCGATTCCCTGGTAAATGATCTTAATTTATATTCCCCATTTCCAAAGAGTTTAGATCCTTTAGATTCTATAGGGAAAACCGTGGTAATTTCGCAGCGTATCCAGGCATTCGCGCTTTATGAAAACGGAAATTTACTGCAATGGGGACCTGTGAGTACCGGAAAACAAACTACAGGTACACCATCTGGTCTTTATTACGGAAATTATAAAGCTAAGCGAAAAATAAGCACCATAGACGAATCCTGGGTAATGCCTTATTATTTCAATTTTATGAATTTTGAAGGAATTGGTACCCACGAATATACCCTTCCGGGTTATCCTGCCAGCCACGGTTGTGTAAGAATGTACAGGGAAGATGCTAAATTTATTTACGAATGGGCCAGTATGTGGGAATTAGAGAACGATGTAATTGTACAAAATGGTACTCCGTTTATGGTCATTGGGGAATATGATTTTAATGAAGTTCAACCCTGGCTAAAACTTGCTGAAGACAATAAGTTTAACGAGCTAAATCCTGAAGAAATGGACACGATTAAGGTGTATGCCCAGCGCTATAAAAACGATCCTTTGAATTTTAAATTTGAAGATCTAAACGAGAAAGAAATCGTGCTTTAACCCCTCCAGAGGCATTAATTCTTAATTTCAAAGGGGTTTTCCCGTTCATTCCCCGTTGGCCTGCCATTAGATTCTTGATTTAATAAGGCATTTTGTATTTTAGTAAGAAATTAGGTTTATGAGATTCAGATTTCGTGTTTTCAGTTTATTAAGTGTTCTTTTATTTTGCTTCGGAAGCCTTGCTGCACAGGAAACCACAGTGATGGTGAGAGCACTGGCAAAAGATGCAAAATTTATAGGAAGCTCTATTGGCGGGGCAAAAATTATTGTTAGAAATGCTGAAACAGGAGCAATCCTTGACCAGGGTTTTACTTCCGGGAGTACTGGAGATACCAAACTAATTCTTAAAACTCCGCAAGAACGTTATGGTAGTCTAACCGATGAAGAAACAGCCGGTTTCAAAGCAGAATTAGATATAACAGAACCTATATTTATAGAAATAGAAGCCCACGCACCTTTTAATAAAAAGCAAACCAGGGTGGTGTCCAGTACTCAGCTTTGGGTGATTCCCGGGAAGAATATTACCGGCGATGGAGTAGTGCTGGAAGTTCCCGGTTTCGTGGTAGATATTCTTTCTCCACAAACCCACGAGCGTATAAAATCATCAGAAGTAGTAAGTTTAAAAGCCAATATTGTAATGATGTGCGGCTGCCCCGTAACCGAAGGCGGTACCTGGGATGCCAATCAATATGAGGTGAAAGCAATTCTAGCTGCCGAAGGAAAAGAAAGCAGGGAAATAGCGCTCAAGCCAACAGATAAGGCCAGTACTTTTGAGGCAGAAACGAGTTTAGATAAAGGTTACTACACCATCACCGTATATGCTTTTGATCCAGTAACCGGCAACACTGGCGTAGATAAAACTAATATTATTATTAATTAACTCACTAAGTGAGATTTGATAATAGCAGTTCGGCTTTACCTTCATTGTGAGCGCAGCAATCTTTGTTGTTAAAAGTGAATAGACTTCGTCACTTCGAGTGGCCCGCCGTGAGTCGGGATGTATCGAGAAGTGTTTTAAGTTCCAACTTCAAAAAGTTCTCGATACGCCGCTATTTTCGTTCCACTCCAATATCGCCACTCGAACTGACGCGCTTAACTATTCAAATACAGATTGCCACGTCGGCACTTCCCTTCTCGCTATGGCCTTGCTAATCCCCACACTCAAAGCATTTCATTAATTCAGGACTTATTTTAATATCTTCAGAGCCTTTAAGAGGTGTATTTAGTAATTCTCTTTCGTTAATAATACGGTGAAACTCCTTTGCATATTCCACTAAATTATCCCTTCGGGATTTTATTTTCTCAGTGATCTCTTTGCTGTTCTGCTCCGCGATATTTTTGGGCCAAACTTTAAAAGCATCGGCAATAGTATCATCGGTCAATAAATCTTGCAGTTTTTTTGCTTCCGCAGTAAAGATTTCAACCGGAGTATTGGTGAGGAAATAAACATCGTTAGGATAAACCAACCCGGGCATATGCTTGATCTCTTTCTCAAATGGTCTCACTTCCGGCTCAATATTTTTATTAGCAATTATCCCCGGAATTACACCGCCCAGATTAAAAAAGGCATTATCGCGATCTCCGGCCAGGGGAATGGCTTTAAAATTTTCGCCTTCCTTTTGAACTACCCAGCCCCATTGCTTGGCGTGCCTGTCCCAATCGCCAATAAGCATGTCGAATAAGCGCGCTCTTACAAATGCATTTTTATCTATGGAAACCTGTGCAGGATTTTCTTCTTTTAGTTCTTGCAGGTTTTTGGTGTCTAAGATTTTATATACATTTTTATAGTCTGTCCAGTTCTCTTCGCCTTCGGTTTCATACTCTAGCAGAAATAAACGATTTCCATATTTTTCATTGTATTGCTTTTCCAGAAACTCCTGTTTCGGTACAAAAACTACGTTAGGGTGAGTATGCAGAACTCCTGCTTTTTCAGAAAGAGAAGCTGCCAGAATTGCGCCATAAGGATGCGAGGCCGAAATGGCGTCTATAACGATATTTTGAAGGCCCAGGCTGCGAGCAAATTCGGGAACGTGGGTGGATGGATCTTTGTTTACACTACGCAGGGAATATAAAAAACCGTTTTTATCTTTTAAGCGAAGCGAGTGGGTTTGGGTGCCGCCACCTTCTTTTACAATCTCCACTCCTCCATACAGGCTATCTAGAAAAAGCACGGGAACTTTTACCGGGCTAGTCCAGGCTTCGCGGTAATTGTCACCCTGCATGATATCCTTAAGTTCATTCGCTTTATACAAGCTACTGGCGGCTACCTCTACAGAATCATGTCTTCGGAAATCTATGCTTTCCAGATCATCAACTTCCTGAATAGTGACCGTCTCAAATTCTTTATCTGTGCTGGAAACTGAAAAATAAATCAGTCCTATAAAACCGATAAGGAGGATAAAAACTAACCAAAGCAGTTTTTTCATTTTCTGTGATATTAGAAAGGTCTAAAAATACAGATTTATGAATTATCCTGGTAACAAAAAGGACTATAGCTGTTGAGGTTTTACCCGGTAATCGGGATTAAATGTTCCGGGGATTGCTTTAAAATCAAAATTTATTTTCCAATAATAGTTCTTATGTGCTTACTTCGGAGCTTTTTACTTGAATTTCGTTAAGAAGATCGGTGAGCTGATAGAGGGAATCGGTAGATATGACATCTTTGTAAATCTTAATGTTTTTCTCTTTAGATTCTATAAGAAAACTGTTCCTGTATTTTCGTATCGCTGTAATTTTGGATAGCTCAATACTTTTTGGAAAAAGCGAATTTTTAGTAAGAACGTTATTTTCTATTTGTAAATACTAAAATTTATTTTGATAATACCAGGTGCCAATTTCCAGAAGCCCAAGAATAAGCCAGGCATACACAAAGAAAAATTGAAAATCGGATAATAATGATATAAGGCCCATTACTAAAGAAGCTATACCATTAAATAGCCGGAAGTTTAGTCGTTTCTTTTTGAAGTAAATGATCACGCTTAAAATTTTGATCTAAAATAAATAAAAACCTTATTGCTATAGTAATTCCTGAATTTTTTCTTCCAATTCATCTCCGCTAAGGTTGCGTGCAACCACTTTGCCTTCAGAATTTATAAGATAATTGGAAGGAGTTTTTCTAATCCCGTAATTGGTAAAAACCGGGCCTTCCCAGCCTTGAAGACTGCTAAGTTGTGGCCACTTTAAATTATCTTTTTCAATAGCCTTAACCCATTCTTGCTGCTCTGTGTCTCGGGAAACAGCAACAATTTCAAGTCCGTCTGATTTATATTTTCGATATAGCTTTTTTAGTTCTTGGTTTTGCATTTTGCTGGGATAACAGGTAGATGCCCAAAATTGTAAAAGGGTTACTTTCCCGGTTAATTCTGAAAATTTTTTTGTTGCACCATCGGGTTTGGGTAATTCAAAATCGGTGTACTGTTCTCCAAGTTGTGGGATATTATCGTTATTCGAAAAGGAAAGGATCCGCTTTCCAAAAGAACTCTGCTTGATTTCTTCCGGGAACATTTCGAAATATTTGCCGGTAGTTTCCTGGCCCCATTTTCCGGAAACTTCATAAAGCATACGAAGGCTTATTAGAGCGCTAGGATTGTTTTCAATGAAAGTTTCCTGGCGTTTTCTAAGTTCGGCATCACTAATTTTATCAAAACCCTTATAAATAGATTTTTCTTCCTCAACTAGTTGTTGGGAAACAGAGCCGGTAACTTCTGCATCCTGGAAATCTACATTGCTGGCATTAAAACACATAGGTTTATCCTGCAGCCATACTTCTTTGAATTTAGAACGATCTTTAGTATGAAGCATTACCCACATTCTGGGCTCGGGGAGTTTGGTGTTAAATTCAAAGCTGTTGTGTTGTACTTTTGCGGAATCTAAAGTTTCGCCGTTAACCAAGTCCCGAAAATACAGCCAGCTGCCATCTTTTATATCCTTAGTTTTCCCTATTAAGGAAAAGGTAGATTCCTGGGCCTGAACCGGAGTGAGTATAAACAGAATACCGAAAATGATAAAAACTAATCGCATGGATTAACGAATTTAAAGGGCAATGCGTTGAAGATAAGCATTAAATCTAGATTGGATGTATGAAGGTTTTGTGAGAAATAACTTGATCTAGAATTCTTATAGATTATTTCAGGTGTTTTTTCCTAATTGACCACCTAAGACAAAACCAATCCCGATTAAAAATCCAATGATAATTGCACGAGTAATACCGGCGATACCATCACTAAACACGAGATAAATTAATATCCCGATCAATAGAACTAAAAGGCCAGCTTTTGTGGTTTTATTCATATTTGAAACCGGGATTGCACTGAACGAATTATTGTTTGGCCTCTGGAAATTTCCACTTCCAAAAGCGAAATTTGCCGGTGAGCAGAAAAGGCACTCCTGCACCGACTAACATACCCGCAAAGAAATTTAAATTAAAAGCTTGAAAATTAGAGCTCCAGATGAGTCCGGCGGTTATAAGAAAAAGGCCAAATAATCTTGCTTTATTCACAGTTTGAAAAAATATGGGGTGAGATTAACCTGCTACAATAGCTTTTAAAGCAAAGTCTAAGAAAATAACCAGCATAAATGCGGTAAAAATTATTCCTACTAGTTTTAAAGTATTGATGCGATCTTTCATATTTATATTTTTAGTTACACAAAGATTTTGAGAAATGTTTCGAAGTAAAATCAGTTTGATTTTGGAAACATTAATTCCTGAAAAATTCAGTTTTTCTCAACAAATTTTAACAAAACTAACGGTAAATATAAGGAATTCTATATGTTTTATCCAAATTTAATCTTAAATACAGGTGTTTTATATGTGTTTTGGTTAAAAGATTACAAGTTTTTCAAAATTCTTTCTTTGGTAAAGAAGCTAACTATTTTCGGTTAAATTTTTTCTTTTCTGATAGTACCTAAAAATAAGCAGAATCAAGGCTATTTGTAGGATAAGAGAAAAAATAGAAGCTTCAAACCCGAATTTTCCTCCGTTTAAAATATTTTCTTCAGCAATATTAAATTCAACGATAGAATAGAATTCCTGGCCACTTACATTAAAACCAAAATAAGCTTGAAATAAATTCCAGCTAAAGTGCAGGGAAATAGGAAACCATAGGTTTTTGGTATAAATATAGGAAAGGCCCAATAATATTCCGGCGCCAAATAGGCCTGCAAGCGCTATCCAGCTGAGATTAGGATTAAAACTATGAGCCAGCGCGAATAATAAAGATGAAACAATTAAAGCGATATAATTATTAAAACTATACATTAAATTCCTTTGAATATAGCCTCTACACAATAGTTCTTCGCTAATACTTACAGCCATAAAAACTCCAATAGATAATAAAACTTCCTCTAGATCGAGGTTGAAATTTTGAACATTAATTTCATTTAATACTATGAGCAGAAAGAAGCCTGTAGCCATTACTATAAGTCCTATTATAACGCCTGCAAGAAGATCGAACCCGCGATCTTTAATCTTTAAGCCCAGCTCTTTAAATTTTCTTTTTTCAACAAATCTCATAAAGAGATAGAGGACTGTAAGTGTTCCCAGTAATGTTGCTATGGTTATAATAAATGACTGGGTGGTGGTTAGTTGTAATTCTTCCTCAAAAGATATACCTCCAATTATATATCCTATTATTTGAAATATACCTACAATAATAACATAAGGGAAAATAAGAAGTAGTACTCTTATCCACCCCATTTTTTTATCGTCTCTTTCCATTTTTAATATTTGGGAATGCTTATGTTTCTTGGGGTTTCAGTTCAATTTGGTTTAAGAAATCGGTGAGTTTGAATAATGACTCATCTTCCATTAAATCTTTGTCGATCTTAATTTTAGCTTGCCTGGTTTCAAGTGTAAAACTGCTTTTAAACTTCCAAATTGCGGTAAGTTCATTAAGTTTTATGCTTTTAGGGAAAAGAGAATTTTTGGTTAGTCTGCCTTCCGTAATATATAAGTATTGATGTTTCTTTTTAAAATACCAGGTGCCCAGCTGCAGTAGCCCAAGTAAAACCCAGGTATAATAAATAAGCGAGAAATTATTTAGAAGCACTATTGCAATTCCAATAATTAAAAATCCTATCCCGGAATAAAGTTGATAATTAAGCTTTTTCTTTTGGTAATAGATAATCACGGTTTAAGATACTTTTAAAGTGCATTTATATTGGGTTATTCCAACCGTCTAACGCGGCTTCTATAGTGAAATCGAGTAGGTAAACTGCCATAATTATTAAACCGATGATCCCTATGATTTCCAGGAAAGTATAGTTGCGTTTCATAGATGTATTAAATTCCTAAAAGTCCTTGTTTAAAATGCTCCCAATCTGAAAGTATTAAATACACAACGATAAGCGCTACACCTATTAAAAAAATACTGGTTTTGGAGAATTTTTGAGTTTTCTGTTTTTCCATAGCTTGTTTTCGTGATAAGTTGATAAAAATATCAAAATGTTACAAAAAACTACTGGAAAAATTGATTTTTATTGATTAAAGTGAAAATCCCGGTAAGCATGCCAAATTTTCCCATCATGCTTTAAAAGGCTGAAATTTTCGATCGAAAATGAATCACTAAATTCGCGCGTTTTAAAATCTGCCCAGGTTTTGGGGAATTGTTTATGATGAAGATCTCGAGATGCGAGGGTGATATGCGGATGGATCTTAGAAAAAGTTTCGTGCTTTTTTAAGCTGAAATGTTTCATTGAAATTTGCTGTAATTCGGCGTGCAGGTTGATTATTTCTTTGTGATTCTCAATATTTATAAAGATCACTTTTTGACCGAATCGACCAAAATCTTTTAAATTGAGCGGGAAGCTTTTTTGATTTTCAGCAAAGCTTTTTAAACTATCAATTAGCTTTCCTTCTTCGGTTTCTGGAATTTTAAATGGAATTTGCAGCGTAATATGCGCCGGCAGTTTCAACGCGTGTTTTGCCCCGTATTTTTTAGCGATCTCCAGCTTTAGCGATTTTATTCGCTTACTTATTTCTTCCGGAGGAATTATTGCGAGAAAATATAATGGCATTTCAGTTGAAATTTGAATTGACACTGCTTTAATTTCCGAAGAAAATTTTACAAACCCTTAGAAAAACGCTTTTAACTACCTGCACAAACTGCCAGGAATTTAAAACTGACTTCTTTCAGCAATAAAAACGGTTTTTTTATTAAAATAATAGATGATCAAACCAAAAGTGAACAACAGTAGATTTTGCACCAGGCTGTCTACCATAAAATTTAGATCGTCTCCTGTGGCTACTTTTATGAGTTTTCCAAGTATGGAGAGTCCGGGACCAATCATCATGATAATCGCCCAAAAGTGGATGGCCGTTTTGGCCAGTCTGTGCTTATTAAATAGTAAATATAACAGCGCTAATTCTATAACTACTGCAATTAATCCCAGGAGGTTGCCGGTAACCACCATATAGGTGTTCCATATTAGCAAAAGAAAAATATAAACAATAAGCAGTCGGTAAAACCACTTATTTTTAAAAACCATTTCCATAGGGACTTATTTTGTAGCTTTTATGGCTGGTGCTTCTAAATCTACAATTTTTTGATGTCTCAGCAGATCTTCAAAAGTTTCGCGCTCCCTAATTAAATGCGCTTTGCCGTTATACCATAAAACTTCGGTGGGACGGTAGCGGGAATTAAAATTGCTGGCCATAGAGAAAGAATAGGCGCCGGCATTGCTAAAAGCGAGGATATCGCCTTCGGTAATTTCGGCTATTCTACGGTTGTTGGCGAAGGTATCGGTTTCGCAAATATAACCTACCACCGAGTAAAATCTGAATTTCCCATCGGGATTGGAAATGTTTTTAATATCGTGGTGGGACCCATAGAACATAGGCCTAATTAAATGATTAAAACCTGAGTCTACCCCGGCAAAAACCGTGGAGGTTGTTTGTTTTATAACGTTTACTTTAGCAAGGAATTTACCGGCTTCGCTCACCAAAAATTTTCCCGGTTCAAAAACCAGGGTAAGTTCACGGCCGTATTCTTCACAGAAATTTTCAAAACGCTGCGTGAGCTTTTCTCCTAATTCCTCTATATCGGTTTCAATATCATTTTCCCGGTAAGGCACTTTAAAACCACTCCCAAAGTCAAGGAACTCAAGGTTTTTAAAATTTTTAGCCGAGTCAAAAAGAATTTCAGAAGCGCGAAGAAAAACTTCAATATCCAGGATATCGCTTCCGGTGTGCATATGGATCCCGTTTATGGTCATCCCCGTATTTTCAACAATACGCAGCAAAAGCGGCATTTGATGAATAGAAATTCCAAATTTTGAATCTACGTGACCTACTGAAATTTTGGAGTTTCCACCGGCTAAAATATGCGGATTTATACGAATACAAACCGGCACCTCTGGATGCTTGGCTCCAAATTGTTCCAAAATAGAAAGGTTGTCTATATTTATTTGAACGCCCAATCTTACTACTTGTTCAATTTCTTCTAAGGAAACTCCGTTTGGAGTGTAAATAATATCTTTTGGTGCAACCCCGGCTTCCAGTGCAAGTCTTACTTCCTGGATAGAAACGGTATCCATCCCACTGCCAAGAGAGTTTAAATATTTTAGAATAGAAATATTAGAAAGTGCTTTTACGGCGTAATGAATGCGCAGATCTTTAATTTCTGAAAAAGCATTTTTTAAACGATTGTACTGAAAAGCAATTTTTTCGGCATCGTATACATATACCGGGCTTCCGAATTCCCGGGCAACAGCAAGTAGATCTTGATTGGTCATAACAGCTAAAAAATTAGTTGGCAAAAAAGAGGAGAAATATCAACTCTTACAAACGCAAGTTCCAAAAATAACGAATTCCCTTAAATTGTTAAGATTAAAGAAACACATCTTTTTCCAGGGTCTTAGCTTGCAGCGGCTATGGCGCTTTCTCTTCGTTTTCTTAAAAGAATAATTGCCGTGGCGATAAAAACACCGAGTCCGGCCATAATTGCTCCTACCAGCGAGGCCGAAGTAAAGCTATACCCAAAGGCAATAGGTAGGCCGGCAAAATAAGCACCGGAGGCATTCCCCATATTAAAAGCGCTTTGATTCATAGAAGATCCTAAACTTTCTGAGCCCTTAGCAGAGTTGATCATGACCATTTGAATTGGAGTGGAAAGACAAAAAGCGATCGTGGCAATAAGGAAAG
Organism: Salegentibacter mishustinae; assembly: GCF_002900095.1. Lineage (NCBI taxonomy): Bacteria > Pseudomonadati > Bacteroidota > Flavobacteriia > Flavobacteriales > Flavobacteriaceae > Salegentibacter > Salegentibacter mishustinae. The sequence continues at coordinate 2,129,996 of NZ_LLKN01000002.1, read as the reverse complement.
TCATGACCAAAATTGCGATTTGATTTTCGGCAACATAGGCATTGGTGATAAGAGCGATAACCATTAAGATCATACTCATAATCACAGCATAGATCGGTGAAAATTTCTCGGCCAGTTTTGCGCCTATCAAATTTCCGATAACCATTCCCAGTCCCGCTAAGATCATTACGTAGCTTACAATCCATTCGGGATGCCCGGCTACTTTGGTAATTAAGGGAGCGATATAACTATACCAGGCAAAAAAGCCTCCTGTGCCAATAGTAGTAAGCAAGATCACCATCCAGAGTTCGCCGCGTTTCAAAACGTTCAGGTCTTTTCTAATTCCTTCAGAAGAAGATTTTGGTAATTCTGGCATCCAGAATTTTACACTGGCAATAGCCATTAAACCTACTACACCCACGAGCATAAACGAAACATTCCAACTAAAGTTATGCCCTAAATAAGTGCCCAGCGGTACGCCAATTACGTTGGCTAAGGTTAATCCGGTGAACATTGTAGCGATCGCCTGGGCCGATTTCCCGGGTTTTGCGAGTTGCCCGGCAACTACGGCGCCAATTCCGAAGAAAGCTCCGTGCGGTAAACCCGATAAGAAACGGGAAACCAATAAAAGTTCATAAGAATTAGCAAAAGCCGAAAACGAATTAAACACTGTAAACCAAACCATAAGTAGGAGTAGGGTTTTATGCGCAGGCCACTTACCGCCAAAAGCAGTTAATATTGGAGCACCAATCACCACCCCTAAAGCATAGGCAGAAATAAAATGCCCGGCCTGCGGAATACTGATGTCTAAAGCCGAAGCTACATCTGGCAGAATTCCCATGATCACGAATTCGGTCATTCCAATTCCGAAGCCTCCAATAGCAAGGGCAATAAGTGCTTTATTCATTTTTTAGGTTCAGTTTTTAGCAAAGGACAAAATTAAAAGAGATAATACTAATAAAATATAAAATGGCTAAAATTCTACGATAAGCTTATAGTTGCTAAATCGCAGTAATGGCGCACATTTTGAAAATTGGCAATCCTTAAAGAAAAGCTAAATTTTTCTGTGGAAATAGATTATAGCAGGGCTGGGGATATCCTAAAAAAGATTGGTACAATAGCTATACATTTGTTACTTTTGCTAACCGTAATTAATACTGAAGAAATAGCTGATTATGAACATACACGAATATCAAGGAAAAGAAATTTTAAGCAGTTTTGGCGTACGCATTCAGCGTGGTTTAGTTGCACATAATGCAAAAGAGGCCGTAGATGCCGCTAAAGAACTAACCGAACAAACCGGTACCGGATGGCACGTTATAAAGGCCCAGGTACACGCGGGAGGCCGTGGAAAAGGTGGTGGTGTAAAACTTGCCAAGAACTTAAAGGAGGTAGAAGAAGTTGCAGGAAACATTATTGGAATGGACCTGGTAACACCACAAACTTCTGCCGAAGGTAAAAAAGTACACCAGGTGTTGGTTGCCGAGGATGTTTATTATCCTGGAGATAACGAACCAGAAGAATACTACATGTCTGTATTGCTTAACCGAGCAACCGGGCGTAATATGATTATGTATTCTACTGAAGGTGGTGTAGATATTGAAACTGTTGCTGAGGAAACTCCGCATTTAATTTTCACCGAAGAAATAGATCCTGCAACAGGACTTATGCCGTTTCAGGCTAGAAGAATAGCTTTTAACCTTAAGCTTAGCGGTACTGCTTTTAAAGAGATGACCAAGTTTGTAATGTCACTTTACACAGCTTTTGATAAATCTGATTCTTCTCTTTTTGAGATTAACCCGGTTTTAAAAACAAGTGATGATAAAATTCTTGCAGTAGATGCCAAAGTAACACTTGATGATAATGCGCTTTTCCGTCACAAAGACTATGCTGAAATGCGTGATATTCGTGAAGAAAATCAAACTGAAGTTGAAGCTAAGGAAGTTGGACTTAACTATGTAGACCTTGACGGGAACGTTGGTTGTATGGTAAACGGTGCCGGACTTGCAATGGCAACAATGGACCTTATTAAGCAAGCTGGTGGAGAACCTGCAAACTTCCTTGACGTTGGTGGTACAGCCGATGCCAAGCGAGTTGAAGAAGCTTTCCGTTTGATCTTAAAAGATGATAAAGTAGAAGCTATCCTGGTAAATATCTTTGGAGGTATTGTTCGTTGTGACCGTGTGGCACAGGGAATTGTAGATGCTTATAAGAATATGGGTGACGCTGTGAATGTGCCAATTATTGTGCGTTTACAGGGAACTAATGCAGATATTGCCAAGAAATTAATTGACGATAGCGGATTTAAGATCCACTCTGCTGTTCAATTCCAGGAAGCTGCAGATAAAGTACAGGAAGTACTTAAATAATCCCGAAGCTTCGGGATAGGAATTTATTTCCTGTTGAATCAAAGACTGTCTAAAGTTTAATAAGATAAACTTTAGACAGTTTTTTTATGCGCTAATTTTAAGTGGTTGTTTCTGTTAAAATAATATAAACCTGTAACATTTAGAGGTTTAACCCAGTCTTTAAAATGTATAACCTTTAAAATTTATATTATGAAAACCTTAAAAGTAGTATTATTTGCATTAGCTATTAGCGCCGGAAGCCTACTTCACGCTGCACCAAAAGATTTGCCCGAAACCTCAGAAGTTGCTTTTAACAAGGAAATTCAGCAGTTATTGAAAAACGTTGAGATCACGGTTGAAAAAGATGTAGTTGCCTATTTAATAGTTAGGTTTAATTGCAAGAATGAAATGGAAGTTCTTTACGTTGGGTCAAAAAATGTGGAAGCCGGAAAAAAGATTAAAAAGTGTTTAAACAATAAAGAGATAAAAACTGTTTTAGATCCTTCAATTAAAACCTATAAGCTGCCAGTAAGATTAAAAGCCTAGTATTGCTTCAATCAAAAAATGAAAAGAAATAAAAAACCCGGTTCATCACCGGGTTCTATTTTTTATAAGAGATCCAAATTTATTCTGCTCTATCGGGATACCATTCTAGCATTTCCACTTCAATATCCTGGTTTCCTTCGTTAACCAGCGTCTTAAATTTTTCCACATCGGCAAAACCATCTTTACCTCTAAAATGGAAAGGAATTACCTTTTTAGGGGCAAAAGCTAAAACTCCATCTGCCGCATCTTCTACGGTCATGGTGTATGGTAAATTCATAGGCACCAAAGCGATATCTATATCCTCCATATTTCGCATTTCAGGAATATCTTCGGTATCGCCGGCAATATAAAGTCTTTGTCCGTTTCTTTCAACTACATAGCCATTACCACGGCCTTTAGTATGAAAAGCATTGGGATCTTCCGGAAGATTATACATAGGAATGGCTTCAATATAAAAGTCCATTACCTTTGTAGTCGCGCCGTTGTCTAAAGTTCTAAGAACGCTGTTTAATTCTTCAGGCAATTGTTCTTTTACGGCCTGTGGTACGATTACATGAACGCCTTCAAGATCCATAGCCTGTAAAGTCTCGGCACTCATATGATCCCCGTGAATATCGGTTATAAGAATGAAATCTGGTTTTTCCATTCCCTCAAATGCTTCAGCACCTCCAACGGGATCCAGGTAAAAAGTTGCGTCTCCCCAATTTATTACTGCGGTAGCGTGAGAAATGGGCTGAATGTCTATAGAAGCAGTGTCAGCCGCTGTTTCGTTTTGTGCTACTTCAGAAGTGTTTTCTTTTTTTGCTTCTGTATCTTCGTTTTCTTTGTTTTCATTTTTACAGCCAGTAAATAGAATTCCCACTGCAAGTAAAGTCAATAAATATTTCATATTTGGTTGTTTTGTATTAAAAATAAGGAACCAAAGATAAACTGACTTAGGATTTGTAAAATTTTAAGAAAGATTCAATCGCATTTTGATATCGCCTCGTGAGTAAGGATTATTTTCTCCAATAGGAATTTCCCTGAACCCATGTTTTTTATAGATATAGATCGCATTTTCAAGCTTTCGATTAGAAAAAATAATAAGATGATCCCAACCTTGCTTTTTAGCGAAATTTAGAGTGTGTTCCATTAATTTCTGGCCTATTTTCTTTCCCTGGTATTCGGGGCTAACTGCCATTTTAGTAAGTTCAAAAACACCTTCTTCCATTTTCATTAGAGCTACACAACCAATGATCTTTTCGTCATCTTTTACGAAAAAAATATTTCCCCCGGTTTCAATAATATATTTTTTAGGTTTCCCCAGCACTTCTTCATCGTGGGGTTCTACCCAAAAATACTTTTCTAACCAGGCCAGGTTAAGGTTCTTAAAATCTTCGGCATATTGTGATTGGTAAGAGATTATTTCCATTTTTTTACTGAAATTTCTGGCTAAAATAATAAATAAAGCTTTTTAAGTAGATTGCCTTAAAGTAAAGAGCGAATTGCAAATTATTCTTTACATTCACGCTTGGCTGATTAATCAAAATTAAATTTATGAAAAAGCTTTCGTTGAATTTCCTGTTTCTGTGTTCTTTTATACTATTGAATGCCTGCTCTTCAGCAGTAAAGACCGAGGAGAAATCGGTTAGTATTTTTCCTCCTGAAGAACTTTATGGCGACTTGTTTTATGAAGTGCAGGAAAATGAAAATTTGTTTGCCGATAGTAAGACTTTCGTAGATGCGGTGCCACGTACCGCTCCCAAAGTGATCAGGGAAAAATATGCGGAAGAACAACCGGAAACCAATGCTGAATTAAAAAATTTTATAAACCAGAATTTTAGAATTCCGGAAGAAGCCAGCACTTATAAAACCGATTCTTCTTCGATTAACCTGCATATAAAAAAATTATGGGATGTGCTTAAACGCCCTGCCGATGAACAGGTTTCAGGTACTTTGATCCCTTTGCCAAATCCGTATATTGTTCCCGGCGGGAGGTTTCGTGAGATCTATTATTGGGATAGTTATTTTACGATGCTGGGGCTTCAGGAAGATGGGGAAATTAAAACCATTAGAAATATGGTAGATAATTTTGCCTGGCTCATCGAAACCTATGGTTTCATTCCTAACGGAAATCGCACCTATTATTTAAGTCGTTCTCAACCACCATTTTTCGCAAAAATGATAGAACTACTAGCCGATATTGAGGGAGAACAAGTTTATTCAGAATATCTTCCCGCTTTGCAAACAGAATATGATTTCTGGATGAAAGGCAACGAAAATGAAGAATTAGAGGCTTACAAAAGAGTTGTGAAACTTCCGGGTGGCGAAATCCTTAATCGCTATTGGGATGATAAAAACACCCCAAGACCTGAGAGTTATCGCGAGGATGTGGAAACCGCTGAAAAAGCGGTGATTAAAAATCCAGATCGAAGCAGGGAAGAAGCATATCGAGACTTAAGAGCCGCCGCCGAATCTGGATGGGATTTTTCAAGCAGGTGGCTAAGTATTAACGGTAATGGCGATTTTAATCTTTACAGCATTCATACTACGCAAATAATTCCGGTAGATCTTAACAGCTTGCTCTTTAACCTGGAGGAAACACTTGCTCATGCGTATGAATTAGATGATGCTGTAGAAAAGGCTGAAACCTTCCGAAGAAAAGCAGAAAATAGAAAAGCTGCTATTCAGAAATATCTGTGGGAAGAAGAGACAGGTTTTTATTTCGATTATAATTTTAAAAATGAAAATACCACAGGAATCTATTCCCTGGCCGGAATCTACCCGCTTTTTCTTGAAATTGCAGAAGAAGATCAGGCAAATAAAGTCGCCAATTCTCTTGAAAGGGTTTTCCTTAGGCCCGGTGGCCTGGTAAGCACCCCGCATAATACAGGGCAGCAGTGGGATGCGCCTAATGGCTGGGCGCCGTTGCAATATATGAGTATAGAAGGGCTTCGTAATTATGGTAAAGCTGAGCTAGCTTCAGAGATCAAGCGGCGGTGGTTAGATCTTAACCAAAACGTGTATGAAAATACTTATAAGTTGCTAGAAAAATATAATGTGGAAGACTTGAGTAAAGAAAGCGGAGGCGGAGAATACCCTACCCAGGATGGTTTTGGATGGACCAATGGAGTTTATCAAAAACTGTCAAAAGAAGAATGAAAAAGAAAATCCAGAATTTCCTTTCTTATTCGATCTGATAGGCTGTAGCTTATAGATTCAGTAACTATAACATTATTTTATTATGTTTTTGTAGCTTATTATTTATAAGGTTCTTTGATGAAATCTGTGATAAAAAACGATAATGCTTTGCCAACCTGCACCGGACTTGCAGAGCTTGGAGCAGCTTCGCAAATATGTAAATATTTACAATTCTTTTCTTCAGAAGTAAGCTGAAGAAAGTTGCGAACCATATTTAAAGCAAACCCTGAAGGAGATTGTGCACTGCTGGGAAAATTTATGATCGCATCACAATCTAATTCTAAACCAAAAGGCTGTTTATTTATAAATTCAAGCTGGGAATTAAAAGCGGCCATTTTCCCCTGGTGAGTTTGTAAAATAAGGTCTTCAAAAAGATGAAATTTAATATTGGAGACGGACTTTATTTCATCGAAAATATATTGTGGGGTGTAATTTTTATGTAAACCGAAAATTGCATATTTCCCGAGGAACCCGTCACGCTGGGCAAAACTGAAACCATTGCCACTATGCCGGTGTTCTAACTTCCTAAGATCGGTGTGCGCGTCTATATTTAAAATATTCAGTGGTTTTTTTATCGCTTTAGAAGTGCCTTTTATATTACCAAAAGCATTGTTGTGACCCCCGCCAATTATAATTGGAATTTTTCCTGCGGAAACTATTTTCTCTACAAGAAAGCTTACTTTCTCATCGATCTTTTCTACCAGGTCACCAAGTTTCGCATAATAATTAGGATCCTCATCATCTATATTGGCTGCTTTTTGCATTTCGGTTTTGCAGTCAATTTCACCGAGCAGAATAATATTTTCAGCATTGGTAAATTCGTTTTCCTGAATATTTAAAAATGAATTCAAACAGGCTTCCCAGGCTTTTGAAGCACCAGGTTTCCCGTGGTTAGCTCTAATCCCAATATCTTCCGGAATTCCAAAAAGCACAAATTTGGCCTTACTCTTTGATATATCTTCAAGGTTTTCAATAAAACTGATTTTTTCTCCCAGGCGCGTTTCACCCTCTCTTTTCGAGACCAGTTTTTCTATGGTTTTATAGTTGGATAATTTTAAACCGTCCATTGTTATACCGCTTTTCCGTTTATAAAAACCGACTCAATAGAATTTGTACCGAAAGCATAGGGTAAAAAGGTATAAGAAGGAATTTCTTTAGTTAGTATAAAATTAGCTTGTTTTCCTTTGGTGATACTACCGTGGGTTTCGCTAAGTTCCAAGGCGTAAGCGCCGTTTATTGTGGCAGCGTTTATGGCTTCTTCGGGAGTCATTTTCATTTTTATACAAGCCAGGGAAACTACTAAATTCATATTTCCGCTGGGTGTACTTCCCGGATTAAAATCGGTAGCTAAGGCTAATGGCAATCCAGCGTCCAGTATTTCCCGTGCCGGGGTGTAAGGAATACTTAGAAACAGAGAACAGGAGGGAAGCGCAACCGGCATTGTAGTTGTTCCTTTTAAACTTTCAATATCTTCCGGGCGCATTACTTCCAGGTGGTCTACGCTTAAAGCTTCGTGTTCTATTCCGGCCTGAATGCCGCCAATAGGATTAAATTGATTAACGTGTATTTTAGGTTTTAAACCAAAATTTTTCGCTGCGGAAAGCAGTTTATGAGTATCCGCCACGCTGAAATATCCTTTTTCACAAAAAATATCTATGTATTCTGCCAGGTTTTCCTCGGCTACTTTTGGTAAGATTTTTTCAATAACCAAATCCATATAAGCATCTGGTTTTTCTTTGTATTCCTTCGGAATAGCGTGTGCTCCTAAGAAAGTAGCTTTAATGGGAATTTCATAATTTTGCTGAAGTTTCTTTATGACCCGAAGCATTTTTAACTCGCCTTCTTCGGTTAAACCGTAACCCGATTTGATTTCTACCGCACCGGTACCAAGCTTCATTACTTCTTCCAGCCTTTTTGCCGACTGCTTATAAACTTCTTCTTCTGGAGTCTCCTGTAGGGTTTTAGCAGAGTTTAAAATTCCGCCACCGCGATTGGCTATTTCCTCGTAGGAAAGTCCGTTAATTCGGTCTGCAAATTCTAATTCCCTGTTTCCGGCATAAACAATATGCGTATGAGAATCGCACCAGCTGGGCAGGATTATTTTTCCTTCAGCATCAATAGTTTTATCTGCCTTGATTTCTGGGATTGAATTCATTTCGCCGTAATCGGCGATCTTATCATCTTCAATAAGTAACCAGGCGTTTTTTATAGTTGGTAACTCCTTCATCTCAACACCAGATAGTTTATCTATCGTGTTTTCCCTTACCTGAAGAAGTTCTTTTATGTTAGTGAATAATTGTTTCATTGTGGTTAGTTTTTGGTATTTGTTCTCTGTTGAAAACTCCAGTTAAACAAAGATAAAAACTAAGCCGTGAAAACTCGATTTTTCAGCAGAAACAAACAGGTTGAATTAATAGGAAATTATAGAAATCATCGCAATCGAAGTAAAACGTAGCGCGGCGATCTTTTGTTTAAGACCTGGCCGTCATTTCGAGTATCCAGATAGAATCGGGATATATCGAGAAATGTTTCTTAATCAGAACTTCTATTGGTTCTCGATATGCCGTTATTTTCGCCCCTGGCTCAAGTAACGCTACTCGAACTGACGCACCGTTTTGATCAATAAACCTAAATCTCAAAACCGAAAACTGAAGCAGAACAGATTCCCACGTTGGCTAATGTCTCCGCACAATGATGCATTATTTCTAGCTTCCCATTAAATATAAAAAAATCGTCAGTCTAAAATTATTTTGACTGACGATACTAAGCTCTTTAGTTAACTTTTTATGAATTCTAATTCTTCAGCGATTTCATATCGATCACGAAACGATATTTTACATCAGATTTTACCACCCTATCAAAAGCTTCGTTGATATTTTGCATATCGATCATTTCAATATCTGAAACAATATTATGCTCACCGCAAAAATCCAGCATTTCCTGGGTTTCTTTAATGCCGCCAATCACAGAACCGGCAATACGTTTACGGCCGCCAATCAATCCGCCGCCGTGAACAGGATCAAGAGGTTCAATTGCACCAACCAGAACCATAGTGGCATCTCTTTTTAGTAAAGCTACGTAAGGGTTCATATCGTGACCAACCGGAACTGTATTCAGAAGAAAATCGAAAGTACCGGCTTGCTTTTTCATATCTTCTTCATTTTTCGAGATCAGCACTTCATCGGCGCCAAGTTTTTTCGCGTCTTCAGATTTGGAGGGAGAAGTAGTGATCATTACCACGTGCGCGCCTATAGCGTGCGCAAATTTAACTCCCATATGGCCAAGTCCGCCAAGACCAATTACACCAACTTTATCTCCTTTTTTTACATTCCAGTGGCGTAGTGGAGAATAGGTGGTAATCCCTGCACAAAGTAATGGTGCAGCTGCTTTAGCATCAATGTTTTCTGGAACTTTAAGTACAAATTCTTTGTCTACCACAATTTGTTCTGCGTAACCTCCAAAAGTATGCCCACCTAAATGCTCATCTTTACTATTGTAAGTTAATGTGGCACCATTTTCACAAAATTGCTCCGGGTCTTCTTTACAGGAATCACACTCCTGGCAGGAATCTACCATACAGCCCACTCCTACAAGATCACCTTCTTTGAAGTTGCTCACATTTTTCCCAACCTGGGTTACACGGCCTATAATTTCGTGACCCGGTACAACAGGATATTTAGAATTCTTCCAGTCGTTTCTAACCTGGTGAATATCGCTGTGACAAACACCACAGTAATCTATTTCTATCTTCACATCGTCCGCAGTAATTTCCCTGCGTTCAATATCCAGGGCTTCTAACTTGGCGTCGCTGGCTTGCGCGCCATATGCTTTTACTTTACTCATATCAATTGTTTTTCTTAAAGATAAAGAAATTAGGAGAGCAATTTTTAATACAAATATTGCTTTAACTTTATTTAACTATTGTTTCAAATAATAATTTCCCGCATATAGGAAACAGCCTGAAAACGCAGGACATTTAGAATATTTCTTTTTACATTAGGGCGAATTTTGAAAGCACTAGAAATGACAAAAAAACATCCCGGAATAAATACTATTTGCACCCATAGCGGAGAATTGGAAGACAAACAATTTAAAGGCGCGGTTTCGCCATTGTATATGGCTACTTCTTATGCTTTTGAAGATGTAGAGGTAAAGCGTTATCCACGTTATTTCAATACTCCAAACCAGGTTGCCTTAGCTAAAAAAATGGCAGCTCTGGAACACGGGGAAGCTGCATTGATCTTTGGCAGCGGAATGGCAGCGGTAAGTACTTCACTTATGGCTTTTGCCCAAAAGGGAGATCACGTGGTTTTTCAAAATACCCTTTATGGCGGAACCAGTAATTTGATCACCGAGGAATTTGAGAAATTCGGATTGGAATATTCATTTACTAAAGATTCAAAACCTGAATCTTTTGAAGCCGAAATCAAAAAAAATACAAAGGTGATCTATATAGAAACACCTTCAAACCCACTGCTTACCGTAACCGATATTAAAGCGATTGCTGAAATTGCTAAAAAGCACAACCTGGTAAGTATGATAGATAATACGTTTGCTTCCCCGGTGAACCAGAATCCTATAGATTTTGGAATTGATGTAGTCTTGCATTCAGCAACAAAATATATGGGTGGACATAGTGATATTCTTGCGGGAACCGTTATAGCTTCTGAAGAACATATAGATAAGATCTTTCAGCTGGCTAAGAATTTTGGCGGTAACTTAAGCGATTTTACGGTTTGGATGCTGGAACGCAGCTTAAAAACCATGGGCTTAAGGGTAAGAGCTCAGAATGAAAATGCATTGGAATTAGCTCGTTTTCTGGAAAAACATGAAGATATTTCAAGGGTTTTTTATCCCGGACTTGAGTCTCACCCCGATCACGAACTGGCTAAATCTCAAATGAAAGGTTTTGGAGGCATGATGTCTTTTGAACTGCGTGACGGACTTGATTTTGACCTTTTTCAGAAGAAATTAAAATTAATAAAATCTTCTATGAGCCTGGCAGGAGTAGAATCAACTATTCTTTCTCCCTCAAAAACCTCGCACGGGTTGCTTTCTCCTGAAGAACGGGAAGCCCAGGGAATCAAAGATGGTTTAATGCGATTTTCTGTAGGGATAGAGGAGAAAGAAGATTTAATGGAAGACCTGGAACAGGCTTTAAAAGAAATTAGAGGCTAGAAAGACGAGTAGAGACGTTTAAAGAACTAACTTAAATTAGATTTCCGTCCCGATTTTTTATAGGGACGGAAATGACAAAGTAATTATTATGAAACTAGATATATTGGCTATAGGCTCGCATCCCGATGATGTTGAACTAAGTTGTTCGGGCACTATAGCAAAAGAAGTAGACAGAGGTAAAAAAGTAGGAATTTTAGATCTTACCCGGGGAGAATTAGGAACCCGTGGTACGGCAGAAACCAGGGATAAAGAGGCAAGAAATGCAGCTGAAATTTTAGGGGTTTCTGTAAGGGAAAACCTGGAATTTAGCGATGCTTTTTTTATAAATAACACCGCACATCAGCTGGAAATTATAAAAATATTGCGAAAATATCGCCCTGAAATTGTCTTGTGCAACGCGGTAGACGATAGGCATATAGATCACGGCAAAGGATCAAAACTCACGAGTGATGCCTGTTTTTTAAGCGGGCTTCGAAAGATTGAAACTATCTACGATGGCGAGAGCCAGCAGGCCTGGCGTCCAAAGCATGTGTATCATTATATTCAGTGGAAAAACTTAACACCCGATGTAGTGGTAGACATTTCGGGCTATATTGATAAAAAAATGGAGGCGGTAAAAGCTTATAAGAGTCAGTTTTTTGATGAAAACAGTAAAGAACCGCAGACTCCCATTTCCAGCAGTAATTTCCTGGAAAGTATTACCTATAGAGCAAGAGACCTGGGAAGATTGATCAATACCGAGCACGCCGAAGGCTATACTGTTGAACGATATCCCGCAGTAGATTCGATCTTTGATTTAATTTAGGTTGATTTTTAGCATTTGCTAATTATTTAATTTGAAGCTTTTTAGCCGCATAGACTTGAAATAGCTTTAAATTTCAATTTAATATTGAAATTTTTTCTTTGGGAAATTGCTAAAATAAACTACATTTGCAACCGCAATTAAAATGGTGGTTGTAGCTCAGCTGGTTAGAGCGCCGGATTGTGGTTCCGGAGGTCGCCGGTTCGAAACCGGTCTTCCACCCTTTATTCAGCCCTTCGGAAACGAGGGGCTTTTTTATTCCCTAAAATCAATGATATCAAATACGGTTGAGAAGCCTGTCCCGATTGGAGTCTTACAGACGAAATATCGGGAAAACCGGTCTTCCACCCTTTATTCAAGCCTTCAGTTTACTGAAGGCTTTTTTTATGGGATAAATTTGAGAATAAGCTTTGAAGAAGGAGAATAAAGAAATAACGTCATGCTGCCCAAATGCTTCGGGATTGTTTCAGCATCTTCTAAGTTTTGAATTAGACGAGCTTAGATTCTGATGTGAATTCAGAATGACAGTTTCAAGTATTTATTTTCCCGCCTAAGTTTCTAAAATCCTAAAAGCAATCCTTATTTTTACCGAAATCAAAAATTACTACCAATGAACTCCAGAGAAGAGCAGCTAAAAGCATTTGATCGTTTACTCACTATTATGGATGAGCTTAGAGAGCAATGTCCCTGGGATAGAAAGCAAACGATGGAATCGCTGCGGCATCTTACTATTGAAGAAACTTACGAGCTCGGAGATGCGATTTTAGACAAGGATCTGGAGGAAGTGAGAAAAGAGTTAGGGGACCTTTTGCTTCACCTGGTTTTTTATGCTAAAATAGGTAGTGAAACCAATGATTTTGATATTGCTGATGTTGCCAATGGAATTTGCGATAAATTAATAGATCGTCACCCTCATATTTACGGAGACGTTGAGGTTGCCGATGAAGAAGAAGTAAAAAGAAATTGGGAAAATCTAAAATTAAAAGAGGGCAAGAAAAGCGTATTAGAAGGTGTGCCACGTTCTTTGCCGGCTGTTGTGAAGGCAAGTAGAATTCAGGAGAAAGTAGCGGGTGTTGGTTTTGACTGGAAAAAACCAGAACAGGTTTTTGAGAAACTGAAGGAAGAACTGGGAGAATTGCAGCACGAGATAGAGACAGAAAACAAAGATAAAATGGAAGCCGAATTTGGCGATGTGATGTTCTCCATGATCAATTATGCCCGTTTCCTTGGTATAAACCCTGAAAATGCTTTAGAACGTACTAACAAGAAATTTATATCTCGTTTTCAGTATTTGGAAGCTAAAGCAGCTGAGAAAAATAAAGCTTTAAAAGATATGACTTTGGCTGAAATGGATGTCTTTTGGAATGAAGCTAAGCTTTTGTAGAACTACTTGCTAAAAATAATTGTATTTGGATGAATTTCCAAAGCTGAAAAAGTAAGATTGGTTTTTATCCATTCGAGGCTTTTTACTGTGTAAAAAAAGATGTGGGTGACATCATTTTTATAGTACCAGTTATCAAAATCAATTTCTTTAGAATAGAGAGAGGTTTTGCAGTAGAGTTTTCCGCCAGGTTTTAAAAGGGAAGCTAATTCACTAAATTCCCGTTTTGGAGCAGAGAAATGTTCCATTACTTCGCAGCAAATTATAAAATCGTATTGGGTCTTTAATACTTCTGTATTGGGATAAAAGTAAAGATCATACAACGAGATAGTATATCCTATTTTTTCTAATTGAGCAGTTATAACGGGACCGTTACCACAACCGTAATCCAAACCGGTATGCTTTGGAGAGAAATCTTTTAAGATTCTTGAAGTTATGGGCTTTACGAAATCCTGGTATCCTGGATCATTTACATCGTTATTATGGGTAAGATAACGTGCTTCCTCTGCCTTTTCTGAAATATAAAATTGAGGTAGAAGTTGAATGCCACCGCAATTGGTGCATTCAACAAACTCCCTGTTTTTACTCTCCCAAAATTTTTTAGTAGTGCCTTCGCAAAGGATGCAGTTCATGGCCGCTTTATTTAATAAAGCGACTTGATTTTACGTAATTTTTCTTTCCAGACTTCAAGCTGCTCTTTGTGGTCAGCTATATTTTTGTGTACGTCCTGTACCAAAGGATTGTCTTCGTCTACATTTGAGAAGAATTGCAGATTATTTTCCAACTGTCTAATTTCAGCTCTGGTTTCTTCTATTTTTTTGGTTAAGAAATAATGCTCGTTGCGAAGCTTTTTATCATCATCTGCATCGTTTATAGCCTGTACTTTGTTCTCATATTTAAGCATTTCAGCTTTGGTATGATCTACGTCCAGTTTATTGAAAAGCTGATCTAAAGCTTTATTGAATTTCCCTTCAATAAAACGCTTGTTATAAGGTACACGGCCTAAATTTTTCCAGTCTTCAATAAATTGTTTTATTTTAGGTAGATCTTCTTTTTTATCACCGCTAAGTTCAAAAGATTTTACCTGCTCCAATAATTCCTTCTTCTTATCAAAAGCTTCGAATTCTTCTTTATTCTCGTCTTTACGTGTTTCGTGGAGGCGTTCAAAATAATGGTTACAGGCCGCTTTAAATTGTTTCCAAACCTTGTCGCTATCTTTTCTAGGTACGTGGCCAACCTTCTTCCAGTCTGCCTGGATCTTTTTCATTAAAGGTGTGACCGTTTTAAAATCGTCACTATCTTTATTGTCTTCGGCAATTTGAATAAGCTCTTTTTTCTTTTCGAGGTTATCGTATTGTTGTTTTTTTAGATTTTTATAGAATGCGTTTTTATTTCGGTTAAATCGGCGAACGGTTTGTTTGAAATCTGTCCAGGTTTCTTCATTTTTACTACGCGGAACTTTCCCCGCATTAAAGAATGCTTCCCGAAGCGCTTCTATCTCTTTAATCTTCTGTTGCCATTTATTGTGGCTTTTATAATCTTCGTCGGCAATTACTCTTATCTTCTCAATAATAACTTGCTTGGCTTTCCAGTTCTCTTCGTAGCGTTCATCTAACGTATTGAAATACTCCTGGCGTTTATCGTGAATTTGTTTGGTGGCGCTGCTAAAACGATCCCAAATATCTTCACGAAACTCTTTGGCAACCGGCCCAAGCTCTTCTTTCCACATTTTGTGAAGCATTTGTAATTCCCTAAATGCACGGTTTACATCGGCTTCCTGTGCCAATTCTTCAGCACGGTCAATTACTTTTAATTTTTGATCAAGATTATGTTTAAAATCCAAATCCCGGAACTCACGATTTAAATGCAGAAAATCATAGAAGTTCTCTACATGATGGTGATAGGTATTCCAAACATCGTTGTATTTTTCTCGCGGAATAGGCCCTGCAACGCGCCAGCGATCCTGAAGTTCCTTAAAGTGCTTGTAAGTGGTGTTTATATTTTCTTCAACATCAATAAGACCTTTTAATTCTGCAATTATTTCCAAGCGTTTATCCAGGTTTTTATTAAGGTCTTGTTTAAGTTGCTTGTAATAATTATTGCGTTTTTCCCGATAATCGAAATAAAGGGAATTAAAACGTTTTTTAATCGGAGTGGAGTAGTGGAAGTCTATAATATTCCCGCCATCGGCAAGGAATTCCTCTTTTTTCTCCTCTTCCTCTTCATTAAACTTGGCATTAAATTCAGCACGAATTTCAATCACGTGCTCTTTAATAGCCTGTACTTTTTCCTTTTTTAGCAAAGATTCAAACTCATCTACGAGTTGCTCTTTACTCATAGCGTGATAATCTTTCTTCGGAATATCGTGGCGCTCAGCTTTTGACTCATCTTCACTGTCTTCAGCAACTGAATCGTCTATATGCTCCTGGTGGTGTTTTGATGTGCGTCCTTCTTCTTCAGAAGTTTCATCTTCGTCCTCATCATCTTCATGAGATGTATCTTCAGC
The DNA here is from genome assembly GCF_002900095.1 of Salegentibacter mishustinae. Taxonomy (NCBI): domain Bacteria; kingdom Pseudomonadati; phylum Bacteroidota; class Flavobacteriia; order Flavobacteriales; family Flavobacteriaceae; genus Salegentibacter; species Salegentibacter mishustinae. The sequence continues at coordinate 2,114,076 of NZ_LLKN01000002.1, read as the reverse complement.
TTTAGCTCCTGTTTCTGCCTGAACCTTTTCTTCTTCCGGACGGGTTTTTTTTCTGCTTTCTTCAAGAATAGCGTCGTTCTCATCGTCTTCCTCGCTGCTTGCTTTATTTTCTTCTGAAGTGTTCTTCTTGTCACCGGCCTCAGCGATCATAGCATCTTCCAGTTTATCATCATCAGTTTTAATTTCAGAAGCAGTTTCGGCAGGTTCTATAACCGTTTCTTTCTCTGTTGAGGTTTCTTCGGCTTCAGACTTTTCAGAAAATGATTTTTCTTCTACATTTTCATCCTGGTTTTCTTCGGTAAGCTTCTTTTCATTCTTAGCTTTTTCAGAATTATTAGTAGCTTCGTTAGAAAACTCTTCTTTGCTTTTATCATTTTCTTGCTGAGACATATCTTTCAATGTTAAGGTTCTTAATTAGCCTGAAAGATAGTAACTCCACTAAAATTGGGCAAACAATTCCCTTTTTTTGTAGAATTTAAAAAGAAAAATTAGCGCTATTTATTCCAAATGTTCCAGGCGCTTTCGGCCTGTAATTCCAGCATTTTTAAACCATTTTTAACCGTGGCTCCCTGTTTTTTTGCCAATGCTAATAATTGGGTGATTTCCGGATTGTAGATAAGGTCGTAAACCAGATGATTTTTGGTAAGATATTCGACTGGGAATTCCGGATATTCTTCTACGTCTGGAAAGGTCCCTACAGGTGTAGTATTGATGATAATATTGTGATCTTTTATAACTTCTTCGGAAAGATCATCGTACCCTAATTTGCCTTTTCCTGAAGATCTTGAGACAAATTTATATTCAATATCCAGTTTTTTTAAGGCGTAGGCTATAGCTTTCGAAGCTCCGCCGGTCCCCAGAATAAGTGCTTTGTTATGGTGAGATTTAAGCAGGGGTTTTATAGATTCTGAAAACCCGATATAATCTGTATTGTAACCAATAAGCCGATTGCCTTTTATCTTAATAGTATTTACCGCGCCAATTTCTCTGGCCTCAGGAGCTAAATCGTCTAAAAATGTAATGATCATCTGCTTGTAAGGAATGGTAACGTTTAGGCCGCCAAGATCTGGCATTTCTTTAATTACATCCCGAAATTGATTGATTTCTTCCAGGTCGAAATTATAGTATTTAGCGTCAATATTCTCTTTCTTAAATTTTTCGGTAAAATAAGTTCGGGAAAATGAGTAGCTGATGTTTTTTCCAATTAAGCCAAAAGTTTTCATCGCGTTGCGGGTTTTTGGTTTTTCTTTTCGTACCAGGCGAGTCCTAATACAATGAGTATACCTACAAAGATAAAGAAAATTGCCAGCCAGGTTTCCGCAGAAGAAAAAGTTGGGAAATAACGGTCGTAATAATCTATTACACCATTGCCCTGGCTGTCCAGAATTATTTTTCCGTTCTGGTTTAGTTTAAAGATCTTTTCTTTCCAGGGCCAAACCACTCCAAGAGAGCCGGTAATAAAACCAATAATCGCGGCGAAAGTATCTTTTTTATAGTGTTTTAAAACATAACCCAGAAAATGGGAAAGCGTAACCAAACCGGCCAGGGAACCAGCGCCAAACACCAATATCACCTCTAATAATCTAATTCTATCGGGATTATTTATAAAATTAAAATCTAGCACTACCAAATCGGCAAGAGTATCGTAAAGTGCATTTACTGAATCTACGAGAAGCAATACATAATTTCCAAATAAGATAAGTATGAAGGAACCTGAGAGTCCGGGTAAGGTCATTCCGGAAACGCCTACCATTCCGCAAAAAAATACGAACCAAAGATTATCGTTTTCCTTTGCCGGCTCCAGGAAGCTAATGGCCACCCCGGCAATTATTCCGAGGAAAACGAAAACCAGGGAGCGTTTACTCCATTCGTCAAAATCTTTACTGATATAATATATAGAGCCTATAATCATTCCGAAGAAAGAGGCCCACACGTAGAGTTCGTAATGAAGTATTAAATAATCGAGTAATTTTGAAACACTAAAATAACTAATAAGCATCCCCAGGATAAGCAAACTCAGAAACTTTCCATTGGTATAATGATACAAGCTTCTAAATCGCCCGTTTATTAGCAATATAAAAGCCTTGTAATTAATTTTTTGGAGAGAATAGATAAATTCCTCGTAAAAACCTGCAACAAAAGCTACTACACCACCAGACACACCGGGAACTTTATTAGCTGCTCCCATAGCCAAACCTTTAAGCACTAAAAGCACTTTATCTGTAAAGGTTCTAGTTTGTTGCATTGGCGTTTTGTGAGCTTTTTGAGGCGAAAATTTCCAGGCCTAGAATTAAGAAAAATCCTGCCAGCATTAAAACGATAGCATATACCGTTTGTGGTTCACCATTAAAATTCCAGGGTAAAACCGAGGCTTCTTTTAGCACAACTTCCTTATCTCCGTACATTTCTGTTTGCAATACGTGTTTCCAGGGCCAGATCTTGTTTAGCGATCCTGCTATAAAACCGGTTAAGACAGCCAGGGTTAGATTGCTGTAATGTACAAACAGCCATTTTAAAATTTTAGAAAAGCTAAGTAAGCCAATTATGGCTCCAATGCCAAATACTCCCAATGTTTGAAAATCGAAATCGTGAGCGGCTTCTGTAATTCTTTTATAAGCTCCAAGTAGTACTAAGATAAACGCACCCGAGATTCCGGGTAAGATCATAGCGCAAATAGCAATAGCTCCAGAAAAAAAGATGTATAAATAGCTGTCATTTGCTGCCATTGGAGGTAGGGAAACGATGTAGAAAGCTACGGCAGCTCCTATTAAAAGGGCGAGAAAGATCTTTACATTCCACCTGGGAATTTGTTTACCTACAAACCAGATGCTGGCAAGCACAAGGCCAAAGAAAAAGGACCATATTAATATTGGATGATTTTCCAATAAATAATTTGCGATTCGCATCAGTGAGAACACGCTGATGAGGATGCCGGTAAAAAGTGCTAAAATAAAAGGCCCGTTAAGCTGCTGCCACATGGCTTTAAAGCCTTGCTCTTTCCAGGTAGTGATTAGTGAAAAATTAACCCCGCTAATGGTAGAGATCAGTTCTTCGTAAATTCCTGAAATAAAAGCGATCGTGCCTCCTGAAACTCCAGGAACCACATCTGCCGCGCCCATCGCCATACCTTTTAAGGTTACTGAAAGATGGTCTTTAAAGCTTTTCTGCATGTGTACAAATTAAAATTCCGGGTCAAAGTTAGTAAAATAACTAAGAGAGATTTATAAAGGAATTTATAATTTGCTTTACGCTTTTTCGGTTAAAGATTTGAGGGAATAATTCTTCGATAACTATATAATACTCGGCATCTAACTTTAAACCTTTATTTAGGTGGAAGTAAGCTTTTTCACCTTCATTATGACTAAAATAAAGTCCGGCCAAACGGAATTCAATCTCGGCAGTATCCGGGTAAAACTCCAGCGCCTGATTCAAATTTTGAATAGCAGTATCAAATTCTCCAAGGTCTATTAAGATATCGCAACGTCTAATCCAGGTTTCTAATTCGTAGTTTCCAAGATCCAGACTTTTTTTATAACCCCGCTCTGCTTCTTCGTAAAACTTTAAGCGGTTATTTATTTTAGCGTAGCGCTTCCAGTAAAGCACGTTTTCTTCGTCTATATTTATCGCTTTGTTGATATAGTAAAGCGCCTTCTGGTAGTTTCTCTTTTTGATATAAAAATCGGTGATCGCAATCCAGCCTTTATCCAAAAGCGGATCTTCGTGAACGCAATCTTTATAATGTTTAAGTGCAAGCTCGTTTAAACCAAGTTTTTCGAAACATTTTCCGATTCGTAAATAAGCAAAAGAAGTAGGGTCGTCTAACTCTAAAGTTAAACGGTAGTTTTCTATGGCTTCGTGGTAACGGCCCAATTTCTCCAGTACTTTTCCTTTTTCAAGGTAAGCACCAATAAAATAATCGTCACTAATTATTGCAAAATCGAAAGCCGATAAAGCCTTTTCATAATCTTTTAGATCAAAATATTGTTTTCCTACCTGGTGCCAGGCTACCTCGCAGTAAGGATTTTTATCTAAATACATATTCAGGTATTCGATGGCTTCGGTTTTTTGATCCAGAAAATCAAAGCAGTACATAATATTGTATAGTGCCGAATAATCTTCTTCATCGGCCTCCAAACACTTCATAAAGCTGAACTTCGCATTTTCAAAATCTTCAAGAAACAGGTGTTCCATCCCAATTAGCGAGTAAATTTCGGCAGGATCCAGGGTAATATCAAGCGCCATTTCCAAAACCTCTATGGCCTTAGCGTGGCGATCTCTTTTAGAAAGAATTTGTGCTTTTTGTATATATACTTCTTCGTTAGAAGATTCTAATTGTTGTAATTCGGTAAGCATAGATTCGGCTACATCCAGTTTATCTTCAAAAACCAGAATCTCAATTTTAAAGAGCTTTAAGTTTGTAGAAGTTGGATGTTGAGCCAGGCCTAATTTAACTGCCTTTTTAGCCAGTGCAAATTTCCCGTTCTCTAAATAATAATTAATAATGTCCTCAAATTCTGCTGAATCAAAGAATAAAACATCATTTGTTTTAAGCATGGATTCAAATCGGGAAAGTGAGAAATTGTTTTCGTCGTTATGGCTTAATTGCATACGTAGGTAATTACGGGATTTCTACTACTCACTAAGTGAGATTTAAAATATTTCAACGCTTAAGTTGAAATTGCTTGATCTTTTGAACTTTCTGTCTTGCGGCTAAACCTCAAGGCATTTCTTAAAATTAAAAATGAATCTGCTTTAAAAGCTCAAATACCAAGATTGTTGTTAACAAACTAATTAACAGTTTTAACCTGCTTCATTATTTCATCCAATACGGCAATAATGATGCCACAGCCTTCTTTTATTTCTTCTTCTGAAATGGTGAGGGGAGGAGTAATTCGCACGGCTTTTTTCTCGAATAATAACCAAAAGAGAATGAGGTTTTCTTCCTTACTTTTTAAAACTAATTGATTCGCTATTTCTTCGGAAGTGGTAATAATAGCAAGCATTAAGCCCATTCCTCTAACTTCTGAAATTAGCGGATGCACCAGCAATTTTCTGAATAGCTTTTCTTTCTCAAGACTTTCTGTCATTAAGTCTGAACCGGTAATTTCTTTTAATGTAGCCAGAGCTGAAGCGGCAATTACAGGATTTCCCCCAAACGTAGTAATATGTCCCATTTTTGGGTTGTCTGAAAGGCTATCCATCATTTTAGCTGAGGCCGAAAAAGCACCAATAGGCATTCCGCCGCCCATTCCTTTTCCTAAAGCAACGATATCTGGAACCATGTCAAAATTCTCAAATCCAAACAGTGTTCCTGTTCTCCCAAAACCGGGTTGAATTTCATCCAGAATTAATAATGCGTCAACTTCCTCGCAACGTTGTTTGACCTTTTTTAAATAATTATTCTTCGGAATAATAAATCCCGCACCTCCCTGGATACTTTCCAGGATTACAGCTGCGGTTTTTTCAGTAATTTTTTCCAGATCTTTCTCTTCGTTAAACTGAATAAAAGAAATTCCGCCTAAGAGAGGTCTAAAAGGTTTTTGACGTTCTTCATAATCCATTAAACTAAGTGAGCCCATGGTATTACCGTGGTAAGCCTGGTGAGTCGCTATAATCTCAGCTCTACCGGTATAGCGCCGGGCGAGTTTTAAAGCGCCTTCTATGGCCTCTGTACCAGAATTGGTGAGGTAAGTTTTTTCCAGTGGCTTTGGAAAATGTTCTGCTAGCAATTTAGTTAGCTCAACGGCCGGTTGCTGGGCATATTCGCCGTAAACCATTACATGCAGGTACTTTTCGGCCTGTTCTTTAATGGCGTTTACAACCTTAGGGTGGCAATGGCCTAAACTGCAGGCCGAAACACCCGCTACAAAATCCAGGTGCTTTTTTCCATCGGTGGTGAAAATATAAGAACCTTTGGCTGAGGCTACTTCCAAACCTAAAGGATGCGGAGTGGTTTGCGCCTGGTAGGTAAGGAAATCTTTATTCATCCTTATTCTCTTTAGTTTCAGGTTCGGCCCCATTATCTTTTTCAGCTCTTAGAAGCGACTGGGGTTTCTTTAATTGAGGAATAGAATCTTTTACTCTCTCCTGTAAATCTTCAGCTTCAGTTTTAGTATCGTCATCTATAGCATCTAGCAAGTTCTGTGGTTCTTTTAGTTGTGGAATACTATCTTTTGCCCTGTTTTGAAGATCTTCAGGTTTTAGCCTGGACTTATCATTTAAGAGCAGGTCATCTCCTTCCTCACGTTCATCAAAAAATTCTTCCGATTCTTCGGGTAAAGATATTCCTTGAATTTTCACCAGATCGGGTTCAGGTTTTCCCTTAAAAAGATCTTCTTTGGTAAGTAACCTTTCGTCTCCACGCCAGTTAAAACCTAATAATTGCCGAACATTTACAGGAAAATCTTCTTCCGGAGTTAAATTTCCATCTACATTTTGATAGTAATAGATCTCCTGAATTTCCTGTTCTTCAAATAAGATTTTTATAGAACTGGAAAGAGTTTTATTTATTCCTATAAGTTCCTGCTCGCTATTTCGGCTGTAATAAAGTGTTTCGGTATTCTTATTAATATCTACCTGGTACAATTCATTATCTTCAAACAAGCCTACCAGATCCATTCCTTTTACCTGGTTATAACCTTCTATAGTGTCTTTCTGAATTAAAAAGGCATTATTAAAAACCCGCATAGAATCCAGTTGTTCTGTTTTGGTATTGCTTTGCAGATGAATGGTATCACCGGTCATTTGGCTAAGTCCGCTCCAAAGTACGGGGCTTCGTCTTTTGTCTACAGAAGAAATAGGTCCTTTGGTAATATTGATCATTTTGGTTAATCCGGTTTCCTGGTTAATATGAACCGAATCACTTTTTCCGCTCATATCGCTTTTAAAAAGTCGAACATCATAAAACCCGCGAATTATACGTTTGTCTGGTTTCCCGGTAATCATAATAGTATCGCCGTGAATAAAAAGCGAATCCTTATCCTGAACGCTGGCAGCAACCGCTCTTTTAGTGATAAAAACGGAATCTTTGTCTCTAAAGACTTCCGCATAATGCCCGGTGACGACGCTCTTATTAATAGTATCTATAACCCTAATATTGTTGGTGGCGGAAGCAAAATTGGTATTCCTGTTAAAATAAAGACTGTCGCCTTTCACTGTTCTATTGTTATAATCTATCCTCGAATTTTTCACAAAATAGCCTGTATCACCACGCGTATCATAAAAACCGCGTTCACAATAGACGGTGCTGGTCTCACTTTCTATAGTAGAAGGCCCATAAAGATAAGCGTGTCCGGTTTCGCCGTAAAAATCTAGTTGTTCAGAATTAATTATATACTCAGGATTGGTAAGCACCACGTCTGAAACAAATGAATATTTATCCTGTTCCATATAATATCTACCTATATTGCTGGTAATAACTCCGCCGGTATCTATCACTTTTCCGCCACTTCTATAATAAGCCTGTTGTTTTAGGCGGTCAAAGAATAAACTGTCTGATTCTAAAGTGGTTTGTGGCCGCTTCATCACTACATCACCACTGGCAAAAGCAAACTGGGAGTTCCCATTATATTCGGCATAATTACTATTAAGCTTTACCGTATCGCCCTGTTGCATTCTAACATTTCCGAAGGCTCTAAAGAAATTTTCCTCTTTATAATGAATGGCGAGATCACACCAAACCTCTATGCCTTCGTGTTTAAAATAAACCTGGTTCTCTACTTTACTCAATACAAAGGCTCCCGGGTATTTTTGATCCTGGATATTTCTATCAGCACTATAATCAATCTCTTTAGCTTCCTGAGCCTGGATTAAAGAAGGAAAAGACAAAATTGCAAATACTAAGAAAAGGATGATTTTTTTCAAGCCGAAAATTTTTTCAAAAGTAAATAAAATTTAGGGGAATGGGATTTTAAATGTAAAAGCTCATTTATTAGATAATCCTTTGATTTTGATTATTTTTATTGATGAATGCCTATTTAATTCATAAAATACATCAAAAATTTGTTAATATTAATAGAATTTAAGGTTTGGAAATTTTTCTTTAGAAAACTTTAACGCCGATTATAAAACCGACGTGTACCCTGTCCCGTAAGTTTACTAAATAACTAAAACTCAAATTATGGAAAAACCACGTATTAAGGTAGATGCAGTTACTGCAAAGCCTTCAAAAAACAGTAATTCCCGAAGAAAATTTCTTAAAATGGGAGGACTTGCCATGGCAGGATCGGGATTGTTACTTTATGGATGTAGCGACGATGACGATATGAACCCCGATCCTATGCCTCCAGGAGAAGTTTTTGATCTTGGAAGCGGTGATGTTGGAATTTTAAATTATGCCTACGCATTAGAACAGCTTGAAGCTGCTTTTTATACTAATGTATTAGATGGTTCTTATTGGGCCGGAGCTAATACTGAAGAAAAAAAGATTTTAGAGGATCTATATGACCACGAGGTAATTCACCGAGAATTTTTTAAGGCTGCAATTAGTGCAAACGCTGAAGCTAGCCAGGTATTGCCAGAACTTGAATTTGATTTTAGCAGTGTAAATTTTGCTGATAGGGATTCTGTTTTAGGAACGGCCAGAGTGCTTGAAGATACTGGTGTAGCCGCTTATAATGGTGCAGGTAGATTATTACAAACTCCAGATTTTCTTGTAATTGCTGGAAAAATTGTGTCAGTAGAAGCAAGGCACGCAGCAGCTATTCGTTCCATTTACTTAGAAAGTGATACTGCTTTTGCAGGAGATGATATTATTGATAGCAACGGTCTTGATCTTGCTAAAGATCCACAGACAATTCTTAGCGAAGTTGGAAATACCGGCTTTGTAGTGACAGAATTTACGGCCAATAACTTGCCTCAATAATTAATAAATCAACTTAAAAACAATATTATGGATATTATAAAATTTTTAGATGAATTTACTTCGGAAAGCCTTACCAAAAAAGCTTCTTCGAGGAGAGAAATGCTTGGTAGCTTAGGAAATCTAGGTAAGAAGGCGGCTATGGCAGCTGTTCCTTTTGGACTAGCTTCTACATCTGGTAAAGCCTTTGCACAGAGCAGTAGTAACGATGCCACTTCTGCATTACAGCTTGCACTTACCTTAGAATATCTTGAAGCCGAATTTTATATCAAAGCTTTAGATTCTGGTGTTTTACCTAGCGGTGGTAGAGCCGAAGCAGTTTATAACCAGATTTCTAAACACGAATCTGCTCACGTTACATTTTTACAAACCGGTTTGGGAGATAACTCTATAGACTCGCCAGAATTCGACTTTACTGCGGGAGGAGCTTTTGATCCTTTTAACCCAAATAATGATATGGCCTATGCTCAATTATTAGCATTAGCCCAGGCATTTGAAGATACCGGTGTGAGAGCTTATAAAGGCCAGGCAGGAAACCTAATGGGAACTCAATTCCTTACTCCTGCATTACAGATACACTCTGTAGAGGCGAGACACGCATCCGAAATTAGAAGATTAAGAGCAGACGTTATTAACGAAAGTTCTAATGAAAATGCATTAGGATGGATTACCTTAAATAATCGCGGACCGGGAATGCCTGAAGCTACTCAAGCGGTATATGACGGCGAGGAAAATGTAGTACAAGGTGGAGTAAATCTTGTAGACGCTACCGGATTTAGCGCAGAAGCAGTTTCGCAGTCTTACGATGAACCTATAAGTGGAGAAGTAGCTAATCAAATTGCGGGATTATTCATTGTTTCTAACAATGGATAGGTAACTCAATTCTAAGTTTTTGTTATAAAGAATTTTGTTATAAAAAAAGCCGTTTCAATTTGAAACGGCTTTTTGATTTTATAAAGACTGAAACTTCTTAACGCTGTATTGTTTGGGTTCTATCTGGACCTACTGAAACCACTTTAATTGGGATTTCCAGTTCTTTTTCCAAAAACTCTACATAGTCATTAAATTCCTTGGGAAGTTCATCTACTTTCGTCATTCCGGTAAGATCGGCAGCCCAACCTTTAATTTCGGTATAAACGGGTGTTACATTTTCTGCTTCTATATTATACGGCAAATGCTGAATTTCCTTTCCCTTATAATTATAGGCGGTACATACTTTTAGGGTTTTAAATCCGCTAAGTACGTCACCTTTCATCATAATTAACTGGGTAATCCCGTTTACCTGTACAGCATATTTTAAGGCTACTAAATCTAACCAGCCACATCTACGTGCTCGTCCGGTGGTTGCGCCAAATTCATTACCAACACGGCCCATAGTTTCTCCATCTTCGTCAAAAAGTTCGGTAGGAAAGGGTCCGCTTCCAACCCTTGTAGTATAAGCTTTAAAAATTCCATAAGCTTCACCAATTTTGTTTGGTGCAACGCCAAGCCCTGTGCAGGCACCGGCAGCTGTAGTGGTAGAGGAAGTTACAAAAGGGTAAGTTCCAAAATCTATATCCAGTAAAGAGCCCTGGGCGCCTTCAGCTAGAATGGTTTTTCCTTCTTTTTGCGCTTCGTGCAAGTAAGCTTCACTATCTATAAAAGTTAGTGATTTAAGTGTTTTTACCGCATTAAAGAATTCCTTTTCCAATTCAGCGAGATCATATTGTATGTCTACATCGTAGAATTTGATCATTTTCTCGTGCTTATCGGCAAGGGTTCTGTATTTCTCTTTCCAGTTTTCCAATTCAAGGTCACCTACACGAATTCCGTTTCTGCCGGTTTTGTCCATATAAGTTGGGCCAATACCTTTGAGGGTAGAACCAATTTTGGCCTTACCTTTTGAAGCTTCAGAAGCTGCATCTAATAACCTGTGTGTTGGCAGGATTAAATGAGCTTTTCGTGAAATAAGCAATTTAGATTTATAATCTACATTGTTCTTGCTAAGGTTGTCCAGTTCCTTTTTAAAGATCACGGGATCTATCACTACACCATTACCTACAAGGTTTATGGTTTCATCGTGAAAAATTCCGGAAGGAATAGTGTGGAGTACGTGTTTTTGCCCGTCGAATTCGAGGGTGTGTCCTGCGTTTGGTCCTCCCTGAAATCTAGCAATAATATCGTATTTAGAGGTGAGTACATCAACAATTTTTCCTTTGCCTTCGTCACCCCATTGGAGACCGAGTAGTAAATCTACCGCCATTGAAATCTTAAGTTAATTGGTTGTTTTTTTATTACCGTAAAAATATAAAGAATGTTTGGTAATTTCTATGTCAAACACTTCTTCGATTGTTTTTTTAATAGACTGAATACGTGGATCACAGAATTCTATAACCTCGCCGGTATCGGTTAAAATAACGTGATCGTGCTGCCGGTCAAAATATGATTTCTCATACTGTGCCTGGTTTTGCCCAAACTGGTGCTTTCTTACAAGTCCGCATTCCAGTAATAATTCTATGGTATTATAGAGGGTTGCACGACTTACCCGGTATTTTTTGTTTTTCATTTTGATATAAAGTGATTCAATATCAAAATGATCGTCGTTATTATAAATTTCCTGAAGTATCGCAAAACGTTCGGGGGTTTTTCTATGCCCTTTTTCTTCCAAATACTTGGTGAAAACGTTTTTAACTACTGCCTGATCGTTCTTATTTACAACTTTTTTGCTCATAGTTCTTTGTAGCTTACAAAGGTATAGGATTATTCACGGCTAACCTTATCGATGCCGTTAATTTTTTTGAGGCGATTAATGATTTTAGTGAGTATGGCATTGTTCTTCACCTTAAGCGTTATTTGCCCGCTAAAAACGCCGTCTACACTTTCAAAACTCACCTTTTGCATGTTTACGTTCAGGTTGCTGGAGATTTCTTTAGTAACCTCGCTCACAAGTCCTAAGTTATCAATTCCGGTTAGTTTTACTACTGCTTTAAAGTCTTGTTGCGAAGAATCTATCCATTTTGCCGGAATAATTCGGTAAGCATAATTGCTTTGAAGCTGAAGCGCATTGGGGCAGTTTTTCTTATGAACTTTAATCCCATCATTTACCGTTACAAAACCAAATACCTGGTCACCCGGAATTGGATTACAACAATTGGCCAGTTTATATTCTAAGGTTTCATCTTCATCTCTTCCAAAGACAAGCTGGTCGTATTTAGAAGTAATTTCATCTTTATTAAGATCTTCAGCAATAATCGGCTTGGTGATCTTTCGCTTAATGTAACTTACCAGCGCATTACTTCTGGAAGAAGCAAATTCTTTGAGTTTCTGATTATCGATTTTACCAATGCCAACGCGGTAAAATAGATCGAGGCTGGTTTTAAGGTTAAAGTAAACCACCAACTCATTAATTACCTTTTCATTAAAAGGTATTTTTTGAGCACGCAATTTCCTGGTGAGAATTGCTTTTCCTTCTTCTGCTATTTCACGTTTTTCATCTTTTAAAGAAGATTTTATTTTGGCGCGAGCTCTCGCAGTGGTTGCATAATCAAGCCAGTTAACATTTGGCTGCGCATTTTCAGAAGTTATTATTTCAACTTGGTCTCCGCTTTTTAATTCGTGGCTTAAAGGAACTAATTTATTGTTTACTCTGGCGCCACGGGTTTTTAAACCGATTTCGGTATGAATACTAAATGCAAAATCTAAAGGCGTAGAGCCTTTGGGTAAAGATTTTAGATCACCCTGCGGTGTAAAAACAAATATTTCTTTTGAATAAAGGTTAAGCTTGAAATGCTCTACAAAATCTACCGCGTTAACATCGGGATTTTCCAAAGCTTCCTGAAGCCTATTCAACCATTCCTCAATACCGTGATCTTCCTGGGCATCGCCTTGTTTGTATTTATAGTGTGCTGCATAACCCTTTTCAGCAATCTCATTCATTCGCTGACTTCTAATTTGTACTTCTACCCAACGGCCTTTTGGCCCCATCACAGTAATATGCAAGGCTTCATATCCCGTAGATTTAGGCGAAGAAATCCAGTCCCTAAGTCGGGTAGGATTGGGTCTAAAATGGTCTGTAACGATAGAATATATTTTCCAGGCGAGAAACTTTTCATTAGCCTGGTCACTTTTATAAATAATCCGGATAGCGAATTTATCGTAAACCTCATCAAAACTCACATTCTGAGCTTGCATTTTACGATTTATGGAGTAGATAGATTTTGGTCTTCCTTTAATGTCGTATCTAAGGTCTTCCTGGTTCAGGGAATCTTCTATTACTTTAGAAAATTCTTTAATGTAAGCATCCTGCTCTTCTTTGCTTTCCTTTATTTTAGTGTGAATTTCATTATACACCTCGGGTTCGGTATATTTTAGACCAAGGTCTTCAAGTTCGGTCTTGATATTATAAAGCCCGATCCTGTGGGCCAGGGGTGCATAAATATAAAGTGTTTCTGAGGCGATCTTTTCCTGCTTATCACGGCGCATCGCATCCATAGTTTGCATATTGTGCAACCTATCGGCAATTTTGATGATAATTACCCGAATATCATCATTTAGGGTAAGCAGCATTTTTCGGAAGTTCTCGGCTTGCAACGAAACATCCTTATCTTTCTTTAAGCTGGAAATTTTTGTAAGTCCGTCAACGATGGTCGCCACGGTTTTTCCAAACATCTTTTCGATATCCTCTAGCGTATAGATGGTATCTTCCACCACATCGTGCAGAAGCGCAGCAACTATAGAAGTGGCATCTAAACCAATTTCTGAAGCCACAATTTTTGCCACCGCAATTGGGTGAAAAATATAAGCTTCCCCAGATTTTCTGCGCTGGTCTTTATGTGCTTCTACGGCAGTATCAAAAGCCTTTCTAATTTGCTTTTTATCTTCGTCATTTAAGCTTCGGTAACTTATGCGCAGCAGTTCTTTATACTGCCTTGCAATTTGCTTATTTTCTTTTTCTATAGCAGCTTCTGTCATAAATTAAAAGTACAATTAAGATTATAAAGAAACAACTACTAACTGCGCTTTAAGTTCCTGAATCTTTGCAGAAGCGTAGGATGAGAAAAATGCATAAAAACATAAGCTTTATGCGGCGTAAGATTGCTTAAGCTGTTTTTAGTAAGTTTCTTTAGGCTTGAAATTAAAGGGGCTGCACCATAAGTTTCCTTCGCATAATTATCTGCCTGGTATTCAAATTTCCGAGATAAATAATTCATTAACAAGCCGGTAATTTCTGAAATAGGACTGTACAAAATCCCGAAAGCAATTAAACCAATATGAAAACTGGGTTCTGCCACTCCAAGGGCTTGAGATAGGGCGGGGCTGCCTACAAATAAAGAAAGAAGCCACAAGGTGAAACCTGTGGTTAAAATAGAAGCGGCCAAATTTACAATGATATGATTTTTCTTATAATGTCCAACTTCGTGAGCCAGTACCGCCACAATTTCCTCTTCTTCCAGGTCTTTTACCAACGTATCAAAAAGTGTGATACGCTTTTCCTTTCCAAATCCTGAAAAATAAGCATTGGCTTTGGTACTTCTTTTAGAGCCATCTATTATAAAAATATTATCTAGCGTAAAACCTACATTTTTGGCATAAGTTTCAATTTTTGTGCGTAGTGAACCTTCTTCCAGCGGGCTTTGCTTATTGAATAACGGGACAATAAGTTTGGCGTAGAACATATTGAGAAATACAGAAAAAACAGCTACGAGGATCCAGGCATACCACCAGAAATCATTGCCGGCAAATTGATAAAACCAAACAATAAGCGCCAGGATTCCACCGCCGAGAATTGCCATCATTAACCAGCCTTTTATTTTATCCAGAAAGAAGGTTTTTTTGGTGGTTTTATTAAAACCATATTTTTCTTCGATCACAAAAGTGCTATACCAGGAAAACGGAGTAGTGAGAATATCGCTACCTATCATAATTATTCCGAAGAAAATTAGCGCTACCTGGATTGCGTTGTCGGTAAAATTCCTGGCAATACCATCTACCCAGGCGAACCCGTCAAAAATAATAAAGCCCAATGTCAGTAAAACTGAAAAAGTGGAAGTGATTATCCCAAACCGGTAGCGCTCCTTTTTATAGCGTTGTGACTTCTCGTATTCTTCTTTATCGTAAACATCATTGAGTTCCTGCGGAACCGGGTCATCAAAATGTTTTGCGTTTAAAGTATCCAGAATTTTATCGATGATAAAGTCGATAATAATAATGGCAATAATTATATAAAATAGGGTTTGGGGATTCAAAGGCTTTTATTTTTAATGCTGAATTATACTTAAAAGTGCCGGTGTTTTTTCTTTAAAAACCGCGTTGTCTTTTGGCTTCAAAAATAAGTATTCCTGCCGCAACAGAAACATTCATAGAATCAATTTCACCACTCATTGGAATAATAATATTTTGTGTTGAACTTTCGCGCCATTCCTGGCTTAATCCGGTGGCTTCAGTTCCCACTACAATAGCTGCCGATTGGATGAAATCTATTTGGTGATAAGGTTTTGAAGCTTGCAAAGTCGCAGCGTAAATTGAAATATTATTTTTCTTTAGAAAATCAATGATTTCTGAAGTGCTGCCCGTGGCGATTTGATTGGTGAATACACAACCAACACTGGAGCGGATAATATTGGGATTGTAGAGATCGGTTTTTGGATTCGCGATAAAAACAGCATCTACTTTTGCAGCATCGGCAGTTCTTAAGATCGCACCTATATTTCCCGGTTTTTCAGGAGCTTCAGCGATAAGAATTAAAGGGTTTTTAATTTCAAATTTAATACTTTTAAGGTTGTTTTCTTTTGCTTTAAAAATTGCCAAAACACCTTCGGTACTGCCTCGGTAGGCTATTTTCTCGTAAACTTCGGCAGAGATTTCAGTAATTAAAACTTTGTTTGAAATAAGTTCTTCAATTGCTTTAAAATCGATTAAATCTGCACAAAAATATATTGATTGCAGTTCGAAACCTCCCTTTAAAGCCAATTGAATTTCCCGTTGACCTTCTACCAGGAAAATACCTTCTTTTCGGCGTAGGCGGGATTTTTCCTGCAGTTGGAGCAGGTGTTTCACCTCTTTGTTCTGTGT
Source organism: Salegentibacter mishustinae (assembly GCF_002900095.1). NCBI lineage: Bacteria > Pseudomonadati > Bacteroidota > Flavobacteriia > Flavobacteriales > Flavobacteriaceae > Salegentibacter > Salegentibacter mishustinae. Next base: position 2,098,166 of record NZ_LLKN01000002.1, on the reverse strand, counting down.
GCTGCTAATTTGCTTGACCATAAATGTAAAAATAGAGAGTTTAAACCTATTGCAAAGAAAAGAGGTCAACAAAATACCTGTACTGGTAAAATTGTTAACCTCTTAATAAATATAGAGAAATACGAATTATTTGCTTGCGCTATCGTATTTCTTCATATACCGTTCGTAAAGTTCGGTCTGGTGAGTATCTAAACTTACCTGGCGACCTTGAATAAAAGCGTGGGTTAGAATATTTCCGCGCATATCCAATGCGTCTCCTTCACTTATAAATAAGGTTGCGGTTTTTCCTTTTTCCAGGGTTCCAAGCATATTATCTATCCCAAGAATTTTTGCCGTATTCGAAGTGATTAACTTTAGAGCTTCTTCTTTTCCCAAACCATAAGCACCTGCTGTACCAGCATAAAACGGAAGATTTCTGGTGTTCATTCTTTCCATACTACCGCTGCTTTCCAGGGCAACCAAAACCCCCTGGTTATGTAAAATTCCGGCTAATTTATATGGAAAATCATAATCGTGATCTTCGCTGTTAGGCGTGTCATGAGGCCGCTGCACCAAAACTGGAATATTATTTTCCTTTAAATCCTGAATTGTTTTATGTGCTTCATAGCCGCCAACAATAACTAAATGTTCCAGTTTCTGGTCTTTTTTAAATTCAATCACGTCCAGAATCTCCTTTTTTCCATCAACGTGAACATAAACCCTTTTATCTCCTGTGAAAACATTTTGCATCGCATCATAAGCCAGGTTAGTTTTCTCTTTGCTACCCTTTAAATAAGCTTTAGCCGAGGTAAAAAATTCTTTTAGCTTGGAAATTTCATCCTGGTAGTCGTCACTCACTTTTATTCCGGGATCTTCACCGGCCCACCAGCGTCCTCTTGTAAAACTACTTGGCCAGTTAATGTGTAAACCATCGTCTTCTTTAATTACTGCGTCTTCCCAATTCCAGGCATCAAACTGCACAATAGAAGAAGTTCCCGAGATCCTGCCGCCACGAGGAACAATTTGTCCCATGAGCACACCATTTGGGCGCATGCTTTCAACGATCTTACTTTCGGCATTGTAGGCAATTAAACTTCTAATGTGCGGAAGCATAGAACCTATTTCATCTTCATCGTCTGTAGCACGAACAGCGTCGATCTCTACTAAACCTAAGGTGGCGTTTGGCGCAATAAAGCCCGGATAAACATGTTTTCCTTCGGCTTCAATAATTCGGCCGCGGTATTGCATTTTTGTAGCGGTAGCATCCATTACCTGGGTGATCTTGCCGTCTTCAAAGATTATCAAACTATTTTCAATCACTTCTCCGTTCCCCAGGTGAGCGGTAGCGCCAACAATCGTTACTGCTTCAGTTTGCTTTGAAGCCGGGGTTTGCTGGGCAAAAGAATTTCCTATGCAGGTAAATAGTGCAAGTATTACTAAATATTTCATCTTCATTTTTCTTTTAATGTATTTCCTCCAATAGGTTACAATGGATATGTTGTTCTTCTTTCTTTGTCACCGGCTGCGTTTTTAAACCTTTGTTTTTGGCTTGCAGCATTTGCGTGATAAGTGTACTTCTTTGTTGCTGAATCTCTTCTCTAAGTTTTTTGTCTTTTTCAATATCAAAGAAAACTTTTCCCTGAATCAGCGTTTTTTCTGCTTTGGCGTAGATAGATAATGGATTATCTGACCATAGCACAAGATCGGCGTCTTTTCCTGTTTTTATGCTTCCAACTCTATCATCTATATGCAATAATTTTGCCGGGTTCAATGTTACAAATTTCCAGGCATCTTCTTCGGAAACTCCGCCGTATTTTACAGATTTTGCTGCCTCCTGGTTTAATCTTCTGCTCATTTCGGCATCATCACTATTAATAGCGGTAACAATTCCCTGGCTATGCATAATTGGGGCGTTAAATGGAATAGCATCATTTACCTCATATTTATAAGCCCACCAGTCAGAAAAAGTAGAACCGCCGGCACCGTGTTCCTTCATTTTATCGGCTACTTTATAACCTTCTAAAATATGCGTGAAAGTATTAATTCTGAAATCAAAATTTTCAGCAACTTTCATCAACATATTAATTTCGCTCTGAACATAAGAGTGTGCTGAAACAAAACGTTCGCTGTTAAGAATTTCAACCAGCGTTTCCATTTCAAGATCTTTTCTAAAATCCTTATCGGTTTTCCTGGCCTCTTCGTATTCTCTTGCCCTGGTGAAATAATCGGTAAAAACCTGCTCTACGCCCATACGGGTTTGTGGAAACCTCGAGCGGCTTCCCCAGTTAGATTGCTTTACGTTTTCACCTAATGCGAATTTTATAAATTTTGGGGAATTTTCAAAAATTAAGTCTTCAGCATTTTCCCCCCATTTTAACCTCAAAATCGCAGAACGTCCACCAATGGGATTTGCCGAACCGTGTAAAAGCTGAACGGTAGTTACTCCACCGGCAAGGTTTCGGTAAATATTCATATCGGTAGGGTCTACCACATCTTCCATACTTACTTCGGCAGTAGAATTGTGTCCGGCTTCGTTAATGGCCGATGCTGCAATATGGGAATGCTCGTCTATAATTCCAGAAGTAAGGTGTTTTCCCGTTGCGTCAATTACCCTGGCATTTCCAACCTTAAGGTTTTCTCCAATTCTGGAAATTTTACCATCTTTTACTAAAACATCGGTATTTTCTATAATTCCTTCCTCTTCATTGGTCCAAACCGTGGCATTTTGAAAAAGAATGGTTTCTTCTTTAGGCATTTCTGAAAACCCGTAAGCTTTATTCGGAAAACTTACCGACATAATTTCCCGTATTTCCTCGTCCTTATCATCATCATCTTTCTCACCATTTTCTTCTTCCTCTTCAGAGGTTTCGGTAATTTCGGTTGAAGATTTTTTAACCGCGCTAAAAGATGTTTCTGAACCATCACTTAAATAGGCTGTTCCTGAAATTTTATCAATATTTTCATCGGTTTTAGCAACTAAACGGGTGAAACCTATTTTTGTAGTATCTGCCGAAGAAAGTAATAAATTCATCCAGTTATTAGAAAAACTAAGCTTTGCGCCCAATTTTGTATCGCCAGATGTTACACTTGCTTTTGGCGCTTCCGGTTTACCGGTTATTTTTAATTCGTAATCTTTTTCCTCTACCTTAAGAGTGTAAGTTCCGGTAATATCGGTAGTCTTCATTTTATTGATCACCGCCTTTTTTCCCTGGATCCAGTTTTCGTAAATACTGGTTTCTTTATCAAAATAATCTCCCGATGTAATGATGAAATTCGCCCAGGCGCCTTCCTTTAATGTTCCCAAACGATTTTCTTCTCCTAAAATCTTTGCTGGCGTGGTGGTTAATGCGGCAAGAGCATCTTCTTTGCTTAAACCGTATTTAACCGCTTTTAATAAGTTGTTTCTAAAATCTTTTTCAACATCAAGATCGTGGGTAGTTATGGTAAACGGGATGTTTTTTTCTGCAAGCATTTTAAGGTTTGCAGGTGCCTGGTTCCATGTTTTCATTTCTTCTAAAGTCACGTGTTCGGCCATAAATGGGTCTTCTACATCGTAAGCATCAGGGAAATTAAGAGGTACAATAAACGTACTTCCGGTTTCTTTAATTTCCTGGAGACGCTGATATTCTTTTCCGTCACCTAAGATCACATAACCCACGTTGAATTCCTTCCCTATTTTCCCCGCTCTTAAAGCATCCAGAAGATTATCGGTAGCAAATATTTGTGTGAGATTTTTATTTCTATTTAGTGCTTCCAGGGCTAAATCTTTGTTTTCAGACTTTCCTTTTCCATACCATTCTGCATCTAAATAAGTTTGGCGAATTAAAGCCATGGCGCCCATTGTTGAGGTAGGATAAGCTTGTCTCGAAAGTTTACTTTTGTCTAAAGAAAGGTATTGAGCCGAACGATCTTTAAGAATGCGATCTCCTTCGGTACCTTCAGGATTTAAAGCTACAAGCATTCCGGTGCCGCGAATAATACCATCGGGAACGTGGGTGTTTACCACGCTAAATCCGGCTTTATGCAGGGAAGCAGCGGCTTTTTCATCGTAATTAAAAGCGGCTACAGCTTCAGTTTCAGGCCTAATATGGTCGTTCCAGTAATAACCTTCCCGGCTAGCCTCATATTGCGGCTGACCATTACCGCCTTCAACCTCTTTAGGTTCTTTTATTCCGAAGCTGCTGTAAAGATCAATAAAAGAAGGATATACTTCCTTTCCTTGCAGATCTATCACTATACTATTAGCAGGTTCGTTAACCGATTTGCCAATGGCGGTAATTTTACCATCTTTTACCACGAAACTTCCGTTTTCAATAATTTCCTGCGGACTTACGTGAATTTTAGCATTTTTAAATACGGTGTGGTTGGTTTGGGGATTTTTTACCCCATCATTTTTAGGGAAGTATTCCTGCGCCTTACTTTGTAGGGTGACCAGAAATACCAGACATAGCAAAAGTCTTAATTTCATAAATTTTAATTGGATTAAATGTGGTTTAGCACTTAAAGTGCCGTAAATTAAGAAAATTATAACAAAGCTGAAATTGGATTTAAAAACTAAGCGAGAATTTATTTAAAGTCTGTTCTTTTCTTCTGAGAAGTAATTCACCAGGAGTGCTACTACGTAACTGTAGCTTTTCATTCCGTCGGCCTGGTTGTTCACTATAAGAAAACGATTGTAAAAAGCCTGAAAGAGCGGTTCAAATGGATTTTGATGAGCCAGCCAGAAGTCTTCTACTTCGCGGTAGTTTTCTAATATTCCCAGGTTCATCTTAGCTTTTAAAGTTTCAAATTTTTCCGGATCTCTTCGGTATAATTCGCTGAGGCAGTAGCGCAAGGCAAAGGTGTAGCCCGAGTATCTAAAATAAGCATCGGGATGGTTCATTGTGCTTAGGCAGGCTATAAAATTTGCTTCGTTTTCTTTAGCAAATCCTAATTGATGCCCAATTTCGTGGCTGGCAGTGGTGGGTATTTTATAAGAAACAATTTGTGTATTTACCTGCGCCTCGCCGGTAAGCGGATTCAGATAGCCATTAAAACCCATATAGGAAAGCGGAATGCTATATAATGACCGTTTTAGTGATTCACCCTTATAAGTTAGTTCAGGATAATCTTTGCTAATATTGGCGTACCCGGTGATAGTCTTTTCAAATATTTCATCTTTAGAATAGGGAATCACCACGCTAACAGAATCATTTTCGGTAAGCTGATTATGGAGCTTGTTAGATTCGGTGATTAAAATTTCAGAAAGAGAATAAAGTTCTTCGGTAGTATAATCTTTTTCAATTTCCAAAGCTTTATGAAGGGGAAGGCGATAGTAATTAAATCCCCAGAAAATATGAAAACAGGCATAAACTATAGATAAAGTAGCCATAGCGTCTATTAACCAAAACCGTGGATTTCTAAATTTCTGTTTAAAACGTCTTATTATCCAAAGTACTATTAAAATTCCGAAGAAGGTATATAAAAGATCACCGAGCGAAAAAGGCAAAAAACCAATCCCGTAACGCATTAACTTTGAAATTTCCGGATATATAAGTCGGCTGTACCAGTTTTCAACCAGTTCGGGATAACCTGCCAGGAAAATGATAAAAACGATCTGCACCGGCAGCAAAAAAGCTAGAATATAAAGTCCTTTTTTCTTCACGATCTAAAAATACAATTAATAGCAAAACACGGCTTAAAATCTTAATCAGCTCATCCTGTATTGGTTAAATTAGTTTTAAAAAGCCTGTAAATTTTCCTTCTTTGCTAATTACCAATACCTTTGTGAAAGACCAAAATATAAAACAATGAACGAAGAAATAAGGGAATTAGAGCCGAAAATCTTATGGAATAAATTTGCCGATCTAAACGAAGTGCCACGACCTTCAAAAAAAGAAGAACGGGTAATTGAGTTTATGAAAAAATTTGGGAATAATCTTAACCTGGAAACCCTGGTTGATGAAACCGGAAACGTGGTGATTAGAAAACCAGCTACTGCCGGGATGGAAGATAGAAAACCAATTGTACTGCAGGCGCATCTAGATATGGTGCACCAAAAAAATAATGATACCGATTTTGATTTTGAAACTAGCGGTATCAATATGTATGTAGATGGAGATTGGGTAAAAGCTAAGGGAACAACACTTGGAGCCGATAACGGTTTGGGTGTTGCCAGTATGATGGCAATTTTAGAAAGTAAAGAGATTGAGCATCCTGCTCTTGAAGCGCTATTTACTATAGATGAAGAAACCGGAATGACAGGTGCCAAAGGTTTAGATCCTAATTTACTTCAGGGTGATATTCTTCTAAATTTAGATACCGAAGAAGATGATGAAATAGGCATTGGGTGTGCCGGCGGAGTAGACATTACAGCGGTAAGAGATTATGAAGAAGAGCATACTCCAGATAATTCGGTAGGATACCTTATTAAAGTTAAAGGATTGCAAGGCGGTCACTCGGGGATGGATATTATAAAAGGCCTGGCCAATGCTAATAAAATAATGGCTCGCGTTCTTTTTGATGCCAATCGGGATTTTGGACTGCGTGTTTCCAGCATTAATGGTGGCGGATTAAGAAATGCCATTCCTAGAGAAAGTGAAGCTATAGTAGTGGTAGATAAATCGAATACCGAAACCTTTTTAACTGAAATTATTCAACAGGTTCGTGAGATTAAAGCTGAATTTGCTTCTTTAGAACCTAATATGGATATTGAGATTTCTGAAACCGAAGTTCCTAATAAGGTAATGAAGGTGGAAGACCAGCAGGAAGTGATCAAAGCGATTTCTGCAGCGCATAACGGAGTTTATAGAATGAGCTCTGATATTGAAGGTTTAGTGGAAGCTTCTAACAATATCGCCAGCGTAAAAGTAGGGGATGGAAAGGTGAAGATTAACTGCCTAACCAGATCATCGGTAGAATCTTCTAAAGATGATTTAGCTAATAGTCTGGAAGCTACTTTCGAGTTGGCTAAATTTAAAGTGAAACTTTCCGGGGAGTACCCAGGATGGGCGCCAAACCCTAATTCAGCTATCTTAAAAGTTGTAGATGGATTATATCAAAACTTGCATAATGAGAAAGCTGATGTTGCAGCCTGCCACGCAGGTTTGGAATGTGGAATAATTGGTAATCATTATCCTGAAATGGATATGATCTCTTTTGGCCCAACAATTAGAGGAGCGCATTCCCCAGATGAAAGAGCTGGTATTTTGTCAGCTCAGAAATACTGGAAATTCTTATTAGAAGTTTTAAAGAATATTCCGAAGAAATAATTCGGAAATATTGAAAAGTAAAAAGGCTGTTTGAAAAATTAATTTTTCAAACAGCCTTTTTTATTTTATTCAGGGAAATTATTTTTTAATCCCTGCTAATTCAACCCTAAATACAAGGTTTGTATTTGGAGGAATCACACCACCACCGGCACCACGCTCACCATATCCTAAATGGCTTGGTACAAAAAGTAAGGCAGTATCTCCAACACTCATTTGTTGAATACCTTCTTTAAAACCAGGAATCATTGGAGCATCAGGACCATAAGGTACAACCATTGGATTGGCATAACCACCCTGGGCTTCACGAGTTGGATTAAAAAGTCCCATTTCCTCTGCAAGCTCTTTTTTGTTGGTGTCAAAAATATCACCATCTTCAAAATAGCCTTCGTACCAAACTTCTACCATCTGTCCGGTTTCTGGGGTTTCACCATCTCCTTTTTCTTCAAAGTAGATTTTTAGACCACTTTCTAAGCTTTCAGCTTCTTCTTTTTTGCTGCTAAAATATTCAGCGTTTTCATTTTTTGCTTCCTCGCGTTTTTTAGCTTCTGCTTCTTCCTGGTCTTTTATAGCCTGCAATTCTTCCTCAAAAACCTTAGGAGCATCAAAATTCTTAGCCGATTTGCCCTTTCTAACGATGTTTACTTCTTCCATAGTAACCGTTTTTACAGGCTTATCACGCTCTGCGGTTTCTACTTTTCCAATAGCGTCAACAACATCCTGGCCTTTAATTACTTTACCAAAAACGGTATGTCTGCCATCAAGATTTTGGGTAGGAGCAAGGGTTACAAAAAACTGGCTTCCGTTTGTTCCGGGGCCGGCATTGGCCATAGAAAGAATACCTTTAGAATCATGACTTAAGCTGTCTACAATCTCATCTGGAAACTTGTAACCCGGGCCACCACTACCGGTTCCGGTAGGATCACCACCCTGAATTACAAATCCATCTATAATTCTGTGAAAAGTAAGTCCGTTGTAATAATTTTTTCCTTTGTGTGTACTATCTACCATTTTGTTTGTGCCCTCTGCAAGAGAAACAAAGCTGGATACGGTAATAGGTGTAGCCTCATAATAGAGTTCGGCTACAAAAGTTCCGTAATTGGTTTTAAATTCGGCGTACATCCCATCTTCTAGATCTGGATATTCGTCGTTACACGCAAACATGGTAAATACCACGGTAAAAAGTAATAAAAATTTACTGGTTCTCATTTAGTATAAAAATTAAAAGGCCCTTTATGGCCCTGGGTTTAACTTATTGTTGATTTTGGATTTTTTCCTTTTCTATGATCTTAATTAAGGTGACTTTTGTTTTTAATGGCCAGTTGGTGCCTATTTTATTTTTATCGCCATAATAACCATAAGCTTTATAAGACGGGAATAAAAAAGTGACCGTTTCTCCTTCCTTCATTAGTTTAAGCCCCTGTCTTAAGCCGCTAAATAGCTTTTCCTGGTCTATTGCATAGGTTCTGGTTGCTTTTTCGCCTTCGGCATAAATTACCTGGCCATCTAAAGTTTTGATACTATAATCGAACTCTACAACATCTCCAAATTCAGGTTTAACCAGGTTAGCAGAATCTTTACTTTTTTGGTTGTAAGTATACCAGAAACCGTCTTGCGAAGATTGGTATTCGCTGGTTGAATCTTTGTTGATTACGGCTTCAATTTGTGCTATTTCCTTTTCCAGGAGTTCCTGGTTTTTAACTATAGATTCACTGATATGCGAACCTGATTTTTGAGTGACAGGATACCTGGCCTCTGGAGATTTGCAGGCCGCTAATGCTAATATGGCTATAAGGACTAAAGCTTTTTTCATCCTTTTAGTTCTTTATAGTCTGGAAGGATGCTGTTTAATTTAGCCACGGTATCTTCAATAGAAAGTTCACTTTTTCCACCTGCAGCATTATTATGCCCGCCACCTTCAAAATGTGCTCTTGCAAATTCATTCACATTAAAGTCACCCTTAGATCTAAAGGATATTTTAATGATTCCTTCCTGTTTGTTTTCAATAAAGATTAGTGCGAAAATAACATCTTCTATGGCAAGACCATAATTCACAAAACCTTCTGTATCTCCTTTTTGAAAATTATGTTTATCCAGTTCTTCCTGTGATAAAGTAATGTAAGCGGTTTTATATTCAGGTAATACACGTAGGTTCTGCAAGGCTGTTCCTAAAAGCTGTAGCCTATTTTCATTAAATGTATCAAATATATTATTGTGTATTTCGTGGTTTACTGCACCTTTATCTATTAGTTGTGCAATAACCCGGTGTGTTTCGGCGCTAGTAGCGCTAAACCTAAACGAACCGGTATCGGTCATAATTCCTGAATAAAGACAGGTTGCAATCTCTGGTGTGATTTTTTCAACGGCGCGTAGTTTATCTATAAAGTGATAAACCATCTCGCAGGTAGAACTCATCTCGGCATCGCTATAGGTATAATTAGCAAAGTCAGATGGTTCACGATGGTGGTCTATCATTATAAAAACAGCCTGCGATGCAGTTAATACTTCCTGCATATCGCCAGAGCGGTTTAAATGGTTAAAATCTAAAGCAAAGACAATATCAGCATCATTTATAAGCTCATCGGCTTTGGTTTTATCTTTTTCGTAGATCATTACCTGGTCATTTCCGGGTAACCATTTCAGAAATCTTGGGTATTCATTGGGAGCAATTACATCTACATTATGGCCTTTATTCTTTAAAAAATGCATAAGTCCTAAAGAAGATCCTATGGCATCGCCATCGGGGCCTTTATGCGGAACAATTACTATATTTCTGGCCTGGGAAAGTTCGGCGGTAATCTCTAAAATTGCTTGTTCTATCATAGTGTAAAATAAAATACCCTGAAGCAATCCTACAAGGTATTATGTTGAAAAAATAGAAACTTTCTACATAAATGCTAAAAATTTCTAATCTAATTTACTCTGGTTTAGCCTAAGATTTTTTTAAATAGTCATAACATTTCTAATCCCGGCTCAGACTATTTTAATTCCCATTTATCGGGAAGCGAGTAAAGATACAATTTATTAATATTGGCTTAAAAAACCAATCTGTATTTTTGTACTCAACAAATCAACAAAAAATGAAGATAATTTTATCGCTCTTAATAAGCTTTTTTCTTTTTATTTCCTGCGGAAGCAATGCGGAGACTACGAAAAATGAAATTGAAACATCTGCTGAGAATTACGATTATGTAATTGCTTTTGGAAGTTGTAACCGCCAGGATGAAGCCCAGCCATTATGGAATGCTATTTTACAGGAAAAACCAGATCTATTTCTTTGGGGTGGCGATAATATTTATGCTGATACCGATGATATGGATGAACTGGAAGCCGATTACCAGATCCAGAAAAAACAGCCCGATTATCAAAAATTAATAAAAACCACGCCAATTTTAGGTACCTGGGACGATCACGATTATGGTAAGAACGATGCCGGGAGAAACTGGGAATATAAAGAGGAAAGTCAGCAGTTGTTTCTGGATTTTTTTAATGTTGCTGAAGACGACCCTCGCCGGGAACGAGAAGGCGTTTACCACGCTGAAAATTTCCGGGAAGCCGGGAAGACCATAAAGGTAATAGTTTTAGACACGAGATATTTTAGGTCTGAATTGCAAAAAAGCAAAGAAAAAGGAAAGCGTTATGAACCAGATTATAGCGGCACCATCCTGGGAACTAAGCAATGGGAGTGGTTGGAAAGCGAATTGAAGAATAGCACTGCCGATTACAATGTGATCTTGAGTTCAATTCAAATACTTTCTGCAGAACACGGTTTTGAAACCTGGGGTAATTTTCCATCAGAAGTAGAGAAACTGGAAAAGCTTTTACAAACTTCTAAAGCAAAAAATGTAATTCTTCTTAGTGGCGACCGGCATATTTCAGAATTTTCAGAAAAGAATATTGAAGAACTGGATTATCCGCTTGTAGATTTCACTTCCAGCGGGATGACACATTCCTATTCAAATTTTAGCGGCGAACCCAATCAATATAGAATAGGCGAGGTAGTAAGCGATTTAAGTTATGGCTTGTTGAAATTCGATTTTAATACCGGTGAAGTGATGATGCAAATGCGCGGTGTTGGAAATAAACTTCAACAGGAATACCTGGTAAAGTATAAGGATTAAGAGCTTGAATAATGCAGCTGCCTGAAAGCTAAATTGATATAAAACCAAAAGGAACTTGTAAATGCAGCTTATTTATTTATTTTTGCCAAAATTTTAAAAACCATATAATGGCAGGAAAAAGAACATTCACCATGATAAAGCCCGATGCAGTTGAAGCCGGGAATGTAGGTGCGATATTAGAACAAATTACTACTTCAGGATTTAGAATTGTAGCTTTGAAAATGACTCAAATGACTACCGCTGATGCTGAAGAATTTTACGCAGTACACAAGGAACGTCCTTTCTTTGGGGAGTTGGTAGAGTTTATGACTCGTGGGCCAATCGTATCGGCTGTGTTAGAAAAAGAAAATGCCGTAGAAGATTTTAGAGCTTTAATTGGAGCAACAAATCCAGAAGATGCTGCTGAAGGAACTATAAGAAAAAAATACGCAAAATCTGTTGGTGAAAATGCTGTACACGGTAGTGATAGCGACGAAAACGCACAGATTGAAGCTGCTTTCCATTTTTCAGGTAGAGAGATGTTCTAAGCAGAACTTTTTAAGTAATATAAAAAGCCATCAGCGAATAACTGATGGCTTTTTTTGTTGAATTATTTAATAAAATCTATTCTTCTGCATCTTCAGGAACCGGGAAGCCACGATCACGCATTAATGCGTCAATCTTAGCATCCCTACCTCTAAACTTTCGGTAAGCTTCAGCAGGATCCATAGCATTTCTTGGCGCAAAAAGATATTTAACCAACTTTTCTGCAAGGTTGGCATCATAAAATCCGCCTGGAGCTTCAGCAAAAGCTTCTGCAGCATCAGAAGTTAAAACATCTGCCCATAGATAGCCGTAATATCCGGTAGCATAACCTTCCCCGGAAAATACGTGTCCAAAATGTGGGGAACGGTGACGCATCACAATTTCATCGGGCATCCCTAATTCGTCCAGCGTTTCTTTTTCAAACTTTCTTGGTTCAATTTTATCAGGATCTGTGGTATGGTATTTCATATCCATCAAAGCCGAAGCTAAAAATTCGGTTGTGGCAAATCCCTGGTTAAAGGTTGCCGCTTTTTTGATTTTAGCTACCAATTCATCAGGAATTACTTCTCCTGTTTCGTGATGTTTTAAATAACGATTTATCACTTTATCTGTAGATAACCAACGCTCTAATAATTGCGATTGGAATTCGGTATAATCACGAACGCCGCTGTTTAAGGTAGGATATTTAATATCTGCCGCTAAAAAGTGTAGGGCGTGGCCAAATTCGTGGAAAAAAGTTTCGGCGTCATCCCATGAAACCAAAACGGGTTCTCCTGGGGCTGGCTTTATAAAGTTAGAATTATTGGAAGCCAAAACGGGTTTTGCACCTTCTAATTCAGAATAACTTCTATAGGTAGTAGCCCAGGCACCTGAGCGTTTTCCGGGACGCGCAAAAGGGTCTAAATACCAAAGCCCAATAAGTTCACCTGAATCTTTATCGCTTACTTCCCAAACTTTTACATCTTCAAGAAAAACAGGAACACTGCCTTCTTCTACCGGTTTAAAGTCGAAATTAAAAAGTTCGCCTGCGGTAAAGAATAAAGCCTGGGTAAGATTACCTAATTCCAGGTATTGTTTTACTTCTTCACTATCAAGATCATATTTTTCTTTTCTTACTTTTTCTGCATAATAACGATAATCCCAGGGCTCAATAGTGATATTGGCACCTTCACGATTTGCAACGGCTTGCATATCTTCAACTTCTTCTTCAACGCGGGCAATTGCAGCCGGCCAAACAGCTTTCATAAGTTCCATCGCGTTTTCCGGATTTTTGGCCATTCGGTTTTGTAAACGCCATTGGGCAAAATTATCGTAGCCTAGCAATTCTACACGTTCGTCCCGCAGTTTCAGGATTTTTTTAATCACTTCATTATTATCAAACTCATCATCATTATCACCACGGGAATAATAATTTAGCCATACTTTTTCACGTAATTCTCTTTCATCTGAATACGTTAAAAAAGGATCCATAGAAGAACGGGTGTTGGTTACGGCATATTTTCCGCTTTCCCCATTGGCTTCAGCAGTGTTGGCTGCAGCTTTCACATAAGATTCCGGAAGGCCGCTAAGTTGATCTTCGGTTAGATAAACAATATAGTTTTCTTCTTCAGCAAGCACATTATTTGAGAATTTGGTATAAAGTTCAGACAGCTCTTTGTTTATCTCAGCATAACGCTCTTTGTCTTCTTTATTCAAATTGGCACCTTCCATGGCAAATTCTTCGTAAATAAGGTCAATTACACGTTGCTCTGGAGCCGGTAGCGGATTTTCCTGAGAATTCTCATATACAGTTTTAATCCTTTCAAATAATGCAGTGTTTTGAGAAATCTTTGAGCTGTATTCAGAAATCTCGGGAGAAAGTTCTCGCTGTACTTCTCTAAACTCGGGACTGGAAATATTACTGCTAAAAATTCCGTAGTAGGTAAACACACGGTTTAAAAGATCGCCAGAATCTTCGAATGGCACGATAGTATTTTCAAAAGTTGCCGGTTCTGGATTCTCGGTAATTTTATCGATCTCAGTAAGATGCGCATCCATCGCTTTAAGCATTGCGGGTTTTACGAGCTCTACTTTCATTTGGTCAAAAGCGGGAATTCCTGCGTACGGTCCGCTCCACTCGGCCAGTAAAATATTATCCATAGTTTTTGTCTCTTCGTTTTGTTCCTGGGAATTGGCTTGAAATCCTGCGACCAGCGCAAAAATTCCCAGGCTTTTTATAATTCCTTTTTTCATTGATTGTGGTTTTATTTTCAATCTATGAAGATAAGAGATTTTAGGAAAATAAACACCTCGCAGCGATTGTATATCTAATGATTTGGCAAAAAAGCTTATTGGAAATCTTTTAGCAATTAAAATTAATTTATCTTTGAGAGAGTATAAAAATTAAATACAAACATTAAATAATTAAGGATGAAATTTTTAAGTAAATCTGTTTTAATTTTAGGAGCCGTGGCGATGATAGCCTGCGGAGATAAGAAAGAAGAAAAAGAGGATAAAATAACAATTGGTGACGGTAACAGCCCACAAACTGAATCTACTACTGAAAAATCTTCTGCAAGCAGTGACTCTGCCGATGAGGACGTAGTGGAAGTTAGCATTGAAGGAAATGACCAAATGCGTTTTAACAAAGACGAAATTAAGGTAAAAGCCGGGCAAACCGTGCGACTTACTTTGAAACACGTTGGAGAGATGGAAAAAAGCGTAATGGGTCACAACTGGGTGTTATTAAAACAAGGAACCGTAATTAACGAATTTGGTCAGAAGGCAGTTCAGGCTAAAGATAACGATTATATTCCTGAAGGAACTGATGCCGTGATTACCCATACCAAAATGATTGGTGGTGGAGAAGAAGTAACAATTGAATTTGAAGCTCCTGCAGCGGGTGAATACGATTTTATTTGTAGTTTTCCTGGTCACTATTCTGTAATGAACGGAAAGTTTATTGTAGAAGAATAGAGCTTTTATAATATTATTTTAAAAATGCCTTTACTGCGGAAAACCCGTTTGATAAAGGCATTTTTTATGCCAGGCTATTATGTGATTTTGAAACCTCCGGTAATGTATCAGAAATACTTTTTATTTTAAAAACCGAGAAAACTTCATTTTTAGAACCTAAATTTCAGCGGATTTTATCAGCTTTTTATTTTAAGCTACTTCATTTTATCAAATATTAAAAATCTATGAAGAACAAGATTTTTCTGCCTGTATTTTTATTGAAAAAAGTGCCTTAAGATTGCTAAAAATAGTAGTTTTAGGGCTCATTTTAGAGTACCTAAACTATGAGTGAAAATAAGCACTTTGTAATAGATTTTGATAGTACGTTTACCCAGGTTGAAGCCCTTGATGTTTTGGGCGAGATTTCCCTGGCCAACGATCCCGATAAAAAAAAGAACCTTGCCGAGGTGGAAGCCTTAACCGATAAGGGGATGAAAGGAGAAATGTCTTTTAGGGAATCCCTGGTAGAACGCCTAAGACTTTTAAAAGCTAATAAAAATGATTTACCGGCCCTGGTAGAGAATTTAAGCGAAAGGGTGTCTTCGTCTTTTGTTAGAAACCGGGAGTTCTTCAACGATCATCACGAAAATATCTATATTGTATCTAATGGTTTTAAGGAGTTTATAGTGCCTATTGTAGAACCATACGGAGTTAAGCCTAAAAATGTCTTTGCCAATACTTTTGAGTATGATGAGGAAGGAAATATTGTAAGTTTTGATCACGATAATGTGTTATCCTCCAACAACGGTAAAGTAGAGCAGTTAAAGAAATTAAACCTAAAAGGCGATGTTTACGTAATTGGCGATGGTTACACCGATTATGAAATTAAAGCCGCCGGACTAGCCAATAAGTTTTATGCCTTTACTGAAAATGTAGAAAGAGCAAATATTCTTGAAAAGGCAGACCATATCACACCAAGTTTAGACGAATTTTTATTTGTACACAATATGAACAAAGCGATCTCTTATCCCAAAAACCGAATTAATGTTCTTCTTCTAGAAAATGTTCACCAGGACGCGGTAGACATTATGAAAAAAGAAGGATATAATGTAAGCGTACATCCCGGCGCAATGGATGAAGACGAACTTTGCGAAAAAATTAAAGATGTTTCAGTAATAGGAATTAGATCTAAAACGCATTTAACCGAAAAAGTCCTGGAAAATGCAAACCGCTTAATTGCGGTGGGAGCATTTTGTATTGGTACTAACCAAATAGATCTACAGGCCTGTTTAAAGAAAGGCGTTGCGGTTTTTAATGCTCCGTATAGTAATACCCGTTCGGTAGTAGAACTTGCCATTGGAGAGATAATTTTACTGATGCGTAATCTTCCTGATAAAATGCGTTTAATGCACGAGGGTAAGTGGGAGAAATCTGCTAACAAAAGTTTTGAAACCCGTGGTAAGAAACTGGGAATTATAGGTTATGGAAATATTGGCGCGCAACTTTCTGTAATGGCAGAATCTGTTGGTTTTGATGTTTATTACTATGATGTTGAAGAAAAATTGCCAATGGGTAATGTTACCAAATGCAATTCCCTTAAAGAGCTTTTAGAAACCGTAGATATTGTTACGCTTCACGTAGACGGAAGAAAGGAAAACAAAGATATTATTGGGGAAAAGGAGTTTGGTTATATGAAGGATAACGTGATCTTCCTTAATTTAAGCAGGGGTCACGTGGTAGATATTAAAGCGCTTAAAAAGAATATAGAATCTGGCAAAATTATGGGCGCGGGAATAGATGTTTATCCGCAAGAACCTAAAACCAATAATGAAGAATTTGTTTCAGAATTACGGAATTTACCTAACGTAATTTTAACACCACATATTGGTGGGAGTACGCTAGAAGCCCAGGAAAACATTGGGAATTTTGTTCCGGGGAAAATTATTGAATACATTAATACCGGAAGCACTACTAACTCGGTTAATTTCCCTAATTTACAGTTGCCGGTGTTACATAACGCGCACAGGCTTATTCATATTCACGAAAATAGGCCAGGTATTCTGGCAGAAATCAACAGGATTCTTGCCGGGCACGATATTAATATTGAAGGACAGTATTTAAAAACCAATGAGACCATCGGGTATGTAATTACCGATATTGATAAACGTTACGATAAAGCCGTAATAAAAGATTTAAAAGGACTAAAAGGAACTATTCGTTTTAGAGTTTTATACTAGGAAACTTATTTTGAAAATAAAACCCGGGAATTATTTCAGGTAATAATTCCCGGGTTTTTTATTAGAGATTTAATACTCAGAACTTCTCTAAAGATTTTAAAATTTTTAAAACTTCCCGCCAGTTATTTGCTCTGGTGTGATTATCAAAATCTATATTATGAAAGGCGGTAAACATAATCGTTTCTCCATTAAAATAATCGAGATTTTTGAGGTGATCATCTATCATGATATCTGTACCAATCACGCTTTTATCACCACAGAAGATGATGTTTTTCCAGTGAATAAAAGGGAAATGTTCACTTAACCAGCTTCGTTTTTCTACTAAACTCTGCGGAAATTCCATTGCTGCTGAAACAATATAGACCTCGTAATTCTTCTGAAGTTCTTTTATTGCTTCTACCGCGCCATCCATAACAGGAACCGTACTAAAGAAACCTTTAGTTGAAGCAAACTTTTTTACCATCCCTTTTTTAGGAAATGCATTTTCTTCGGTTTTTCCTTTCAAGTCATTTTTGCTGAATCTTTCCCCGTATTCCTTTTCATACCAGGTGATAAAATGTGCTTCTACATCGGCTAGAACACCGTCCATATCTATTGCGATAGATTTCTTCATAACTCAATTTTTAAGAACTAAAATAAGATGATTTTAAGTGAAAAAAATGAAATATACCCTTATTTAGGTATTGTGATTAGTTTGGCTTATAAATATATTTGGTTAAATATTTCGTTTGGGGCAAAAAAGGCTACAGCAGGTTTAGGTAGGGGTAAACCAGGCTGTGGCCTTTTTTTGGCATTGAATTTAATAATATGCTGAAAGTTTAATGTGTGAGGGTTCCTAGTCTTTAAGGATAAATTCAGTAGCCATTTCCGCGTGTAGTTTTGTAGTATCTAAAAGGGGGATTTCTGTATCTTTTTCTTGAATAAGCATGGGAAGTTCAGTGCATCCTAAAATAATGGCTTCAGCTCCTCGCTCTTTTAGTAATTGCATTTGTTCTAAATAGAAACTCTTCGCCGCATCACTAAATTTTCCCTGGGTAAGTTCTTCTGAAATAAACCTGTGGGTTTCATCAATAAAATTATCGGCCGGGATCAAGGTCTCTATTTGGTGTTTATCCCGTAATCTTCCCTGGAGAAAATCTCCCTGCATTGTTGGTCTTGTTCCTAAAAGCCCTAATTTTTTATAGGATTTTTGTTTTGCTTCCCTGGCAACTGCATCAGCTATATGAAGTATTGGTACTTTAATTTTTGGTTGCACAAAATCATAGACCATATGTGGTGTGTTGGCGCAAATTATTATTGCTTTGCTGCCTGCACTTTCCAGTTTCTGAGCAATTTCTAAATATGAATTTTTAATCTTTTCGGAATCGTTTTCACGCATCAACTTCACGTTTAGGCTGTACAAAAGTAAAGGCGGATTTTGTTGCGTTCCAATTTTATCACCTACCAGCTCATTTAAAAGTCGGTAATATTCTATAGTGGAGTGCCAGGAGGTGCCTCCAATCATTCCCAGTAAATTCATATTGTTTTGTTTTTGAAATTAGGCAATCTTAAGGTCTTCTTCTTTGTCGAATTTACGAAATGAAGTTATAATTCCCACCGCCTCCAAAGCAGCAACTTCAGATTTATAAATAAACGAGATTCTTGACGCTTGTTCGTCAGCCGAAATTTCATAGATATCCTTAATTTTAGAGAGTTTCTGGGTAATGTATGTTATACAATTTCTACAATTAAGTTCTTCTAATGCGATAGTAGCTTTCATAATTCTTTGATTTTTAATCTTCTGTAATTCTATATTGCCGTAAAATTAACAGTAAAGCTTTAGAATATTTATGAGGAAGATCAGTTTACTACATATTTCGGATAGAAAATAGCAGGTGTTTGTTACTTTTATGAAATACTTTTAAGGAATGGTTAAAAGTGAGCTGGTACACGAAGTTAGGAGATATTTTTCTTTACTTGCAAAGCTTAAATTTTGAAGAAATTGCGAAAGAAAAAACAGCCCATAAAATATACCGAAGGGAAGATTTTTAGCTCTCTGGCTAATTTGGCCTGGCCAATAATCCTGGCTAATATTCTACAAACTGCCTACCAGTTAATAGATACTTTTTGGTTGGGTAGGTTAGGGGCTAATGCGGTTGCGGCAGTAAGTATAAGTTTTCCTATTCTTTTTCTAATTCTTTCGCTTGGTGCCGGGTTAACGCTTGCAGGAACTGTAATAGTTTCACAATATAAAGGAGCAGAAAACCAGGACCAGGTAAATTATAGCTCTTCACAAACTGTTTTCGTGATCTTTTTTATCTCGGTTTTGCTGGCTATTGTGGGTTACTTTTCTTCAAAACCTCTAATGAAACTAATTGGGGCGGGTCCTGAAATTTTAAGTGATTCGGTAAGCTATTTTCAGGTTTCCTCCTTCGGCTTCATTTTCCTGTTTATGTTTTATGTATTTCAGTCTTTAATGCGAGGTATTGGAAATGTACTGCTGCCAATGTATATAGTTTTGGCAACTGTTTTTTTGAACTTGATATTAGATCCACTTTTTATTTTTGGTCTTGGACCTATCCCGGGATTTGGAGTTGCAGGAGCTGCGGTTGCCAGTGTTATTACCCAGGGATTATCTGCTCTAACCGGCTTAGTTATTCTTTTTAGAGGAAATAAAGGAATTAAAATAAATTTCAGCAGGATGAAATTCGATTTTCCCTGGACAAGAAAAATGTTTAAGATTGGTATTCCTTCCAGTATAGAGATGTCTACCAGGGCAGCGGGAATGACGGTTATGGTGATGCTGGTAACCAGTTTTGGGAGTGAAGTTGTGGCGGCCTACGGAATTGGAAGTAGGATTTTAAGCCTTATAGTAGTTCCAGCTCTTGGTTTTGCTATGGCTACCACCACCCTGGTGGGTCAGAATATTGGTGCAGGCAAAATAAAGCGTGCCGAAAGAATTGGAAACTTAAGTACTAAGATCGCTTTCTTTGGATTAACCGCGGTAGGGCTTCTGTTATTTGCTTTTGCCGAACCCATTACAGCCTTTTTTGTTCCCAACGATCCCAGCGTGATTAGAGACGGGTCTTTATTTATAAAAATTATGGCACCCAGTTTTGGTGTGCTGGGAGTGCAACAGGTTTTAAATGGAGTTTTTAATGGCGCCGGATTTACAAAAGCTTCTTTGCTAATTTCAGTTTTTGCCCTTTGGATTATTCGTTTTCCCACTGCCTTTGTTTTATCTAATAATACCGATCTTTCTTTTGAAGGTATATGGTGGGCTTTTCCTATTTCTAATCTTATTGCTGCAATTGTAGCTTTTGCATATTATAAAATGGGTTATTGGAAGCTAAGAACTATTCGGTATCGACATCGTCAACTTTAATAATTAGCAATTTTACGATCTGAAAGTTTTGAAAATGAAGACTGAAACGCAACAACGAATTGCTTTAAGCACCTACTTTTTCTTATCGGGGTTTTGCTTTTCTACCTGGGCTTCGCGAATTCCCAACATCAAAATGGCTTTTGATCTAAATGAAGCAGAATTAGGAAACTTGCTGATGGTGATGCCTATAAGCTCCTTAATTGGACTTCCGGTTTCAGGGTGGTTAGTTTCCCGTTTTGAAAGTAGACATCCTCTAATTGTTTCTTTTATACTTCTAGCTGCATCGCTATGTCTTATTGGAATAGCCGATAATCTTATTTTACTTATAGTTGGGATCTTTTGTTTCGCTTTTTCCATGCGAATTTTCAATATCGCGATGAATACGCAATCCATAACATTACAAAAAGCTTTTAAAAGGAAGATTATTGGTTCTTTTCACGGGCTTTGGAGTACCGGCGGTCTTCTGGGGGTTGCACTTTCTACCTTACTCGTAAAATTAAATATTCCTATTTACCAGCATCTGCCGGCGGTAGCTATTTTCACGCTTATACTAGCCTCTACCGCTTTTTCATTTTTGCTGAAAAAAGATCGTTCTACGCAGGGAAATAAACTTCGATTAGGAAAACCAGATAAACCTACGATGTATCTCGGTTTCATAGTTTTTCTTGCCGCAATTACCGAGGGCGGAATGTTTGATTGGAGTGGTGTCTATTTTAAAGAAGTGGTAAATGAAGATGTTTTTACGTTGGGGTACTTGATCTTTATGGTTTTTATGGCCCTTTCCCGTTTCTTTTCAGATAGAATTGTGGAAAGAATAGGTATGGAAAGAAATTACATTATAAGTGCTTCCCTGGTATGTTTAGGGGTTTTACTTATGATAGTGTTTCCTTATTTTTGGCCGGCAATAATCGGGTTTTGTTTAGTAGGCATTGGAGTGGCGGCTGTAATTCCAATGACCTTTCTTCTTGCGGGCTCTTCAACGAAATATTCCCCGGGAATGGCTATTTCTATAATTACTACCTATGCTATTGTAGGAATGCTTTTAGGGCCGCCACTTGTGGGATACCTTGCCCATATTTTTAATTTAAAAATATCTTTTATCCTCTTTTTTACTTCAGCATTAATGCTAATTCCTATTTCCCAGCTTTTCTTTAAACAGAAAAAAGAGAATATTCAGGAATAACTGGAATAAAAAAAGTCTAATTCTTATCAGCCGGAGTAATCATGATATGTGCACGGTGTGTGCCTGGATCCATAAGCCAGGGCATTCCGGGAGTATGCGGTTTGTCGGGAAGCCCTGTTTCCTCAGTGGTAGCATAGGGCATATAAATTACATATCGCAATTTTGCATCTTTAAGCTCTCCTGTTTCGCGATTTAAGTTTGCTTCTTTACCTGAAAGAATATAGGTCATACTGGGGGCATCGGGCATTTTTAATTTTCCGCTTTCAACTTCCTGTTTGCGAACTGCACGGGTTTCCATCATATCTTTACCTTCAGCTTTCAATTCCCTTCCGCGGGACATAAAGGGCTCAAGTTTTTTATTATAACAACTTACCGAAATACCATTCATATTAGGATCGTCAGCAATGCAAACAAGGTTATTGGTGCCTTCTTTCAGTAGAACTACTTTACCTTCTTTATTATAGCCATAAACTGTAACGGAATCCCTATCTTCTTCGGGTGCAGCCATGCTTGCCATTTTTATCTGAGTTTCTTCAGAAAGATATTTTTCCTGAGATATTCCGTTAAAACTAAAAGCCAGAATCATTAAGCTATAAATTGCATTTTTCATTTTAAACTGATTTTAATTCGTAATCCTTTTAGATAAAGTTACTTATTTTATGTCACTTCTTTGCGTAGAACTTCTAATGGTGGTTTTCTTATTACACTTAAACTATTGCTTAGTCCAATAATTAGAACTAACAGTACGATGCCCGGAAATAAAACTAAAAAAGGAATTAGGGATGGCGTAAACGGTGATTCAAAAACCAACCAGGCCAGTAATTGACTACTGATTAATGATAATAAAACGCCAGAAAGACCTCCAAGTACTCCTAAATAAATATATTCTAAAGCATTAATATTTAATATTTGTTTTCCTTTTGCACCAAGTGTGCGCAGCAGAACGCTTTCTCTTATTCGCTGATATTTACTGGTTCTTATGGCGCCTAACAAAACAATAACTCCGGTGAGAATACTGAAAAATGCCATAAAATTAATGATCCATGAAATTCTTCCTAAAATCTCTTCTATAACACTTAATACCTGCCGAAGATCTATGATAGATACATTAGGAAATTCCTTAACCAGTTCTTGCTGTAATTGAGCCGACTTTTCTTCTCCCGGGACTTTGGTTGTCAATACATTAAATTGTGGCGCATCTTCTAGTACACCTTTTGGAAATACGAGGGAGAAATTCAATTGCATTCGTGACCAATCAACTGTTCTCACACTGCCTACAACCGTATTTAGCAGAACACCCTGCACATTGAAGATCAATTCATCGCCAACACCAACTTTAGCATCTTCCGCAAAATTATTACTTATAGAGATCGGCACGGGACTCATATCACCCGCTTCAGCCGTCCATTCTCCACTTTCAATACTTTCAGAAGCAATTAAAGAATCACGGTAAGTAACGCGGAATTCGTGATTTAAAACCCATCCGTTAATTTGGGAAGTGGTGTCTTTTCTTATTTCATTAACCGGTCTCCCTGCTATGTTCTGTACTCGCATGGTCACAATAGGAATATTGTCCAAAACCGGCAAATCGTTAGTTCTTATAGTTTTGGCAACAGCTTCCTGTTGGTCACTTTGCACGTCTAAAAGAATCATATTTGGGCTATTGGCCTGGGATTCTATAGAAGCCTGGGCCAGTAAAAGATCTTTACTAAAATATAGCGTACTTATTAAAAAAGTACCCACTCCAATAGCCAGTACAAGGGTGAGTGTTTGATTTTGCGGTCTAAAAAGGTTTAGTAAACTTTGTCTGGCTACAAATCCCCAATTATGGGGGAAATATTTTCGCAGTGCTTGCATAAACAAGTAAGCTACTCCCGCCAGGATAGAGAAAGTGACTATAATTCCACCTACAAAAGCCAAAGAATATCTCCAGTCTTCTAATAACCAAAGTGAAAACAAAAAGATGAATAGAAAAATGCCCAGAGAAACGAGTATAATTGCCTTTCGCGATTTTTTAGTTTCTTCTTTTATTACTCGCAATGCCTGTAAAGGAGAGATATAAAGCGTCCCGATTAAAGGGTAAAGAGCAAATAAAACCGACATTAAAATACCCAGTAAAATTCCCATTAAAATTACCGGTAAGGAAAAACTGATTTGTACATCTACAGGAAGTAAGCCTTCCAAAAGCCAGGGAAACAATTGCTGAAGAACCAACCCGAGGGCGGTTCCTATAATCCCTCCAATTAAGCCCATAAACGCTACCTGGATAAGGTAGATTAGAAAAGTTTGTTTTCTACTCGCGCCCAAACATTTTAAAACGGCTACGGCACGTAACTTCTCTTTAATATAGATATGAATGGCACTTGCAATCCCTACACAACCCAATAGCAAAGCAATAAAGGCCACCAGGTTAAGAAATTTACCGAAATTTTCGTATCGTCTTCCCAGCCTGTCGCTGGTAGAAGTATGTGTATCTAAATCGGCCTCTTCAGTATCAAGAATGGGATCCAGAGTTTCATCCAGTTTTTCCATATCGGTATTGGAAGGCGCCGTAAAATAGAATTCATAATCTATGCGGCTTCCGGTTTGTACAAGACCAGACTCTTCAATAAATCTATAGGGAATAAGTACCGGTGGTGCTACCGAACTAAATATAGCGGTGCTACCGGGTACTTTATTAAGTGCACCTGCAATTGGTAAAGTAACTTTTCCGATCTTGATGCTATCTCCGGGTTTTATTCCTAAATGGAGCATTACGGTTGCATCAACCAAAGCAGCTCCTTCTTCCTGATATCTTTTTGCAGCATTTGCAGGCTGAGTTTCTAATTCCCCATAAAAAGGAAACCCGCCTTCTATGCCTCTTACCTGCATTAATTTTGTGGCTTCGCTTTGAGGAAAAGCAGCCATAGATGCAAATTTGATTTCCTGAGCTTCAGCGCCGCCCAGCGAATCCATAATTTGCATTACCCGTTCATTGGGTAGTTTGTCACTGTCTATCTTATAATCGGCACCCATTAAAGCCTTAGACTGCAGCGAGATATTGTCTTTTAAATTTTCTCCAAAAGATTGAATAGAAACTACCGCAGAGATCCCTAATACGATGGATGCCATAAAAAGCATCAACTTCTTACCACTAGCTTTTCCATCACGCCATGCCATTTTAAAGAGCCAGGAGAAGTCCGCTTTAAAAGTTTTGTTGCTGCTCATTATACGTGCTTTACCTGATTTTCAACAATTCGTCCTCCTTTGAGTCTAAGAATATGCTGAGTTTTTTCGGCTAGTTCAAGATCGTGGGTAACGATAATTAGCGTAGTTCCTGCTTCTTTATTTAAGTCAAAAAGTAATTGTTCTACTTTTTCACCGGTTTCAGTATCGAGGTTTCCGGTAGGTTCATCTGCAAATAAAACCGAAGGTCTCGTAGAAAACGCTCTGGCTAAAGCCACGCGTTGCTGTTCTCCGCCAGAAAGTTGGGAAGGATAATGGTGAATACGATCTCCTAATCCTACTTTTGTTAATAATTCTTTTCCAATTTTAGAAGCATCTTTGTTGCCTTGCAGTTCTAGTGGAACGGCCACATTTTCTAAAGCCGTAAGCGTAGGGAGTAGCTGAAAATCCTGGAATACAAATCCAATATGTTTATTACGAAGAAGAGCTCTTTTATCTTCTCCCAGCGTGCTCAGTTCGCTTCCGCATAAATTAATAGAACCGGAATCGGGCCTGTCTAAACCGGCGCAAAGTCCAAGAAGGGTTGTTTTTCCACTTCCCGAAGGTCCCACAATAGCAAAGGTTTTTTGTTCTTCAACTTCAAAGTTGATATCCTGTAATACTTTTAGTTTTTTTGATCCGCTGGAATAGCTTTTCTCCAGGTTACGAACGTTTAATATCTTTGCCATCTTAGAACTTGCTTATTGTCTTTTTTGAATTAAGGCAAAATAAGCAAATCATTTGATTATAAACCCTGTTGCTATGAGAAACTTGATACGTTATTCCTCGATTTTGTTAATGTTCCTGATGTTTTCCTGCGGAGAAAATACCGAAAAGAAATCAGAGAAAAATAACACTGAAGAAGCTCAAACTGAAACCGAAACCCAGGACAGTGAAAAAGATGTGATTCTTTTCTTCGGAAATAGCCTTACAGCAGGAATGGGTTTAGAACCTTCTGAAGCTTTTCCGGCTCTTATTCAAAATAGATTGGATTCCCTGGATTATGATTATGAGGTGATCAATGCCGGATTAAGCGGGGAAACTACCGCCAGCGGGAAAAACAGGATCAATTGGGTTTTAAATCAGGATGTAGATGTTTTTGTTTTAGAACTTGGAGCCAATGATGGTTTACGCGGAATTCCTTTGGAGGAAACCCGGAAGAATCTTCAGGATATCATTAACACCGTAAAGGATAAAAATCCTAAAACTAAAATAGTCCTGGCCGGAATGCAAATTCCTCCAAATATGGGAGAAGAATATACCACCGAATTCAGGAATATTTTCCCTGAACTTGCCGAAGAAAACAATCTGGAACTTATTCCTTTTCTTCTTGAAGGCGTAGCAGGAGATCCTAAGTTAAACCAGCAAGACGGCATTCATCCTACCGCCGAAGGTTACGAAATTGTAGCCGATAATGTGTGGAGTGTTTTGGAAGATGTGGTAGAGAAGGAGTAGTATTATAATTTCAGATAAACATTTTAAACTATTCCCGTTATTTTAATGGAAATGTCTGTTGAAAATACCATCAAGCTCCTCCCCTTATTTTCAAGGGGAGGTGGCCGTAGGTCGGAGGGGTTCTTTTGTAAGATGTTGGTATCTCAACCACCCCTTTCTTCAACTAAGCCGAATTCATTCCTCTCGTTTCAAAGCAGGGGAGCTAAAAAAGGATTTCTACTAACCACGATTTATTCTTACCAATAATTCAACTCTTCTTATAATTTCATTAGAAAGTATTTAGAAAAAATGCTATTTTAGGCTTTTATTAAGAATATTTGCTCTAAAAATCAGTCTCAATTCGTTTTCGAATAATTAAAGATCTAATCAAATTCTAAAAGTTTAGTGCTTCTTTTCTTAATATTTCAAAGTGATTCATTCAATCTAAAAACAGAAGATTTTTTATGAAAAGAAGAAAGTTCGTTCAATTAGCCGGTATGGGTACAGGGGCTTTGATGCTTCCTTCCTATTTAATGGGAAGTAACGTTTCTGCCGAAGCACTTTTGCATCCCGGTATGGATATTCTTACCAAAAGAAAACTCGCCGATGTAGCGCTAAACACAGCTAAATCTCTTGGTTCTACCTATGCAGATGCCAGGATAGGCCGCTACCTTAATCAATACGTTTTTACGCGTGAAGATAAAGTTCAAAACGTGGTAAATACAGAGTCTTTTGGAATAGGAATTCGAGTAATAGCTAATGGTACCTGGGGATTTGCCTCTACCAATAGCGTTACCGAAGATGGGATTATGAAAGCCACACAACAAGCCGTTGCTATTGCAAAGGCAAATTCTAAAATTCAGAAAGAACCGGTAAAACTTGCTCCGGTAGAATCTCACGGGGAAGTTTCCTGGAAAACTCCAATTAAAAAAGACTTTAAAGAAGTTCCGGTTTCAGAAAAAGTAGACTTATTGCTTAGCGCGAATGCTGCTGCCATGGATAATGGAGCCAACTTTGTGAATTCGGCACTTTTTATGGTGAATGAGCAAAAATATTTTGCCTCTACTGAAGATTCTTATATAGACCAGGACATACATAGAATCTGGCCAACCTTTGGGGTTACTGCTATAGACCGTGAGGCTGGGAAATTTAAATCTCGTGATGCGATGAGCGCGCCTATGGGAATGGGTTATGAATATATGGATGGGCTGGAATCTGAAAAGCTGGAAGGTCCCGGCGGATTAAGATTGTATCGTAATAGTTATGATATGGTAGAAGATGCCACTTTGGCCGCAAAACAAGCTAAAGAAATGCTTTCTGCTAAATCTGTAGAGCCGGGTAAATATGATCTGGTTCTTGAACCAAACCACTTAGGATTAACTATTCACGAATCTGTAGGTCACCCATTAGAATTAGACCGTGTACTAGGTTACGAAGCCAATTATGCCGGGACTAGTTTTGCTACTTTAGATAAATGGAGATCTGGAGATTTCCAATATGGAAGTGATATTGTAAACCTGGTAGCCGATAAAACTCAACCGGGTTCCCTTGGTGCCGTAGGCTATGATGATGAAGGGGTGAAGACCAAGAAATGGGATCTTGTAAGAAATGGTGTTTTAACAAACTACCAGGCGATTCGCGACCAGGTACATATGATAGACCAGAATGAATCTCACGGTTGTTGCTACGCGCAAAGCTGGAATGATGTTCAGTTTCAACGTATGCCTAATGTTTCATTAGAACCAGGGAAAGAGAAATATTCTATAAACGATATGATCAAAAATGTGGAAAAAGGTATTTATATCGCCGGGCGCGGTTCTTATTCCATAGATCAGCAACGTTATAACTTCCAGTTTGGCGGTACCGTATTTTTCGAAATTAAAGATGGAGAAATTGTGGGCATGCTAGACGATGTAGCTTACCAGTCTAACACCCAGGAATTCTGGAATTCCTGCTCTAAAATTTGTGACGAAAGCGATTATCGTATGTTCGGATCCTTCTTTGATGGAAAAGGCCAGCCTTCGCAGGTTAGCGCTGTTTCCCACGGAAGTTCTACCTCCAGGTTTGACGGTGTAAATGTAATTAATACGGGTAGAAGTGTTTAATACTAACTGGTTTACTAAAAAAGAAATATAGAAATGGCAATATATACAAAAGAAGAAGCCAGGCAAATTATGGAAAAAGCATTGAGCTTTTCTACCGCAGATGCCTGTGTAATAAATATGGGAGGTAGCGAAAGTGGAAACATTCGTTATGCGCGTAATACGGTTACCACTTCAGGACACCGCTCAAATCAAACACTTGCAGTTGAAGCTAGCTTCGGAAAAAAATCTGGAACAGCAACTGTAGATGAATTTGATGATGAATCATTAGAAAGTGTGGTGAAAAGAGCTGAAGAATTAGCAAAACTTGCCCCCGAAAATCCAGAATTTATGGCGCCACTTGGCCCACAAACTTACGATGAATCTGTAAGTTTTGTAGAGTCAACGGCAAATATCTCTCCGGAATATCGTGCTGAGGTTGCCGCGAAAAGTATAAATCCTGCATCTGAAAAAGACGTAACCGCTGCCGGTTTTCTTAACGATTCTGCCGGATTTAGCGCGATGATGAATTCTAGCGGACTTTTCGCCTATAATAAATCTACCGATGTGGATTTTACGGTGACTATGCGAACTAACGACGGTACAGGTTCAGGCTGGGTTACCCGCGATTACAATGACGTTAAAAAATTTAATCCCGAAGAAGCCGCAAAAGTCGCTATAGATAAAGCAGTGATGTCTCGTGAAGCCAGGGCTATCGAACCCGGAAAATATACGGTGATTTTAGAACCCGCAGCTTCTGTAGATTTACTTCGTAATATGTCTGGAGCATTTAACGCCCGTACTGCCGATGAAGGCCGAAGTTTTATGTCTAAAGACGATGGTACCAAAATGGGAGAAAAGATAGTTGATGAGCGCGTAAATATTTGGAGCGACCCACTACATCCCGATGTACCGACTTCTACCTGGAATGGAGAAGGAATGCCACTTAAAAAGATGAAATGGATTGAAAATGGCGTGGTTAAAAACCTGGCTTATAGTAGATACTGGGCAGAGCAGAAGGGAGTAGATCCTGTACCTTATCCATCTAATTTCATTATGGAAGGTGGAGATGCTTCTCGAGAAGAACTTATAAAAAGCACCAAACGAGGAATCCTGGTAACCAGGTTATGGTATATTAGAAGTGTAGACCCGCAAACTTTGCTGTATACCGGACTTACCCGTGACGGAACTTTTTATATAGAAAATGGGGAAATAAGATATCCTGTGAAAAACTTCAGGTTTAACGAAAGTCCGATAATTATGTTGAACAACCTGGAAACACTTGGAGAACAGGTGAGAATCAACGGGAATTTAATTCCGTATATGAAAGTAAGGGACTTTACTTTTACCAGCCTTTCAGACGCAGTTTAAAACCTATAGATCTTAAAAAACTGGTTGTAGTGGAGTTTTCATTACAACCAGTTTTACTTTTATGAATTTGTCAATTTTGAATCTTTGATTTTTTGCAGAATAACAAGGTTTCTGAGACCTTGCGGGAGAATAAAGTCGAATTACTAAATAAATTGAAATCTATTTTTTACTTTTTGAGAGATGCGGAGTCTAATTATTAATTAGGTAAGCTTCAAAAAACTATTGGCGAATTCGTGGCAAAAAAAATTATACACTATACAATCTACATTATACATTAAAAATGAATAGCTTTTTCTTTACCAGGCTTCAATATGAATCGGGAGATTGGGATGTGGATCAAAGGATGCCCTCCAATTTGCTGAATTCCCTGGTGGAGTATACCACGTTAGAAGTAGATACCCGAGAGAATATTGTTCCGCTAAGCAGTGACGAGATTTTTAAATGTCCGTTTTGTTATATTTCGGGGCATAAACTGGTTCAGTTTACGGCCAGGGAAAAAGATAATTTTGAAAAATATGTAAAGAATGGAGGTTTCGTTTTTGCCGATGACTGTAACCACGATATCGACGGACTTTTCGCTAAATCTTTTGAGCGGCAAATGGAAGAGATCTTCGGCCCGGGAGAACTAACAAAAATTCCTAATGATCACGAAATTTACAATGTGTTTTTTGAGTTTGAAGATGGTCCGCCAACTACTTCCCAGGAACTGAATGGCTGGGGAGACGATCTGGTGCACGAATATTTAAAGGCCATTGTAATAAACGGAAGGATTGGCGTGCTTTACAGCAACAAAGATTACGGTTGCGAATGGGATTACGATTTTAGAAACAAACGATTTTACAAAATAGATAATACCCGTTTTGGGGTAAATATCGTGATGTATGCACTTACATCTTAACCAGTTAGCAGGCTGCTGGACGCAATATTAGCTATAAAATTGGAAACCTATTACAAGTTCATTCTTTTGAGTAAACTATGGATGAAAGCTTAAGAGACATACATTGAAAAATTTTTGATTCGAGATATCCCGATAGTTCGGGACGGAATATTTAAATCTCGATTATCGAGTAAATTTATAATAAGATGAAAATATGGATCAGCAATTAGCCGATTTAGACCGGGAAGTAAAAATGCTTACCGGGAAACTTAAAGACTTAAAGACCGAGATCGCCAAGGTAATTATTGGGCAGGAGGAAACCGTAGACCAGTTACTTATTACTTTTTTGGCGGGAGGGCATGCGCTTTTAGAAGGCGTTCCCGGTTTGGCGAAAACTTTAATGATAAGAACGCTTTCCCAGGCTATAGATTTAAAATTTAAAAGAATTCAGTTTACACCAGATTTAATGCCGTCTGATATTATTGGGACTGAAATTCTGGAGGAAGACCATACCACGGGAAAGAAATTTTTCGAATTTAATAAGGGGCCAATTTTCGCAAATATTATTCTTGCTGATGAAATTAACCGAACCCCACCAAAAACCCAGGCGGCGCTTTTAGAAGCTATGCAGGCGTTTGAAGTGACTTATTCCGGGAAAACCTACGAATTGGAACGTCCGTTTTTTATTTTGGCCACGCAAAACCCTATAGAACAATCCGGAACATTTCCTTTACCGGAAGCCCAGCAGGACAGGTTCCTTTTTTATATTAAAATCGGCTATCCTACAGAAATAGAAGAAAACCAAATTCTAAAGCATACCACAGGATCTAAGAAGACTACGATTAATCCAATTCTTAGTGGCGCTGAAATTTTGAGACTTCAGCAATTAGTGCGGGAAGTTCCTATAAGTGATGAGTTGATTTCCTATGTGAATAAACTCATACGGGACACTCGCCCTGAAACCAGCAATAACGAATTTGTAAAAGAATGGGTGAACTGGGGAGCAGGACCAAGAGCAGGCCAGGCAATGATCCTCACCGCTAAGGCAAGAGCATTACAACAAGGCAGGCTGGCTGTAACTCCAGAAGATCTAGAACATTGTGCTTACCCGGTTTTGCGACATAGAGTAATCGTAAATTTTAAAGCGGAAGCCGAAGGAATAACTTCAGATGAAGTAACCCGAGAATTGCTAAAATCAATAATACCGGCAGAAAAACAAGAAAATAAGTAAACGACTTCGGAGAAGCATTTAATCTCGATTATCGAGTGAAGCAGGATTATCAACAGTTATTAAAACCCGAGATCATCAACAGCGTGAGTGGTTTGGCACTTATCGCCAGGGTGACGGTAGACGGCTATCTTTCTGGCCTAAACCACAGCCGAAGGCTGGGGCCCGGAATGGAATTTAGTCAGTATCGCGGTTATGAGCCGGGCGATGATATGCGCCTGCTGGATTGGAAAATGCTGGCCCGATCTGGAAGATACTACATCAAACAATCGGAGGTAGAAACCAATGTTTCGGTAAAATTTATTCTCGATTCCAGTAAGTCTATGCAACACGAGGAAGATGGAATCACTAAAATGGACTATGTTCGGGTTTTGGTTGCTTCTTTGGCCTGGCTCGCACAGGGGCAGGGAGATGCCGTGGGGCTTTTTGCATTGAATGATCACGATATACACGCTCTTTATCCACAAGTTCAAAAAAAGCATTTTAATAGGTTATTGCTGGAATTAATCAATATTAAACTTGAAGGAAAATGGCCTAACAATGCAAAAGCCGCTGAAAAACTTCACGATAGAAGGCACAAAGAACTTATTTTTTTTATTTCAGATTTACACGAAGAATCTTCAGAACTAACCAATGTGATCACCAAATTAAAAACTCCGCGAAATGAAGTGGTGGTTTTGCATCTTTTGGGTAAAAATGAATTGGAATTCGATTACAAGGGTTCGCTTACTTTTGAAGACCTGGAAACTGGTGCACGAATGAAGATAGATGCAAAAGAAGCCAAAAAACAATACCTGGATTCCCTGGAGAAATCGATTAAAGCAACTAAAGAAACTATGCTGGCTAATGCTATTACCTATCAACTTTTGCGGCTTGACGAACCAATTGGAGAGGCGCTTCAATTGCTATTGAAAAAACGCAATAATTTAATGTAATATGTTTTTTCTAAATCCTTCATTTTTATGGGCTTTACTGGGACTTGCCGTTCCGGTAGCGATTCATTTATGGAGCAAAAAAGAAGGGAAAACCATTAAAGTTGGGAGCTTGAAATTTTTGGAAGAATCTGATTCCCAAAAGAGCAATAGCATTAAATTGAATGAATTCTGGTTGTTGTTGCTAAGAATCTTACTTATCACGATTTTGGTTTTTATCCTTGCTGAACCACGTTTAAGTTATAAAAGCGAAAATTCACCAATCACTTATTTGGTTGAAAAATCTTTGCTTTCTTCTTCGGAAGTAAAAAGCCTAACAGATAGTTTAAATAATACCGCTGAGGTTCGATTTTTAGAAACTGATTTTCCTGAATATCAGCCTGAAATTGTAAAGGACACTTTGTCTGAAAGTCCGAATTACTGGAAACTCGCCAAAGAAATGGAAACTTTAAAAACCGACAGTGTTGTGGTTTTTACCAATGTATTTGTTAGCGGTATTAAAGGAAAACGACCTGAAATCAGCAAAAATATCCATTGGATTAACCTAAATCCCGGAACTGCAAAAACCAATTTGGTTGGGGCGGTTAAAAGAGGTAACGAAATTGAAAAGATTTCGGTGATTAGCGCTGCTGAAATTTTTAAATTTCAGAAGGGAAAGCAAAATTTAACCACTTCAGAAATAAAAGCCGAATTCCGGAATATCCCGGTAGTGGAATTGGATACGTTGCAGGTGCAAATATATGCCGAAGAAGAATTCCAGACAGAAAGCAAATATATAAAAGCCTCGTTGTTGGCTTTGGAAAAATACCTGGAACAGCCTATTGAAATTTTAAATTTTGAAGAAGAAAATTTCAATTCAAATTCTGAAGAAATATTGATCTGGTTAAGCGAAAAATCTGCTCCGAAAACTGAAGGAAAAGTATTGGTATTTCGAAAAGATTCTTTAGCTAATTCACTTATTAAGAAAGGAAATTCTAAAAATGAATACTATTTAACCGGCGATCTAAATTCAGAAAACATTGTAGAAGAATATTTTGCCGAGCAGCTTTTGGAGATACTGAATCTTTACCCAGAAATTAATAAGGAAGCTGCAAAGTACGATGTACGAATGATGGATTTAGCGCTTTTAAAACCAACTTTTGGAGAAGCTTCAGAATCGTCCAAAAACCGTGATGGCAGGGATATTTCTAAATATCTGTGGATATTATTAATCATACTAATCTTATCAGAACGCGCTCTGGCAAGAGTTAGAAAACAATGAGCAAAACCGGAAAAGACATATTAATCAGTTTTCAAAAACGCTGGCAATTGTTGCTTTGGCTGGAGGTATTCCTCTACGCTATTGGTGCTGCGGTTTTCACCTGGTTCTTTTCTTTCAGTTTACTCATCAGTATAATTGGCTTCGGTATCGTTTTTATCGTGGCTACTTTCTTGAAAAGACCCTGGAAAATCGATTTGCAGAAAGTCAGTAGTTTTATTGATCGAAAATCCACTAAACTGGAATACAGCAGCGGATTATTACTAAAAACCACCGAAGAACTTTCAGGATTGGCAAAACTTCAGCAGCAAAAAGTTGCAAAAGAAGTTGAAGCCGAAAGCAAGCAAATTCAGCCAGAACATAAACTGGGAACCGCCGCGATTACTTCTGTAATAATGATTGCTATTGGTGTTTCCGCGTTTTATTTCGGACTAACTGAAAATTATTTCTCAAAAGAAAATAAAATTCCGAAGGAAGAAATTATAGTTTTTCGGCCTACAGATTCTTCTTCAATTAAATCTAAAGCGCCGGTTTTAGAAGACCAGCAATTAACAATCAATTATCCTGCTTATACCGGCCTGGCAAATTCCACTTCATCAAAAATGGATATCAAAGCCGTAGAGGGTTCTCGCGTTACCTGGAAACTCAGTTTTGAAGGAGCAGTAGATAGCGTAAGCCTTGAAAGTATGGGCAGCCTTCGGCCGATGAAAGAAAATGATGGTTCATACTCTGGAACTTCGATGTTGGGAAATTCAGGTTTCTATAATTTTAGATTTACCGATACGACCGGCGCCAGCTACGTTTCAGATCTTTATGCGATTGAAGTTACTAAAGACAAAGCGCCGGTAATTATTTTAGAGGGGTTAAAGCAATTCAATTCTTTTAATTATGATGATGAAAAACGCATCAAATTCGGCGCTTCTATAACCGACGATTTTGGACTTGCAAATGCTCATATTATTGCTACGGTGAGCAGGGGAACCGGGGAATCGGTGAAATTTAGGGAAGAACAATTGAGTTTTGATAAAACCGTAGAAAGTGGAAAGAAAAGCCTGAAATTAACCAAAAATATAGATTTGGATAAAATGGAAATGGAGCCAGGCGATGAGCTGTATTTCTATGTGGAAGCCAGCGACCTTAAACAACCTCAAGCCAATATTGCCCGTAGTGAAACCTATTTTGCGGTGATAAAAGACACGGTAGATTATGGTCTAGGCGTAGAAGGTGGACTCGGGGTAGACCTTATGCCCGATTATTTCAGGAGTCAACGGCAATTGATTATTGACACCGAGAAACTTATTAGTGAGCGTGGGCAACTTTCCAAAGAAAAATTTAATAAAACCAGCAATGATCTTGGTTTTGATCAAAAAGCGCTTCGGTTAAAGTACGGTCAGTTTATGGGTGATGAAGCTGAAGGTGGAATGGAAATGGGCGGTGAAACTTTGGGAGAAGATCATGATCACGACGAAGATCCTTTAGCCGATTACACCCACGATCACGATGGTGACAATGAGCATAATTTGGTAGAAGAAAATGATGGTCACGACCACGGTGAAGAAAGTGAAGAAGGAGAAGATCCGCTTGCCGATTATTTGCACAATCATAGCGACCCTGAATCTTCATCATTATTTACCGATAATTTAAAAGCGATGTTACGGCAGGCCTTAAATATTATGTGGGATGCCGAGTTGCATTTAAGGCTTTACGAGCCTGAAAAATCGCTGCCCTTTCAATATGAAGCCCTGGAGCTTATCCAGGAAATCAAGAATAGCGCAAGAATTTATGTGCATCGTATTGGTTTTGATTCGCCACCAATTAAGGAAGATAAACGGCTTACGGGAGAGCTTGACGAGGTGGGCAATTATCGTAAAAATGAAGAATTTGAAGAAAATGATGATTTTCTTTTTATGCGGAAAAGTGTTTTAAGATTAGAAGAATTAAAAGAATCAAATTCAAATATTACAGAAACCAATCGGGAGCTTTTTGAAAAAGCTGGAAATGAACTTGCCGAAAAAGCCATAACTGAACCCGGCAGATATCTAAAGGTTTTACAAGACTTAAAACGACTTTCTGAAGAACAGCAAATAGGAAAAGAAATTATAATTGAAACACAAAAAGGCTTGTTGCAGGCACTTCCGGAAGCTAAAGCTGAACCGCAAAAAGGAACCGGTTTTAGTGGAAAAATCAACGATTTATTATTGAAAGAACTGGAATTGAATGAGTAGTAACCTAACTTTTTTAAATACTTCATGGTTTTGGCCGGTACTTATAGGCTGGGTTGTTTTACTCTTGGTTTTTCTCTGGAAAGAATGGTCACAAGCGGGAAAAAAACGCTTTTTATTGAAAATTTCCCTGTCAGTTTTAGCGGTTTCTTCTTTGGCCCTTATCGCTTTAAAACCTGCAATTAATGAAGAAGTTCGGGAAGGAAATGTTTTAATTATTACTGAAGATTTTAAGCAAGATCAGTTGGATAGTTTGAAGAAAGCATATCGAAAAATAAAGGTAATTGATTATCGAAAAGATGAGATTTTGCCTGAATTGAAAACTTCAAAACAAATCTTTGTATTGGGGCGTGGAATTAGTGTTTTTGATTTATACCAATTCGAGGATTTACCGGTGACTTATTTAGCGGGAGATACTCTTGCAGGAATTGTAAAGCTCAATTATAATCACAAAAATCGTGTAGGTAATAATTTGCAAGTGCAGGGAAGGTTTTTAAAACCAAAATTCGGTAACCGGCTGGTTTTAGAAGATGCCGGCGGAACTGCAATGGATTCGATTGTTTTTACTTCGGAAGAAAATAAAAATTTTAAACTGGAAACTGAATTAAAAGTTGATGGTAACTATATTTTCAACCTAACTGAAAAAGATTCTTTAGGAGAAATTTTAGGTCGCGATGCTTTACCGGTAATAGTGAACAAAGAAGAAGTTTTACGTATTTTAATACTGAATAGTTACCCCACTTTCGAGCTTAAATACCTCAAGAATTTTTTAGCGGAATCCGGTCACGAACTGCTGGTAAAAAACCGGATTACCACCGGACGATTTAAATTTGAATTTTTTAATACCGAAAATACGAATCTAGGGCGTTTAGATGAAGAAACTTTAGAAGATTTTGATCTACTTATTTCAGATACAGGAGCACTTCGCAATCTTTCTTCTTCAGAAACCAGTGCGCTGCAAAATTCGATTTGGGAAACCGGGTTGGGACTTTTTCTATTGGGAGAAGCTAATACGCTAAATTCCGTAGGGGATTTTTCGGTTTTTGAATTAGAACGAGTTTCAGGTACAGAAACTGAAATAGATAATCTTCCTGAGGTTTCTATTGCCAAACAGCCGTTTCAGTTAAAAAAAGAATTTGGTTTGGAGGAAATTCATAATTCAAATTCTTCAATTCTGAGTGGTTATAAGCGAATAGGGCAGGGCAGGATTGGTACAACGCTGTTAGAAAATACCTGGCAGTTGCAACTTGAAGGTAGGCAGGAAGCTTATCAAAAGATTTGGTCTCAACTGTTGGAGCAAATAAGCAAAAGAACTTCAGTCACGGCATCCTGGAAAGCCAAAAACGATTTTGCATTTAAAGATCAAGCTTTTGAGTTACAACTTCGGACTTCAGTAGAAAATCCGAGAGTGCGGGATGAGAATGATTATTTAATTCCGCTAAAACAGGATTTAAATAATTCAGAATTATGGACGGGTAAAACTTATCCGCAAAAAACCGGCTGGCAGAAATTGAAAATAGAACAGGATTCTACTTCGGTTTTTAATTATTTTGTGCATAATGCCGAAGATTGGCAAGCTTTACAATCTAATCGAACTTCAGAGGAAAATAATAGATTTTTTCAGCAGGAAATCGTGGAAGAAAAATCTGTGAAAATGCCAATTGCCATTAATTCATTATGGTTTTACGGAATATTTCTTATTTCGATGGGTGGTTTATGGCTAGAACCTAAGCTGTAAGGAGTTATTTGTTTTTTCGGCAAGGCCTGTATTTTTTTATCCTTTTTATTTTTTCGCTCTTAGAAACTACTGCAAGGCTTAATGAAACCAATACAGAAATAGCGGCAGTAGTACCCAAAGCACCACCGTAACCTTTAAAAAACGGACTCGCATTTAGGTAGATAATAGAAAAGATAAACCCTGAAAAACCTACCAATAAATAGCTGGGAAGTATTTTTGAAGAAACCATTCCTATAAAAGTCGCGCCAATAAAAACTATTGGAATGTTTTTAGTTAAATAGTGGCTAAAAAGTTCAGGAAAAAAATAGAAAAACAGGCCTACCAAAAGCGAGAGGCCTGCTGATGCTCGTACGGCGCCCTGCCTGTACTTGTTGTTAACTACATAAGTTAAGATGGCAGAAATAATTCCAGTAAAAAAAAGAATACTTATTTCCATTAAAGCAGGGTATATAAAATGGCTGAAGTAATGGCTACACCACCAAAAGCAATGGTTCCCAATTTGCCGCCAAAGCCGTTAAAAATGTTTTTAGAAAGAATAAGAATGCTGCCCGCGATAATACCGGCCAGTAGAATAAATTTTAAATTGGGCGCTACGCTGGCAGAAGTCATTCCCACAAAAGCACCACAGTAAATGGCGGGTGGCACTTCTTTTAAAAGTTGTGATTTTCTGTTTATTGAAGGCACAAAAGAAGCCAGGGTTCCTATAAATCCTGCAGCGATCACGGGGCCAAATTTAAGTTCAATATTTATAAAAAATGTGCTTAGGGCGCCGGTCACCGCAAAAAGAATAAGATAAAGATCTTTTATAAAATACCTTTCTTCTTGCCGTGGCGATTTGAAATAAGCAAGACTTATTAATACCGAAATTATGCCCAAGAATAAAAGTACGAGGGGAGCATTCGTCTTATCAAAAAATATAGCGAACAAAAATATAAACTGCACCAGGATTAGAATAAAGAAAGATAATCTTCTGAATATTTTCGTCATATTTCAGGCTTGGTACTTTAAGTCGGCAAAACTACTAAAACTATAAAGTTTAGGCCGTTAGATTTTTAATAATAAAAGGGTTTTTATTTTGACTTTTTTAGAATCATCAAGCTGAAAAATTCTTTTCAAAATTTAACGGAGCAGAATTATTTTGATTTCAGATATTTTATAAATTTGGAAAATATCCTATAAAAAGGAAATAATCCAAATAATGAAGAATAAGTCTATTTTACATCTGGATCTCGATGCATTTTTTGTTTCGGTAGAACGTAAACAAAATTCTGAATTGAATGGTAAACCGCTTATCGTAGGTGGAATTGGCGATCGTGGGGTAGTGGCGGCCTGTAGTTATGAAACGAGAAAGTTTGGAGTACACTCGGGAATGGCGATGAAAGTAGCCCGGCAGCTTTGTCCGCAGGCCACCGTAATTAAAGGGAATGCCAGTACTTACACCAAACATTCGAAAGAAGTTACAGAGATTATTAAAAGCCAGGTGCCCAGTTTTGAAAAAGCCAGTGTAGATGAGTTTTATGCCGATTTGAGTGGGATGGATAAATTTTTCGGGATTAATCAATTTGCCAGTGAGTTGAGACAGACAATTATAAAGGAAAGCGGCTTGCCAATTTCTTTCGGACTTTCACAAAACAAGGTGGTTTCCAAGATCGCTACGGGAGAAGCTAAACCTAATGCCGAAATTATAATTCCGCATGGAAATGAAAAAATCTTTCTTGCACCATTAAGCGTAAATAAAATCCCGATGGTGGGAAATAAAACCTTTCAAAAACTACTGAATTTAGGGGTTAGGGAAATAAAAACCATCCAGGAAATGCCGGTAGAAATGTTGGAAAGTGTTTTAGGAAAAGCCGGGCGAACTATTTGGAAACGTGCTAATGGCTTGGACGATACACCAATTATTCCTTATCACGAAAGAAAATCTATCTCTACCGAGCGTACTTTTGGTCGTGATACTATAGATATGGTTCGCCTGCACGCCACTTTGGTGGCGATGGCCGAAAGCCTGGCGTACCAGTTACGGCGTGGAAATAAATTAACCAGCGTGATAAGTGTGAAGATTAGGTATTCAGATTATCAGACGCATTCGAAGCAGGTGAAAATCTCCTATACCAGCGCCGATCATATTCTAATTCCTAAAGTTGAAATGCTCTTTAAGCAACTTTATTCCCGCCGGTTGTTAATTCGGTTAATCGGGGTGAAATTCAGCGGGCTTGTAGGTGGAAATTACCAGATTAACCTGTTTGATGATTCTGAAGAAATGCTGAATTTATATAATTCCATAGATAAAATCAAAGAGCGTTTTGGAGAACATAGCGTGATGCGCGCGGTCACCATGGGCACAAAAACCATTGGCCGAATGGGAAATCCGTTTAACGGCGAACCGCCAATTGTGTTGGCGCATAGAAAACAATGATTTATTTAAACTGTCATACCTGGTATTCGCTGCGCTACGGAACTTTTTCGGTAGAAAAACTCTGTGAGTTCGCCCGGGAATTTAAAGTGGAATCTTTAGCGCTTACCGATATTAATAATACTTCGGCTTGTTTAAATTTTATAAAAATCGCTTCAGAATATGGTATAAAACCAATTGTGGGAATCGATTTTAGAAATGGAGCAGAACAGCAATATGTTGGGATCGCTAAAAACAATGAAGGTTTCAGGCAGTTAAACGAACACTTGTCGCAACAACTTCATTCAAAAAAAGATTTTAAACCCGAAGCCCCGAATTTACCTGATTGTTTTATTATTTATCCTTTCGAAAAAGTAATAGCGAACAAAAAGAGGAATTTCGAGAGCAATGAATTCATTGGAATTTCAGTAGAAAGTCTGCGGAAGCTTAAATTTTCTAAATACCGGGAATTTAAAGATAGACTGGTACTGCAACAGAGTGTTAGTTTCAGGAATAAGCGCGATTACAATGCGCACCGTTTGTTGCGAGCTATAGATAATAATGTTTTACTTAGTCAGCTTCCCGAAAGCGAGCAGGGTTCTTTTTCTCAGCAGATGATATCTTCAGAAATTATTGCTTCAGAATTTGAAGATTTTCCGCATATTTTAGAGAACACACGGGAATTGGTAAAAGCCTGCCGGGTAGATTTTGAATTCGGAAAAACCCAAAATCGAAATTTATTGGTTTCAGGTGATAGCCCTGAAGCTGATATTATCCGTTTAAGAAAATTATGTGATGAAAACCTGCCAAAACGTTATCCTGATGCAAATAAAAAAGTTTTGGAGCGGGTAGAAAAAGAACTGAATGCCATTATAAAACTCGGGTTCGTTTCCTATTTTTTAATCAATTATGACATTGTGAGTTATGCCCGGTTGCAGAATTTTCCGTTTATAGGGCGGGGAAGTGGCGCCAATTCTATTATTGCTTACATTATTGGAATTACCAATGTAGATCCTATTGAATTAGATCTTTATTTTGAACGATTTATTAATGAAAGTCGAAGTTCTCCCCCCGATTTTGATATCGATTTTTCCTGGAAAGATCGTAACGAAGTAACCGATTTTATTTTTAAAAAATACGAGTTCACTGCTTTAATGGGTACTTACGTCACCTTTAAACGTCGCGCGGTTGCCAGGGAATTGGGGAAGGTTTTTGGTTTGCCCAAAGAGAATATCGATAAACTTTCGGCAGGATTTTTTAGTATAAATGAGCTGGATCAATTGGAAAAATTAGTGCTACGTTACAGCGCTTTAATTGAAGGTTTTCCCAATTATTTGAGTGTTCATTCCGGTGGAATTTTAATTCTGAATGACAGCGTTTATAATTATGCCGCCACTTTTTTACCGCCGAAAGGTTTCGAAACGATCCAGATAGATATGAATATCGCGGAAGAAGTGGGGATTCATAAATTCGATATTCTAGCCCAACGCGGACTTTCAAAGATTACCGATGCCATTGAAATTATTAAGGAAAATCAGCCAAATGCTGAAATTGAGGATATTGAAAATATTGCTGCTTTTAAGGAAGACCCACAAATTAACGAGTTACTAAAAACTGGCGATTGCATGGGGGTTTTTTATGTAGAATCTCCGGCGATGCGTGGTCTACTCACCAAACTACAAACCGATAATTATTTGAATTTAGTGGCTGCAAGTTCTATAATTAGGCCCGGGATTTCCAGTGGAGGGATGAAAGAAGAATATATAAAGCGACATCGTGATCCCGCAAGAAGAAAGCAGGGCCATCCTGTAATGCTCGAAATCATGGATGATACTTATGGGATTATGGTCTACCAGGAAGATGTGATGAAAGTGGCGCATAAGTTCGCCGGACTTAGTTTTGAAGATGCCGATGTGTTACGGCGCGGAATGAGTGGCAAGAAAACATCGAAAGGTCAGATGCAGCGAATTGAAGCTAAATTCAGAGAAAACTGCAGGCAAAAAGGCTATAATAAAAAGATTATTGATGAAGTTTGGGAGCAAATTTCTTCTTTTGCCG
The DNA here is from genome assembly GCF_002900095.1 of Salegentibacter mishustinae. Lineage (NCBI taxonomy): Bacteria > Pseudomonadati > Bacteroidota > Flavobacteriia > Flavobacteriales > Flavobacteriaceae > Salegentibacter > Salegentibacter mishustinae. The sequence continues at coordinate 2,055,781 of NZ_LLKN01000002.1, read as the reverse complement.
GGTATGCATTTCCAAAGGGACATTCGGCTTCTTATGCGGTAGAAAGTTACCAAAGTTTGTATTTAAAGAAATATTTTCCGCTGGAATTTATGGTAGCTGCGCTTAATAATGGTGGCGGATTTTATGATGTAGAAACTTATATCCAGGAAATTAGAAAATGCGGTGGGAGAGTGCATCCGCCCTGCATCAATAGGAGTGATCACCCCAATAGTATTTTTGGAAAAGATATCTACCTGGGATTGGGCTATATCAAAGAATTAGAAACTAAAACCGTGCAACAAATCCTGGAAAACCGGCAGTTTTTTGGAGTTTTTAAGTCGTTTGATGATTTTATAGATCGCGTTTCTATCTCTATAGAACAACTAAGTATTTTATTGAAAATTGATGCCTTTAGATTCACTAAAACAGATAAACATCATTTACTATGGAAAGCTCACTTTAAACTGAATGCCTCTAAACCGGTAACTACACAGGAAAAGTTATTTAATACCGCTCACCGGGATTTTGAACTTCCGCAGTTTGAATATTCAGCATTGATAGAAGCTTTTGACCAGATGGAATTACTAGGTTTTCCGCTTTGTTCGCATTTTAAATTGCTTAAAAATCCTATCGAAAAATCGGTAAGAGCAAAAGATCTAAAACATTATGTGGGAAAGGAAATTTTGATCTATGGTGCCCTGATCACCGCCAAAAAAACTGGGACTTCTAACGGGAAATATATGTATTTCGGGACTTTTTTTGATGCTGAGGGTGATGTTTTTGATACGGTTCAATTTCCTGCTACCGCAGAAAAATATCCGTTGCGCAGCAAAGGAATTTATAAATGCTACGGCCGGGTAAATAACGAGCTCGATTATATTTCTATTAGCATACAATGGCTGCAACGCCAGGACACCTTAACCGACCCCAGGTTGGTGGGCTACCAGTTTTCGTAGGGTTTTAAAAAAGCTTGTTTTCGTCACCCTGAATTTATTTCAGGACTTAATATCAATGTACCAGGTTAAAGCAGAGACATTAAGAATAATAGATTTCCACAATCTTGTATTTAAAAGTCTGACAATTGTAGGTAGCAACTAATTATATTTCTAAAACCTACTCAGCCGGCTGACAGTCACCGGTTTTAATTTTCTCCCTACTAGGGTTGTATAGGTTGTCTTTAATATTGAAATCATATTCTGCCACATTTGCGATTTTCATCAATGGGCAAAAATTATCTAACTTGGCATTTTTTCTTATTTCTATACCAAAATATTCATATCCTTCAACATTCTCAAAACCGCTTATATCTTCCAAAAGAGTATTATCCGTAATTATTAATGCTTCTGCTTCTGTAAAATTTGGCTGAGCTATAATTTCTAATAAGCTGCTATTCTCGTTGACTATAAACCCGGGTACTTCATTAAGATTTTGGAAACTAATCGAAGTCAAATTAGGGTTATTGGAAATTACAAGTTTTTCTTTTATCCTTTCCAGTTTTGATAAACCATGAGTATTTTCAATACCTGAATTAATTAAATAAACATAATTAACTTCACCTTGAATATTATGCAGTGCATCTAGGTTAGTAAGTTGCTCATTATCTCTAATACTTAAATTCCCCCGTACTTCAGTAATATTTTCGGTGCCCTTTAGTGAACTCAGGTTAGGATTATTGGTTATATCCAAATCACGTAATTTATGAGCAACACTAGACAATGCTTCAATATTGTGGAGTTTAGGGTTATTGCTAATCTGTATTGTTGCTTGACTATTATCAATCAATTCAATGTTATTCAAGCCATTTAGATTTTCCAGATTTGTGCCAAGCACCGAAAGAGGTCCATCTATTTTTTTCAGTTGTGTGCATTCGCTTACATCATCGATTTCTGTTCCTATAAAAGATAGACTGCCATTGATCTCTGTGTAACCTTTTTCCAGAAACTCACTTAATTTTTCTTGTGTTTCAAAAGCCACCCCTTCAGGATAGACTTTATTTTCATCTTCTGATGATACTTCAGTTTCATTTTCTTCATCAATAATTTCACTGTTATTTTGATCTGGGCTACAGGATATTATTAAAGAGACAAAAAAAGTTAGACACAAAACTGAAACTCTATTTATTATAAGCATACTTGATTGATTTTAAATATCTGAAGGAGTGAACAAATAAAGATTTTATTTTGAATTTGTTCTAATTAATATTAATTCCTGACTAAGGAGAAAAAATTTAAACCGAAAAATGAAAATATTAAGATCCGAAACACTGATAACGGTGTGACTTAGAAAACCAAGAATCATTATTTAAAATAATCCAGCACATTATTTTCAATACGGGTTTCAATATTGCTGATGTCGCTTTTTACAAAAGTTTCTCCTGTGATCTTTTCGTATAATTCAATATAACGTTCAGAAACCGATTCGATATATTCATCGCTCATTTCGGGTAAAATCTGACCTTCTTTTCCCTGGAAATTATTTTCAATAAGCCATTGTCTCACAAATTCTTTAGATAATTGCTTTTGTGGTTCATCCTTGTCATGTCTTTCCCGGTAACCATCGGCATAAAAATATCGGGATGAATCAGGAGTGTGAATTTCGTCTATCAATACAATTTCCCCATCAGCATTTTTACCAAATTCATATTTGGTATCAACTAAAATCAATCCTCTCTTTGCAGCTATTTCAGTTCCACGTTTAAAAAGATCTCGAGTGTATTTTTCAAGAATTTCGTAATCTTCTTTAGAAACAATAGCACGTTTTAGAATTTCTTCTTTAGAAATGTCTTCATCGTGATCGCCCTGTTCGGCTTTAGTGGCGGGAGTAATAATGGGTTCCGGGAATTTGTCATTTTCCTTCATTCCATTTGGCATTTCTACCCCACACAGCATACGTTTTCCGGCTTTGTATTCCCGGGCAGCGTGACCCGCAAGATATCCGCGAATTACCATTTCAATTTTAAAAGGTTCACAGGCCTGGCCAACCGCAACATTAGGATCTGGAGTTGCTTCCAGCCAGTTAGGTACAAGATCGCGTGTGGCTTCCATCATTTTGGTAGCAATTTGATTAAGGATCTGGCCTTTGTAAGGAATGCCCTTTGGCATAACCACATCAAAAGCCGAAAGCCTATCTGTTGCAACAATTACGAGTTTATTATTTTTTAAAGTATAAACATCCCGCACTTTACCTTTGTAAACATCGGTTTGTCCGGGAAAATTGAAATCGGTTTTTATAATAGTATTCATTAAAATCTATATCTGAATTTTGAAACTGAATTACTTGAAAATTGAAAACACTCTATTCTGTATGTTCAATTTCTTTATAGGCTGAAATTATCTTTTTCACGAGTCGGTGGCGAATTACATCTTTATCATCCAGGTAAATTATCCCCACGCCTTTTACTTCTTTAAGCACGAGCAACGCTTCTTTTAAACCTGAAATAACCCTGCGTGGTAAATCTATTTGCCCGGGATCTCCGGTAATCATAAACTTGGCGCTTTTCCCCATTCGGGTAAGAAACATTTTCATTTGTGCGTGGGTAGTATTTTGGGCTTCATCCAAAATCACAAAGGCATTATCTAAGGTTCGGCCTCGCATAAAAGCAAGTGGAGCGATTTGAATCACTCCTTTCTCTATAAATGAATCAAGCCTTTCCTGCGGAATCATATCCCGAAGTGCATCGTAAAGCGGCTGCATATAAGGGTCTAATTTTTCTTTAAGATCGCCGGGAAGGAAACCCAGGTTTTCCCCAGCCTCAACCGCGGGACGGGTAAGTATAATTCTGCGAACCTGTTTTTCTTTTAATGCTTTAACAGCAAGGGCAACACCGGTATAGGTTTTTCCGGTTCCTGCAGGGCCAATGGCAAATACCATATCATTTTTACGCATTAGCTCAACCAGTTTTCTCTGGTTTGCGGTTTGGGCTTTTACCAAACGACCGCCAACGCCGTGAACCAAAACTTCGCCACTTTCGGCTGAAGTTTGATAATCTGAACTTTTCTCGCTGGTAAGTACTCTTTCAATCACATTCTCATCCAGTTTATTATACTTTCCGAAGTGATCCATAAGCATGGTAATGCGTTCATCAAACTCTTCCAGCATTTCCTCGTCTCCAAAAACTTTAATTTTATTTCCACGAGCTACGATCTTCAGCTTGGGAAAATATTTTTTTAAAAGTTCTATATGTTCATTTCCTTGCCCAAAAAATTCGCGGGGATTAATCTCTGAAAGTTCAATAACAATTTCGTTCAAAAGCTTATGGTTTTAGTTGAAAAAAGATGTTCAAAACATTTTTATTTATAGCGGTTCTTTATTTGTTGCTGCTAAGTTTTAATGCTAATTTTGACTGGCTAATTTTAAGTTTATTGCCATTGATTTTTAAATGAAAATTTAAATAAAATTATCTTTGCCTTCTATACAAACTTACATAAAATTAGCGCTTAAAAGTTAAAAAAATATCAACAATTACCTATGGCAATTATTACTTTAACTACCGATTTTGGAGAGAAAGATTACTTTGTAGGAGCGGTTAAAGGAGCTATTTATAACGAGTTGCCCGATGTGAGAATTGTTGATATTTCGCACTCGGTTTCTCCCTTTCATATTAGCGAGGCTGCTTACATTATTAAAAACGCGTATAAGAGTTTTCCAAAAGGTAGTATTCACATTATTGGTATCGATTCAGAATTTACGCCAGAAAATAAACATTTGGCCGTTTTGTTAGACGACCATTATTTTATTTGCGCCAATAATGGAATTTTATCTTTGCTGGCTTCAGAAATTAAACCCGAGAAGATTGTAGAGATCAATATTCACGAGGCTATTGAAACGAATTTTCCGGTTTTGGATGTTTTTGTAAAAGTAGCCTGCCATTTAGCGCGGGGTGGTACCCTGGAAGTTATAGGTAAGAATATTAAGGAAATTAAATACCTTAAACAGTTTGAGCCGATAATAAATACGGAGAAGAACCAGATTATAGGCCTTGTGATTTATGTTGACAATTACGGAAACGTGGTAACCAATATAAGTCGGAAGCTATTTGAGAGCGTGGGAAAAGGAAGAAATTATATAATTAGTGCAAGAATGGTTACTTTTCCAAAAATTTATGGAGCTTATTCTGACTGGATAAATTTTGATGTTGAAAAAGACCAAAGAGGAGAAGAAGATGGCAAAAAACTAGCCTTATTCAATTCTGCCGGTTATATCGAACTTGCTATTTATAAAAGCAATCCATCTACGGTAGGTAGCGCTTCAACGCTTTTTGGCCTGGAACACCGCGATACAATCACTATTAAATTTGACGAAAAATGATACACAGAATTGTGAAAATGGAATTTGAGCCTTCAAAAGTAGAAGAATTCCTTTCTAATTTTGAGGAAAATAAAAGTAAAATAAGGTCTTTTGCAGGTTGTTATAAACTAAAATTGCTTCAGGATAAACACAATACAAATATATTTTTTACGTATAGTTACTGGGTAGACGACCAATCTTTAGAAAATTACCGGAATTCTGAGCTGTTTAAAGGAGTTTGGGCAAAAACAAAGGTGCTTTTTAATGCTAAACCAGTAGCCTGGAGCACCAATATCAAAAGTAGCGAATAATGCAGAGTGAAGAGCTAGGAGTGAAGCGTGAAGGAAATGTTATTAGAGTTTCGATTAGAAAAAAGTTACAGCAGAGTAATACACCAAACCATAAATTATAATTAAACCTTCAAAGAAATCAACAAGGATTATTAATAACCAAAACAGATAACCGATAACCGAAATTAATGCTGGCCATACTAAATAAGGAAATAAACTCTTTTTTTTCATCACCAATCGGTTACCTGGTCATTGGAATCTTTTTGGTGGTTTGCGGCTTGTTTTTATTTGTCTTCACAGGTGATTATAACATCCTGGATAATGGTTTTGCCGATGTAAAACCCTTCTTTGATCTTGCCCCCTGGATCTTTATTTTTCTTATCCCGGCAATTACCATGAAAAGCTTTTCTGAAGAGAAACGCCAGGGCACTATGGAGTTGTTGCTAACGCGTCCCATTGGTTTTACACAACTTGTTTTAGGAAAATATTTTGGTGCTTTAATCCTGGTGATTTTAAGTATTTTGCCCAGCATTTTATATGTAATTACCATTCATCAATTGGGAAGTCCGGTGGGAAATTTTGACCTTGGTGCAACTCTTGGATCTTACCTGGGCTTAATTTTTCTTGGAGGCTGCTATACGGCTATTGGCATTTTTGCTTCTTCGCTTTCTCAAAATCAGATCATCGCATTTATTATCGCAGTCTTTTTATGTTTTTTAAGTTATTTCGCTTTTGAAGGCCTGGGAGATTTGGATCTTTTTGGAAGTACTAATTACGGCGCTGAATACCTTGGGATCAGCTTTCATTATCAAAGTATAAGCAGAGGCGTGATAGATACCCGGGATCTTATTTATTTTTTAAGTTTCATAGTTTTTTTTCTGAAACTTACGCAGTTAAGATTAATAGCAATTCAGAAAAATTCTTAGGCTTTGAAACACGAAAACACCTATAAAAACGTTTTTCTGTGGCTCGTTGCAATTGTAGCGATAAACCTACTGGCTGCAAACTTTTTTGAGCGTATAGACCTTACCCGAGATCAACGTTATACGCTGTCTCCTGCGGCAATGGAAATTGTTTCAGATACTGATTCTCCCATTGTTATTGAAGTCTTTTTAGAAGGAAATTTCCCATCAGAGTTCAGAAGGCTTCGAAATGAAACCAGGCAAATGCTGGAAGAGTTTTCAGCTTATAACAGTAATATAAAATTCACTTTTACCAATCCCTTAGAAGAAAGTAAGGATGCTGAAGCTACCGCCCAGGAATTTTACCAGCAGGGAATGCCGCCGGCAAGGGTGAGTGTTCAGGAGAACGGTAAAAGTTCTGAAGCTTTAGTTTTTCCGTGGGCCGTAGCCACTATGGGAGACCAAAAGGTTCAAATTCCCTTATTGAAAAATAAACTGGGCGCTACCGATGAGGAACGGGTTTCCAGCTCGGTACAACAATTGGAGTATGCTATTGCCAATGCATTGAATAAATTAGTTTATCCGCGGAAAAAGAAAATCGCGGTAATGCGTGGTAACGGTGAGTTGCCCGATGCACAAATAGCTAGTTTTATAAAGACGCTGCAGGAATATTATTTTATGGCGCCGTTTACTTTAGATTCTGCTGCAATAAATCCTCAAAAAACCCTTCAGCAATTAAAGGAGTACGATTTAATTATCGAGGCAAAACCTACCGAGGCATTTACCGAAAATGAAAAGTATATTTTAGATCAATATACAATGAGCGGTGGTAAATCACTTTGGCTAACCGAAGCCGTTGCCATGGAAACCGATAGTTTGCTGAATCCTTCAGGCATAGCTTTTGCTTTACCTCGTGATCTTAATTTAGGCGATTTTTTCTTTTCCTACGGAATTAGAATCAACCCGGTTCTGATCAATGATATTTATTCAGCACCCATTATTTTGGCGTCGGGGCAGGGAAACAACACCCGGTTTAATCCTTATCCCTGGTTTTACAGTCCGTTAACCACTTCGCCTAACGACCACCCGATAATAAATAATATTGAAGCTGTGAAATTTGAATATGCCAATCAAATTGATACACTTCAGAATAATATAGAAAAGACAATTTTATTAAGCAGTTCGCCTCAAACCAGGGTAGAAGGTACTCCGCGGGAAATTAGCCTGGAGATGGTAAGCCAGGAACCGAATTTGGCTTCCTATAAAGATGGCGAGCAACCACTGGCAGTTTTATTGGAAGGAGAATTTACTTCGGTTTATAAAAATAGGATCAAACCATTTGAAATTGAAAAGCCTTTAGACCAAAGTGAAGAAACCAAAATGCTGGTAATTTCAGATGGAGATGTGATTAAAAATGAAGTACAGCGCGGAAAGCCTTTAGAACTGGGGCTTGAACGCTACACGGGGAATACTTATGGAAATAAAGAATTTTTACTAAATGCTGTAAATTATATGCTTGATGACAGCGGACTTATAGATATTCGCAGCAAGGAAATAAATATCGCATTCCTGGACGATCGAAAAACTGCTGATGAGCGAGAAAAATGGCAGATGATTAATATTGTTCTTCCTTTAGTTATCCTGGGACTTTTCGCTTTCGGATTTAATTATTTCAGAAAAAGGAAATACCTAAAATAGCTTTCTTAGACTTCAATTTTCAGGAAATAAAATCAACATATTAACAATCTTAAAAAGATTATTCGTTGTAAGTGTCTGTTTTATAGTAGTTTGCTTCATAAATTTTTGTTTTTGATGTTAATAAAAACTCGTCGGCACAAGCTTTATTTTTAACAGATTAAAATATATTTGTAATGATTTCTAATTAATCACAAAGCCGATGAAATTTATTGTATCCAGCAGTTATTTGCTGAAACAGCTTCAGATATTGGGTGGGGTTATTAACAACACCAACACCCTTCCAATTTTAGACAACTTTTTATTCGATCTTAAGCAGGACGAGCTTACTGTTTCTGCCTCAGATCTTGAAACTACAATGTCTGCTAAACTTAAGGTAGAATCAGATTCCGAAGGAAAAATAGCGGTTCCTGCAAAATTGCTTTTAGATACGCTAAAAACCTTCCCGGAGCAGCCCTTAACTTTTGTTGCTGAAGATAACAACACTATAGAATTAAGCTCTAATCACGGTAAATACGCACTTGCTTATGCCGATGGGGAGGAGTTTCCAAATCCTGTGGAATTGGAAGATCCTAGCAGCACTGTTTTAGAAGGTGATATTTTAGCTACCGCGATTAGCAAAACCATTTTTGCTTCAGGAAACGACGATCTTCGTCCGGTAATGAGCGGGGTTTTCTTTCAATTTACTACTGAAGGTTTAACTTTTGTAGCGACTGATGCACATAAATTAGTAAAGTATCAGCGTGAAGATGTTACTGCTTCTCAGGCTTCAGACTTTATTATGCCCAAAAAGCCACTAAACCTTTTAAAGGGGATTTTGGCCGGTAGCGAAAGTGAAGTGCTTATAGAATACAACGATTCTAATGCGAAATTCACTTTTGATGATACGCAATTAGTTTGTCGTTTAATAGACGGGAAATATCCTAATTACGAAGCGGTAATTCCAAAAGAAAATCCGAATAAATTAACTATTGAGCGCAACCAGTTTTTGAGTTCAGTTCGTAGGGTTTCTATTTTCTCTAATAAAACTACGCACCAGGTAAGATTAAAAATCGCCGGTGCCGAATTAAATATTTCTGCAGAAGATGTAGATTACAGTAATAAAGCCGAAGAGCGTTTAACCTGTTCTTACCAGGGAGACGATATGCAAATTGGTTTTAATTCTCGTTTTCTTACAGAAATGTTGAATAATTTAACTTCAGATGAAGTTCAACTGGAAATGAGTCTGCCGAACCGGGCTGGAATTTTAACTCCTGTAGATGGGTTAGACCCGGGAGAAAAAATTACAATGCTGGTTATGCCGGTAATGCTCAACAACTAGTATTGAGTAAATAGAATTTAGTTTATAGTAAAAAGCAGCCTTTTGGCTGCTTTTTTTATTCTGAATAATGTTTCTGGTCTACTTTATAATCTCTATGGTTAAAGGATAATTCGGGATCTCCCCGTTGCTTACTTTAATGGCATTCACTATTGGTAGAATAAGCATAATAACAGCAATACCAATAAGAGCGATTATCCCAAGTCCGAATAAAAAGATTAGCGGAATACATAATAAGCTGTATATAAACATACTTATTTGGAAATTGATGATCATTTTTCCGTGAAAGTCCATTCCGGCAACTTTATCTTTTTGGGTAAGCCACAAGATTAGCGGAATTATAAAGCCGCCAATTCCGGTAACTAAATCCAGTAACTGACTTAAGTGGGTAATAACGAGCATTTGGTTGTCTTCTCTCATTTTTTCTTTGATTGATGTGATGTCTCTTTATTAATAGACGGGTTTTTTAATACTTTGTTACAATTTTTAAAAGATGCAATTTTTCTCCCCCTCTTTTGGAGGGGGCTGGGGGGAGGCTTATCTTTGCACTATGAAATTAAACGACACTATTGTAGCGCTTGCCACACCATCTGGTGCAGGTGCCATTGCTATTATTAGGGTTTCCGGCCCTGAAGCATTTAATATTGTTTCACCGCTTTTTAAGGCAAAGAGTAAAAAAAAGCTAAGCAAACAGCCCAGCCATACTTTACATTTAGGAAATCTAATGGACGATGATCGTACCTTAGATGAGGTTTTAATTTCAATATTTAGAGCGCCTAAATCGTATACCGGCGAAGAAACGGTAGAAATTTCCTGTCACGGAAGTCCATATATTCAGCAGGAGATTATCCAGTTAATGATTAGAAAAGGTTGTCGCTCTGCAGAAGCCGGCGAATTCACCATGCGTGCTTTTCTAAATGGAAAAATGGATCTTAGTCAGGCAGAAGCTGTAGCTGATCTAATTTCTTCTGAAAACCAGGCTTCACACCAAATGGCGATGCAACAAATGCGCGGCGGATTTTCTAATGAAATTCATAGATTACGCCAGGAATTATTAGATTTTGCATCTTTAATTGAATTAGAATTAGACTTTTCTGAAGAAGATGTGGAGTTCGCTAATCGCGATCAATTTAAGGAATTGGTAGCGAGGATTCAGCAGGTATTAAAACGTTTAATAGATTCTTTTGCCACCGGGAACGTGCTTAAAAATGGAATTCCTGTGGCAATAGTGGGGGAACCTAACGTAGGTAAATCTACTTTACTGAATTCACTTTTAAACGAGGAGCGCGCTATTGTTTCTGAGGTAGCCGGAACCACTCGGGATTCCATTGAGGACGAAATGAGTATTGGTGGTGTTGGATTCAGGTTCATTGATACCGCCGGAATAAGAGAGACGGAAGATGAGGTGGAAAGCATCGGAATAAAGCGAACTTTTGAAAAGATAGGTCAGGCACAAGTAGTTATGTATTTGTTTGATACCTCTAGGTTCGATGAGTTATCTGAAGATAATTCTTCCCAGGGAAAAATAAGTTTAGCCCAGTTAATAGTTGAAATTGAGAAAATTAAAAATCAATTTCCTCAGAAACCTTTAATCATTGTTCCCAACAAAATAGACCAGCTTTCTGAAGATTCTTTATTAAAATTGAAAGAGAGCCTGGGTACTATTTCGGGCACCAGTTTACAATTATTATCGGCTAAAACCGGAGTTGGTGTAGAGGAACTTAAAGAAAAATTACTGGAGTTTGTAAACACCGGCGCTTTGAGAAACAATAATACCATTGTAACAAATAGCCGTCATTACAATGCGCTGCTAAAAGCCCTGGAAGAAATCAACAAAGTAGAAGAAGGCTTAAATACCGACCTTTCGGGCGACTTGTTAGCGATAGATATTCGCGAAGCTTTAGAATATTTCGGTGAGATTACCGGGCAGGTTACCAATGATGAATTACTGGGGAATATATTTTCTAATTTCTGTATTGGAAAGTAAATGGGTAATTAAATTTGATATCAAATGATATCAAATGACATCAAAACCCAACGAAATTAATGGATACGAGCTCTTCCAAAGTATTCTCATTTTTACTTTAATAATATCATTTTAGACCTTTTTTGTACCTCGTTTGTACCTCGATGTTAAATATTACTAACGGGGTACAAAATTTGTACCTCGGTATCAATTTTTGATCTATCTTTATGGAAATAAGGTGGTTATGAAAATAAAGCTTAGAAAAAAGAAATTAGCCTCCGGGAAATACAGTCTTTATCTTGATTACTATAAAGGATCGAGTTTAGATGAAAACGGAAAAACGAAGGGTCATAGGGAGTTTGAATATCTCAAAGAATACCTGATTATTTCACCTCAAACTTCTTCTGAAAAGAGAGAAAATAAAGAAACTCTTGAAAGGGCAGAACAGATATTATCTATCAGAAGAGCAGAGTATGCTCAGGGAAAATATGGTATTAAAGATAAAAGCAAGAACAAACTTTTATTTATTACCTACTATGATAAATTAAAGGAGGAACGATATGAAAGTAAAGGAAATTATGATAATTGGGATGCGGCCCAAAATCATATAGAGGCCTACATAGGAAAGAAGAAAATATCCTTTGAAGACATTGATGAAGATTTCGTTATAGGATTTAAAAAGTTTTTGAGTAAAAAAGCAAAAACGAAATCTAAAACGCTGTTATCACAGAACTCTAAATATACCTATTATAATAAATTTAAAGCCGCATTACGTCAGGCTTTTGACGATGGTTATACCAGAAGAAACTTCGCTACTACTGTAAAAGGTTTTGCACAGGAAGAAACAACCAGAGAATACCTTACGCAAGATGAATTGCAGGCTATGGCTAAAGCTTATTGTAAACATCAAGTTCTTAAGAATGCTTTTATGTTTAGTTGTTTAACCGGCCTAAGGTGGAGCGATATTAACAAACTTACCTGGCTTGAAGTTAGAGATGAAGAGGAAGGTTCACGGCTAATTTTTAAACAAAAGAAGACTTCGGGACAGGAATATCAATATATATCTGATCAGGCGAGACAAATTATTGGAAAACGGAAAAGGGAAAATGACCGTGTGTTTCAAGGGTTAAAATATGGTGCCCATTTTAATGCAGAAATACTTAGATGGTGTATGCGGGCGGGTATTACTAAACATATAACTTTTCATAGCGCTAGGCATACGCACGCAGTATTACTATTAGAGTACGGAGCTGATATTTATACGGTTTCAAAAGTCTTAGGACATAAAGAAATAAGAACTACACAAGTATATGCCAAAATAGTGGATAAGAAAAAGAAGGAAGCAGCTAATTTAATTCCTGAACTCGAAATGGATTATGAGTTTTGATTTATTCAAATACCTGACCACCCTTGGCTTCATCTATATTTATGGAAGGCTTATTTTACACTATGGTAAAATGTTTTGGGCTTATATGATGAATGAAAGAATTTTATGGAATACAAAAATTGAAAAACCAAGGATCCTTTTTATGGGGATGGGTTTGGGAGTTATGCATCTTGCGTTTTATTCGCGGTATACTATTGAATCAGATACACTTATAGTCCTAGCAATAAGTTTTCTTGTTTTTTTAGCCGGCTTTTTTCTTTCCATTCTTCCCTGGACCGATAAATTTAAAAATAGTATACAAAGCCAAAAGTCCGCTGGCTCCCTAAAAAAGAACAAAAATTTTAATTTAAAAATATCAGAAGATCAAGCTCAAAAGTTGTATCATAATTTAATGAAGTATGATCTTTTAAATATTGAGAAAACAAGCTTGCTGGATTTCAGGAATGTATTATCTAAAGATTGGGACGCTCATAATTCAAAAATCCATTTTAATATGGATGGTCCTAGCTCTCGTGAATTTTATGAATTTCTTTCGCAAACATTTCCTAAGAACACGATGACTATTAAGAACCTATTTATTACTTCCGACCTAGTGTTGAGGGCTAATGGAAAAAAGTATAAATACAATACCTTGAAAAATGCTCATACTCGTACACCGTATTCAAAAAATAATCAAGCTTTGAATAAAATATTTCAGGATCTGAGGTGAAAATTAATCGAATCCATGAAACTACTTCATTTTTAAATTTCCCAATAGCTTTTTTTAAGCGAAATTAAAATTGTTGAAATAAATGTGGACTTAATGTCATTTTACTGGAAACACTTGTTAAATTTGGGAATTATAGAGATATTTTAAAAAGATAGGAGTCATCTTAGATGGGTAAGGAAAATTACTTAGGTTTTTCAGATTCAGAGCTGTGGAGTTTATTGTGTAGTGGTGAACGTTCCGCCCTGAATGAAGTTTACCACAGAAATATTGATGTGCTTTATAGCTATGGTGCAAAGATAACTTCCGACCATGGCCTTGTAGAAGACAGTATTCAAGAAGTTTTTATTACTATTTGGGAAAAACGACACAAAATAAAGGATACTACTTCCATTAAATTTTATTTATTTAAATCTTTAAAACGAAGGATATTTAGAAATTTAAAGAAATCTCAAAAATTTGGATTTCAATATGACTTTTCTGAATCAGCAATTGCCCAAAAGCTTAAAACCGAACCTGCCACCGAGAATTTAGATGAAGCTACCATAAAAAAAATCCACCAAAGTCTTAATAAGCTGACTAATAGACAGAAAGAAATTGTTTACTTACGTTTTTACGCTAAACTAGAATTCTCTGAAATCGCGGAAGTAATGGATCTTAGTGTAAAAGCTACTTATAAACTCCTATCCCGCGCTATAGAAAGACTTAGAGGCAATTTTGTGTTTATTTTTATGTTTTTCTAAAACTTTTGTGAAAAAAATGGGGTAAAATCTCAAATATGTGCATTTACTGGTAACAAACTAGTTGAATTTCGCGCGTTTTTCATCTAAACATTTAAATCAAATGGAGAAGTATCAAAGCTATAATGCTACCGATTTTATTTCAGATGATTCCTTTTTAAACTGGGTATTGTCTGATGATAAAAAATCCGCAGTATTCTGGAGAAAGTTTCTGGCTGAAAATCCTCAAAAACAAAAAGAGGTTGATAAAGCTATTAAAATTATAAAGTCTCTGGAGTTTCAAGATGAGGTAGTATTAAATCCATTTCAAAAAGAAAAACTTCTGGAAAAAATTAACTCTAGGATAGATTCTTTAAAAAGTGGAGATCAGCAGCCAAAAGGTATAAAACGAAGAAGTATTCTCCGCTATACCGGGATTGCAGCAAGCTTTGCTATTATCGCATTTCTAAGTTATTTCTTTTTAAACAATTTTCAGCGAACTACTATAAGTACAGATTTTGCTGAAAAGCGGGAAATGATGTTGCCAGATGGTTCTTCAGTTATCCTTAATGCTAACTCTGAAATATCCTATGCCAAAGATTGGAGTGGGGTAAATATTAGGGAAGTATGGTTGGAAGGTGAAGCTTTCTTTGAGGTGGTCAAAACCCGTGGGGAAAACAATGTACGCAAAACTTTCCTGGTTCATTCTGGAAACTTAAATGTAGAAGTTTTAGGAACGTCCTTTAATGTTGGTGAGCGTAGAGGGAAAACAAAAGTGACCCTGTTAACCGGTAAGGTTAAATTAGAGAACAAGCTGGATAAGAGTGCAGCTCCCCTAATTCTTGAACCTGGTGAACATGCCGAGGTTTCTACCAAAGATAAGGTGCTAAAGAAATCGAAAGTTAATACCCGTAAATACGCAAGTTGGGTAGATGATTTGATGATTTTTGAAGCTACAGAACTAGGTGAGATAAAGTACGTTCTTGAAGATAACTTTGGATTGGAAGTGGTTTTTGAAGACCCAAAACTTATGCAACGTAAGTTTACGGGAGTTATTAAAACCGGGAATATTGAAGAATTTCTTAGAACCCTGGAACTTTCATTTGATATAGATGTTACTAATAAAGATGGGAAAATAATTTTCCGAAAGTAACTAAAAACTAGCTAAAACATGTTGAAAATTGTACAACCTTTACTGGCTGTCACGATGATCATGGGTATATTCATATATACTCATCCGGTAAGCTCTCAGGAGCAGCTGGCTTCAGTGCAACCTCTTCAGGAAAAAACAGGAAAGTCCTCCGGGAAGATTTCCCTAAAGAAACTCTTAAGCGAGATTTCCAAAGAACTGGAAGTTCATTTTAATTATGATAGTAATCTGGTAGAAAATCAGTTAATTGCTTTAGATGAAGTAAAGCTTGAGAAGGGACAGCTTGAAAAATCACTTAGAGAAATTCTTAGGAATGTCAATCTCGATATTCAAAAATTAGAGAAAGATAACTTTGTTATTTATTCCCCCAATAATCCACTTAGGAAAACTCTTCGAAATAATTCAAATAGGAATACACCATCAGAAACAAATAAACAAAATTTAGAAAGACTGAATGCAACTCAGGCTTCCGTGTTACAGGATATAGAAGTAAAGGGGTATGTTGAAGATGAAGATGGTTTACCAATTCCAGGGGTTACTGTAATAGAAAAAGGAACTTCAAATGGGACTGTCACTAATATGGAAGGAAATTATTCCTTGCAGGTTTCTCAAAGTAATGCAGTTTTGGTTTTTTCATTTGTTGGTTACGAAACCAAAGAAATTCCATTGGAGGGAAGGGAAACTGTAGATGTTACCTTAGGAACCACCTCTGAATCTTTAAATGAAGTAGTAGTAACTTCTTTTGGAATAAAACAAGAGAAAAAAGCCTTAGGTTATGCCGTACAGGAAGTCTCAGGCGAAGAAATCGCCCGTACAGAAGAACCAAACCTGGTTAATGCACTTAGGGGAAAGGTTGCCGGGGTTTCAATTAATAGCTCGAGTGGGGCAGCAGGAGCTGGTTCCAATATTATAATAAGGGGTATTACTTCTCTTAGTCCATCAGGCGATAACCAACCATTATTTGTAGTAGATGGAATGCCTATTTCCAACTCAACAACTTCGGGGAGTGTATTGCCTAGCGAAGGTTCAGCAGCATCCGGAAGTAACGAGCAATATTCATTTACCAACCGTGCGGCTGATATTAATCCCGAGGATATTGAGTCAATTTCTATCTTAAAAGGTCCTTCCGCTACCGCGTTATATGGACTTCGAGCGGCAAACGGCGCGGTGATTATAACCACTAAAAAAGGAAAAGAAGGTAAAACACAGATTAGGGTTAAAAGTACCATAGCGTTTGAAGAGGTAAGCAAAACACCGGATATTCAGATGACCTATCGTGAAGGATGGAGAGGTCGCGCCAGGGCTTTTGAAGATCCCGATAGTCGTTTTGGCTATTCCTATGGTTATTATACCTGGGGTCCGCCTAATGGGCCTTTGGATAACCCGGCCAATCCTCACGAAGAATTTTACAAGACTGGCTTGAGGTTCAATAATTATGCAAGTATATCTGGCGGAAATAGCAAAACCAATTTTTATACTTCAGTTTCCCATATGGATCAGGAGGGAATTGTTCCTAATACTAATTATAAAAGAACAACTATAAAAATAAGCGGAGAAACTACTTTAGCTGAGAATTTTAAAGTATCTGGAAGTGCTAATTACACGAATTCCGGAGGTAGCCGTCCAAACGGGGGTGACAAATCTGTGGTAAGTAACCTTAGAAGATGGTCGCCAACTATAGATGTGAATGATCATGTGATGCCTGATGGCTCTGAAAAGGATTATACTAATGGAGTTATAAATAACCCTTTGTACCTTGCCGAGAACAGCACTTTTGAAGATGATGTTAATAGGATTATTGGAGCTGTAGGTTTCAACTATACTCCTTTTAAGTGGATGACGGTAGATTATAAAATCGGTATGGATTATTATAACGACAGTCGAGTTAGATTTGCTGCCAACGATATTAAAGTAGCTATCCCGGTAAACGGATTTATGATAGAGGAGAACATTAACTATAAGGAAATTAACTCAAACTTTCTTGTAACTCTCCAAAAGGAATTCAATTCTGATTTCTCAGGTTCCTTAACGTTAGGTAATCAGGTTACCGATATAAATTACGACAGGTTAAATACTAGAGGGGAAGGTTTTAATCTTCCAGATTTTAAAGACCTAAGTAATACCACTAACTTATTTACAAATAAAAACGCTTACACCAGAAGGCTAGTAGGTGTTTTTGCTGATGCAAAGTTAAATTATAAGGAAACCTTGTTTTTAAATGTAACTGCAAGAAATGACTGGGCATCTACTCTTCCAAAGGACAACAGGTCTTTCTTTTATCCTTCGGTTAATATGGGATATATTTTTACTGAAACCTTGGGCGCACAACGGGATGACTTTCTTAGTTATGGTAAATTAAGAGCATCCTGGGCTAAGGTAGGTAAAGATGCTTCCCCTTATGTAGTAGGCCAATATTTTGAAGGAACTCCTGGTTTCCCCTTAAATGGAATTGGAGGATTTAAAAAATCAAATTCAGCGGGAGACTTAAATTTAAAGCCTGAAACGACCACCTCTTATGAATTTGGTACAGATTTGAGGTTTTGGGGTAATAAAATAGGAGTAGACCTTACCTATTTCCAACAGGCCAGTGAAAATCAAATTGTTTCTTTTCCTGTGAGTAATCCAAGTGGCCTTTCAAGGTTTACTACCAATGCAGGAGAAATTGAAAGTACCGGTATTGAAGCTTTAATAGATTTCAAACCTATTCAAACTAAAGATTTTTCGTGGGACGTAACCGTAAACTGGTCTAGGATTAGAAGTGAGGTACTAAGTTTACCAGAAGGTTTAGAAGTTATCGAATTTCAAAGTTCTGCTGAAGGTGTAACTAGTCGGGTTCTCGAAGGGGGTTCTCCGGGAGATTTATATGGTTATGGCTATGAACGTACGGATGATGGCGAATTACTGATAGATGACGCTGGATTTCCAAATGTAGACAGAGACTCTTTAAAATATGTTGGTTCAGCTATGCCGGACTGGACAGGTGGAATAACAAACTCTTTTTCTTATAAGAATTTCAATTTTTCTTTTCTAGTTGAAGTTAAACAAGGAGGGGATGCTTATGATGAAAGTCGAATTAACGATTGGGAATTTGGAACCATTACAGCAACAAATCAACGATATAAGGAAGTGATTTTCGATGGGGTGACGTCTGATGGACAGCCTAATACACAACCTGTGATTTTAGATCAGGATTATTATAGGCTATCGCGTTATAATGCTGCTTCAGAACTTCTCATGCAGGACGCTTCCTGGGTAAGATTAAGAAGCGCCTCACTCTCTTACCGCTTACCAAAATCAATTTTGGACAGAACTTTTTTTAGTGGAGTAACCTTTAGTGCCACAGGGAATAACCTATTGCTTATTACACCTTTCGAAGGTTATGATCCGGAAGGAACAACCTACAGTGCTGGAAGTAATGCTTTTGGATTAACGGGATATAGCATCCCAAATACCAGAAGTGTAATATTTGGGCTTAGTCTTAATTTCTAAAAATTAACAGGATGATAAAAACAAAATTTAAATATCAATATCTTCTCATATTCAGTATTTTACTACTAGCTACTGGATGCGAAGATTTTTTGGATGCAAACGATGATCCTAATAAGATAAGTGAAGAAGAAGTAGAAATGGAAGTCATTTTACCAACTTCTATTTACTACCTAGCAGACACTTATTTCAACATTGCCTATTATACGAGTCAGTATACACAACAGTCCTCTTCAGTAGGTAATAATGGACCAAGTAATCAAAATGAACTTTCGCTTACATCGGCCTGGGTAAATATTTACCTAGACGGGCTAACTTCTGCAAAAACCATTATTGATAAAGCAACAGAAGCTGAAGCTTATCATTACCGTGGAATTGCAAAAGTATTAAGGGTAATGAACATAGGGATTGCTACAGACCATTGGGGAGCCATTCCTTTTGATGAAGCTTTAATGGAGGAAGAAAATTTTAGTCCTTCCTATAATGACCAAAGCTATATTTATGCGCAAATTCCCGGTTTACTGGATGACGCTATTGCGGACCTTGAAATGGAAGACAATACTATTTATCAACCTGGTGAAGAAGATCTTGTTTATGGAGGAGATATCTCTAAGTGGATAAAATTGGCTTATACCTTAAAAGCCCGCTACGCTATTCATTTAACTAAAAAAGGTACCGTTGATGCTGCGCAAAATGCTTTGGATGCCTTGGAGCATGGAATGGAAAGTAATGCCGATGATTTTGGACTGGATTACTCTACCAGAACCTTTAACCCCTGGTATGCTGGGGTAGTGTTGGCAGGTCAGACAGGAAACTCCAACCTTATTGTTTCTGAACAGATTGTAGAATATATGGATGGTTCCAGTTATCCATATGGCAGTGCAGAACTGGATAATGATCCACGTTTGGATATCATTGCTTTCAACGAAGCAGAAGGAGAACCCCTTATTGGTGGTATCAATGGTGCCGGGAAAGGTAATGCCAATGCGCGTTTTGCCGAAGACAGTTACTATACTTCCCAGACTTCGCCTATTGAAATGGTGACTTATGCAGAACATAAGTTTATCGAGGCAGAAGCAAGATTTTTACTTAATGGCGGGGATGCCAGAAGCGAAGGAGCTACCGAGGAAGCTTACCAGGCTTACCTGGAAGGAATTGAAGCTAATATGGATAAAGTAGGTGTGAGTTCAGCTAATGCTAATTTATACCTTTCGGATGCTAGTATTGCGGTAGAAGCAGACAACCTTAGTTTGGATCTAATTATGAAAGAGAAATACCTTGCTATGTTTCTCCATCCCGAAGTTTGGACTGATATGCGTCGCTACGATTATAACGACAACGTATACAAAGATCTTGAACTCCCAGTGGCGCACAATCCGTTTCTTGAAGGTCGGTGGGTAAGAAGGGTGAGATACCCGGATTCTGAATATAGTCGAAATGATGTAAATGTACAAGAAGCAACAAAGGACGTATCTACCAGGTTATGGTGGGATCAATAAAATAAATAATTATGAAAAATATAGCAAAAATACTATTGTCAGGCCTTATTGCCATCACAGCTATCTCTTGTTATAGCGATGATCTTTGGCTTGAAGAAAATGTCGAGGAAACCGGAAGAAGTACCCCTATAATTGCAAGTTTCACTACGTCTGACGAAGACTATTCCTCAGGTTCAGAAATTACTTTAGATCTAAGATACTGGTCTAATGATTCTATAGAACAGGTCGACTTCTTTGCTCAGGTAGATGGGCATCCCGAACTGGACGATTTAAGAGTTTTCCCATATGAGGAAGCTTATTCTGAGCTAAGCAGAACCGATTCCCTTTTAATTAATTATACCGTGCCCGATGTACCTAGCGGAACCGAGTTCGAGTTCCAGGTAGTTGTTAGAAATGTAAACGGCCTTACCGCAACTTTAGATGAGGTGAGAGAGAGTCCTACCGGTGTTCCACAAGGGCGTGATGGTGGTGTGATCGATTTTGAAGTTGAGTAATAGCTCTAGAGCCATTTAAAATTTATTAAAATGAAAAAAAATAAGATAATGTTACAACAGTTTATTGTAGTGCTTACATTTTTAGTGAGTGCGGTTTCCTGTTCTGGTGATGAAAATAATACAGATGATAATGGAAGTCAGGTTCCGGATCCTAATCCCGATGAGGAAGTGTCTTTTGACATTCCAGAAGCAGAACCGGAAGATTTGGGTTTTAATCCCGAAAAATTTAGAGAAGTAGACAGCCGTGCTGCCCTAATGGGGCGTTTACATAGCCTACTTGTAATAAAAAATGATACTCTGGTTTTCGAAAATTATTACAATAATTTTTCTGAAGGACAGGCAAGTAACCTTAAATCATCATCAAAAAGTATACTTAATCTTTTAATTGGAATTGCTATTGAAGAAGGTTTTATAGAAAGTATAGATGAAACTTTATACGATTACGTACCGGAGATATACAACGATGAGATGGATCCCCGAAAAAAGGAGATTACGATAGAACATCTTATGACGATGACTTCAGGCCTGGAGTCTACAAGTCTGGATAATTATTCCGCCTGGACAAATAGTGATGATTGGTTGCGCCACGCGCTGGAATTACCAATGGAAGCCGATCCAGGTGAATGGTATGCCTATAGTACAGGAGATACCCATTTGTTATCAGCTATTCTTACCGAAGCTACGGGAATGAGTTCTCTAGAATTTGCGCAAAAATACCTTTATGAACCTATGGATATAGAAGTAACCCGTTGGGAAACCGATCCACAGGGATACAACGAAGGGGGTAATAATGTATATGTTAAACCTTACGATTTAGCCAAAATAGGCATAATGGTTAGCAACGGCGGGATTTATAAAGATCAACGTATTGTTCCAGAAGACTGGATAGAAGAAAGTATAAAATTTCAAGTGGAACCACAGGGCATTTCAAGACCTTTTGAAATTGAAGGTTACGGTTATTTGTGGTGGCTGGTAAAAGCTAACCAGTACAGCACCTACTCCGCTATTGGCCACGGTGGGCAATATATGATGACAATTCCGGAACTGGATCTTATTGTAGTACTTACTTCTTTAAGTCAGGGAAGTACGCCGGGAGATCATTTCACCGATATCGCCAGTTTAGTAGAAGACTATATCCTCGCTTCACTGGAGGAGTAGAAGTAATTCTTTTCACTTAAAATTAAAACAATGGAAAAAAAATATATAAACATTCAGCGCTCATTAGGCTATATTCTTCTTTGCTTAATGACAGTAGGTTTTTTAGCCTCTTCCTGTTCATCTGATGATGATCTTGAGGATATAGAAGAAGATACTGCCAGGCAGGATGCTCAAATAAGTTTTGATCCTGAATATTTTGGTCAAAGCTTTAATACCGCACCCGATTCCACACATCAATTTACTGTAAAGATCAATAAAGGTCAAAAAGTGGCTACCGGTTTCTCGGTGTACGAAAAAATAATATCTGAGGGTGTTGTAGTACAAGAAAGAACAGAACTTCCAGAATATCGCCGCGATTTGAGCGGAGAAGATACCGAAACTATCGAATTTGAATATCACGTAGCTGAGGAGCGCCAGGATAAAGATAAGATTACCCTGGATTTCGTGGTAGAGCAGGAAGAAAATGAAGTTTCCGAAGCTATGGTCCTGGAGGTAGAAAAGGAAGCTCCAGAAGAAGATCCAATTCAGGAAATAAATGATATCATCTATTATACACAACTAGCCCTTGGTGGTCAGGATAATTCAGATATTGGAAGTTTCTTCAATATAGAAGAAGCTACAGATTATACACTTCCAGAAGCGAGCAGCAATCAGGAAAGAATTGACCTGGGTATGCTTGTAGGAGCTTCTACCGGTATTAATTTTCTTGCACCGGCAAGTAGTGGTTTCCAATATTTCGGATCAGAAATTAGCGATGCTGTATATGATGGCTGGGATATTAAAAATGATGGCGAATTTGTGAATATTGGTAATCTTGATGATGCCGAAGCTATTTTTAATAATTTAGAATTTTCAGCAGATATTATTTCTGCCTTTGAAGAAGCCCAGGCTAATGTAACCAGTATGCCCGGTTATGTTGAAAATGAGAACGGACCTGGAGATAGGGTTAGAAGAGTAAATGTTGGAGATATTATTTTCTTTAAAACAGAAAGTGGTACCATAGCCGTATTGAAAATAACCTCAATACTGCCAGATACAGCTGGAATGGTAGAATTTGAAATGAAAACCGCAGCCGATCCTGATGTAGAACCTGTTGATCCGGGAGAAGGAGAAGATGATGATGATGATAATGAAGGAGGGGAGCTTGCTTATTTCCCTGAAATAGAAATGGGAGGCCAGGATAATAGTAGTGTAGGAAGCTATTTTAACATTGCTAACCAGACGGTTTACAGTCTTGAAGACGCTACAACTAACCAAGCAGATGTTAATTTCATAATGCTGGTAGGTGCCAGTACAGGAGTTAATTTCCTGGCGCCTGCAAGTAGTGGTTTACAATATTTTGGTTCTGATATTGAAACTGCTGTTTATGAAGGCTGGGATACTAAAAATGATGGCCAGTTTGTAAATATCGGTAATTCTGATACAGCTGCTCTTTTTGAAGGGCTTTCTTCAGAAGAGGAACTTAGTGAAGCATACCAAAACGCTTTGGCAGAAGTAGAAGATATGCCAGGTTATGTTGAAAACGAAAATGGTCCTGGGGACAGAATACGGAGAGTTAAACAAGATGATGTGATTTTCTTCGAAGTTGAAGATGGTACCTTGATCGTCTTTAAAATCAATCAATTAGCTACTGAGACTTCCGGTTCTGTTATTTTTGAAATGAAGACAGCAAATTAGCCAATTAAATGGAGTCTGGCTTGAAGACTTAGGTGATAGCAAATTCGTTCTTCATGGTCAGGCTCTGCTTTTTTAAAACATTTATAATGAAAAATTTTAAAAGTCAGTATTTATTAGTTTTCCTGGTATTCTTTGGGCTTTCTTGTAAAGATTCCGGTAAAAAAGACCTTGCAAAAAATGAAAATTCCGAAGAAAAAGACCGGGCAATTGTTTCCACTATTTTAGAGGAAGAAGATTCATTTTACCACGTAAATTTTGAAGATTATCCTGAGATGGATAATAGTTTACCCATTGGGGTTTTTGATTCTGGTACAGGCGGATTGACGGTATTGGATGCGCTGGTTAATTTTGATAGTTACAATAATCAAAATCAGGAAAAAGGGAGCGATGGTGCGCCCGATTTTACTTCAGAGAAATTTATCTATTTGGCAGATCAGGCCAATATGCCCTACGGCAATTATTCCAGCGAAGAAAAAACCGATTTATTGATAGAACATATCCTTAAAGATACCCAGTTCCTGCTTTCAGATAAATATTATCGAGAAGCCAGGGATACTGTTTTTCAAAAGGATAAGCAATCGGTTAAATCAATTGTAATTGCTTGTAATACCGCTACCGCTTACGGGAGTGAATTTATTAGGGAATTTATTGATAAAACGGGAATTGAATTAAAAGTAATTGGTGTAATAGATGCAGGTGCACGCGGAACTCTTGCTACCCTGAGAAAGGATGAAAATGGCTCTATTGGCGTAATGGCCACGGTGGGTACCATTGCTTCCAAAGGTTATGAAAATACGTTGTTAAAGGTGAAAGATGAATTGGGCTATATCGGGGAAATCCAGGTTTTTAACCAGGGTGGCCACGGAATAGCTGAAGCAGTAGATGAAGAACCTGATTTTATAAATAAAGATCTGGAAAAGCCCCGGGAAGATTATCGGGGACCTTCTCTAAATGATGAAAAATTCGAGATTGACAAAACTTTAATGGATATCTACAATTTTGATTTTGATCACGGTAAAATGCTATGTGATAATAAAGATACTGATGATTGCCAAATTCTTCAGATTAACGATTCTGAAAATTATGTGCGTTACCATGTGGTGAGTTTATTGGAAAAAATAAGAAACGCCAATAATCCAAAGCCCTTAAAAGCTATTGTATTGGGCTGTACGCATTATCCTTATTTAACCGCAGAAATCAATCAGGTGTTGGATGAACTTTATAACTATCAGAAAGATGGCGAATATATCTATCGTGATTTTATGGCAGAAGATATTGCTATTGTAGATCCCGCTGTTAATGTTGCCGAGGAGTTGTATGTGTATATGAAGCAGAAAAACCTTTTCAATCCTTCCGGGGATATGATGAACAGCGAATTTTTTATAAGCGTTCCTAATACCGAAAATGAAAATGTTCAGTTGGACGATAACGGGAGATTTCCTTACGAGTATAAATACGGAAGAACCGAGGGTGAAATTCAGGAATATGTTAAAGTAGTGCCTTTTAGCAAAAATAATATTTCAGAAGAAACTCTGGATCGTTTTAAAAATTCAATACCGGAAACCTATAAACTGGTGGAAGAATTTACGCGTTCCAATCCCAAAACCGAATACCTAGAAGAATCAGCAAGAATAGATTAAATGAAGAAAGAAATTAGATTGAGCAGTTTTTTAATATTGGCTGCGTTGTTTATTGTAATAAGTAGTTGTGCAAATGCTCAAATTACGGAGCCAGACTATTTAATTACCGGTTCCAGAGTTTTTATAGATAAAGAAACCGGTTTTAAAAACCTTGATGTTGGAGTTAAAGATGATAAAATCGTTTTTTTGGGCGATGCCGCTTCCCAGAATTTTAAGACCACAAATATTATTGAAGCTGATGGAAAAATCCTTTCACCGGGATTTATAGATCCGCATACACATTTAACCTATGATCTTTCCCGTGAAGATCGTAAAGCCAATTTGCCTTATTTAATGCAGGGCGTTACCACCATTGTAACCGGAAACGATGGTTCCAGCTCAATTCCGATTGGGGAAAAGCTAGATGAGTGGCAAAGTAACGGTATTGGCACCAATGCCGCGCTTTTAGTAGGTCATGGTTCTGTTCGTAAAGAAGTTTTGGGATTAAAGGATGTGCAGCCAAATGCCGATGACTTGAAACAAATGAAAGATCTCGTGGCTCAGGCTATGAAAGACGGTGCTTTTGGTATTTCTACCGGGCTTTTTTATTCCCCTGGAAGTTATTCAGAAACCGAAGAGATTATCGAGCTTTCTAAAGTGGCATCGAAATATGGAGGAATTTACGACACGCATATGCGCGATGAAAGCAGCTATACCATAGGCTTAATAAAATCTGTTGAAGAAATACTGGAGATTGCCGAAAAATCGGATATTCCTGTTCATATTTCCCATATTAAAGCCCTTGGGAAAGATGTTTGGGGAAAGAGTGCCGAGGTTATTAAAATGGTTGAAGAAGCCCAGGAAAAAGGACTAATAGTAACCGCAAACCAATATCCGTACCCAGCTTCGCGTACCAACCTTATCGCAGCGGTAATCCCGAGATGGGCAGAAGAGGGTGGTTATGAAAGTTTGATAGAACGTTTTAATGACGCAACACTTCAAGACAGTCTAAAAGCTGGAATCAAAGAAAATATCAGGCGACGAGGAGGCCCCGAAACACTTATTTTCTCTTCTGCGGAGGACGAAAAGTTAAACGGACTTTCCCTAAAGGAAATTGCTTCAAACTGGGATATAACTCCTACTGAAACTGTGATAAAGGCGCTTAAAGCAGATGGTGAAATTAGGGTAGTGAGCTATAATATGACCGATGAAGATTTAAATTCATTTATGCAACAGGAATGGGTAATGACCGGATCAGATGGAACTCCTGGCCATCCTAGGAAATACGGCTCGTTTTCAACAAAAATGAGAAAATATTATAAAGAAGATGGTATTATAGATTTGCCTTTTCTACTGCACAACCAGTCAGTCCTTGTAGCGGAAACATTTGGTTTTGAAAAAAGAGGGAAAATCGAAGAAGGTAATTTTGCCGATTTGATCTTATTTGATCCTGATGAAGTGAAAGATCACGCTACTTTTGAGGATCCTTCAAAGTTAGCCACAGGAATGAATTTGGTAATTGTAAATGGTGAAATTGTTTTACGAAATGGAGAATTTGCTAATAAATTGGCTGGTAAAGCACTGAAACATCAAAATACAAAACCTTAATTTAAGTAGGAACTCGTACCTATAATTTTAATAAGGTTTTGAAATAAATTACTCTGCACAGGGAATAAGAAACGTCAATAATCAAAAATTCATTTTTCTAATGAAAGTTTACTCAAGAATTCTAGTTCATATTTTAATTTCTGTTTGTCTTCTGGGCTGTGCAGATGCTACCAAAGTATTTACCGAAACTTCCAATTCCGGAAAAACAGCCTTTGCTAAAAACGGAATGATTGTGAGCGCACATCCGGAAGCTACCAGAGTAGGATATGAAATACTAAAAAAAGGCGGGAATGCCATAGATGCTATGGTCGGTGTTCACTTTGCTCTCGCAGTGGTTTATCCCTCAGCTGGAAATCTTGGAGGAGGAGGTTTTTTAATGTATAGAGAAAATTCCGGCGAAATTTCATCACTGGATTTTCGGGAAATGGCACCAGCTGCAGCTCACGAAGATATGTATCTGGATGAGGAAGGCAATGTAATTGAAGGACAAAGCCTTTATGGACAAAAAGCTTCGGGTGTACCTGGCTCGGTTGATGGAATGTTTACCGCACACGAGCGTTTCGGTACACTTTCTTTTGAAGAGTTGATTACACCGGCTATTAAATTAGCGAACAAAGGATTTAAAATTACCGCACACCAGGCTAGAAATTATAATAATTATAAAAAGGTTTTTTTAGAGAATAACCGAAATCCCAGGACGGTCAAACTAATAAAGAAAACCGAGTGGAAAGAAGGTGATCTTTTAGTTCAAAAAGATCTCGCAGCTACCCTAAAACGTATAAAAAATAATGGTAGGGCCGGATTTTATGAAGGAAAAACAGCTGAGCTCCTTGTGGCCGAAATGAAGGCAGGAAATGGGATTATAGAGCTTGAAGATTTGAAGAACTATAAATCTACCTGGAGAAAACCTGTTAAAGGAAATTATAGCGGGCACAAAATTTACAGTATGGCACCTTCAAGCAGTGGAGGAATAGCGTTGGTACAATTACTCAAAATATCAGAACACTTTCCAATTTCTAAGTACGGCTCTAAATCGGCTAAGACTATTCATATAATGACTGAAGCAGAAAGAAGAGTCTATGCAGATAGGGCCAAACACCTGGGAGATTCAGATTTCTGGGATGTTCCAATAGATGAACTTTTAGCCGATGATTATATTGAAGAGCGGGCAGGGGAAATCGATTTATCTCAAGCAACTTCCAGCCAGGAAATAAGAGCAATGGAACTTGACAATATTGCTGAAAGTGAGGAGACCACCCATTACTCAATAATTGACGGCCAGGGCAATGCAGTTTCACTTACAACTACCATTAATTCAGCTTACGGATCTAAAGTTTTTGTGGAAGGTGCTGGTTTTCTAATGAACAATGAAATGGACGATTTTAGCAGTAAACCCGGTGTTCCAAATAAATACGGCCTTTTAGGCGGTGCCGCAAATTCCATTCAGCCCGGGAAACGAATGCTTAGTGCTATGACGCCAACATTAATTGAAAAGGATGGGGAATTATTTATGGTAGTAGGTACACCAGGAGGATCTACGATTATTACCTCTGTTTATCAAACTATATTAAATGTTATTGACCACGGGATGAGCATGACTGAAGCGGTTTCCGAAAAAAGATTTCATCATCAATGGAAACCGGATCAAATTTATATGGAAAAAAATGCCATAGATCAGGAAGTAATTGAAGAATTGAAGAAAATGGGACATAAAGTTAAAACTCGAGGCTCCATAGGAAAAGTCGATGCTATTTTGGTGAATCCCGACGGTAGCTATGAGGGCGCAGCTGATCCACGAGGTGATGATTGGGCTATGGGATTGGAATAAATTTTAGTAATTTATATCAGCTAAAGCGGTTAAAATGAAAAGAGTAATAGTAATAGGAGGTGGAATTATAGGGCTATGCTCTGCCTACTACCTTAAAAAAGAAGGCTATTCAGTTACTGTTATAGAGAAAGGAGATCTCACCAAAGGAGCTTCAAATATTAACGCAGGATTTATAGCACCCAGTCATATCCTTTCATTAGCCTCTCCAGGAATGATAAACAAAGGGCTAAAGATGATGTGGAATAAATCCAGTCCATTTTATATTAAACCAAGATGGGACCCAGAATTCTTTAACTGGGCGTGGAAATTTAGAAAATCGTCTACAAAATTTCGCGTAGAAAGGTCAATTCCCGTTCTAAAGGAACTTCTTTCGGAAAGTCAACGGCTATACGAAGAATTACTGGATTTAGTTGAATTTCAACCTCACTACGATAAAAAAGGCCTACTGTCTGTTTTTGCTTCCCGAAAATGTGAAAAAGAAGAAATAGAGAAAGGTAAGAAAATAGAAAATGAAGGTGTTAATGTAAATTTTTTATCACGTGATGAAATCCTGGATTTACAACCTTCCCTTTCAGATAAAATAGCTGGCGCGGTACACTATATAAATAATTCACATACCACTCCCAATCATTTTATGAAAAACTTCTATGAATATTTACTGAAGCTGGGGGTGGAAATTAATACGGAAGAAGAGGTTACAGAAATTAAAACCGAGGATAATAAAATTTTGGGTATTCGAACTTCTAAATCATTTTATGATGGTGATGAATTTGTATTGTCTGCGGGAAGCTGGAGTTCTAATTTGGCTAAAAAGCTTGGTCTTAATTTAACTTTGCAGGGAGGAAAAGGCTATAGTATAGACTCTTTTACCGCAAATAAAATTAGTATTCCTACAATCTTAACCGAAGTAAAAGTTGCGGTTACACCTATGGATGGTTTTACCAGGTTTGCTGGCACTATGGAATTCTCAGGCCAAAATGAAATTATACGATCAGAAAGAGTTTCAGCTATAAAAAAAGCAGCCCAAACTTATTACAAAGATGTAAATATAACAGATAAAGAGATGAAAAACGTAAGGTCGGGGCTGCGGCCTGTTTCTCCTGATGGTTTACCATATATAGGGAAATCCCATAGATACCAAAATATAACTATTGCTACTGGGCATGCAATGATTGGGTGGAGCTTAGGTCCTATAACCGGAAAATTAGTGAGTCAGTTAATTTCGGAGAAAGAACCTAGCATAAAACTTGAACCCTTCTCTTTACATAGAAAATTCTAGACTGAGCTAATTATTATAGCCTAAAGAGCTGAGATAAAATTTAGGTAATCTACTAAAAATCAATAGTTTTATTAAATATAATGATGTTATCATTTTCTAAAGAGCTAAAATGAATAGTATAGTTTCCTGGTGGTAGCTTAAAACTTATCGATTTGTCAGACGGTTTTTTTAAAGTTGCTCGTACTGGAATACTTCCACTTTTATAGATGTCATATTCAGATTCCTTATATATTTTTATGAGTACTTCTTCAGCATTTAGTTCCTCAAATCGATGTGATTTAATGGTGAGTTTCTGAGTGTTATTTTCCCCGACTATGCTGTCTTGAGAACTAAATTTTAGGTTATTGATCACAAAAAAATCAACTGCCTTATCTAGTTTCTCAAAGGAGTTTACCAGGTTTTGAGGTATCAAATTCAATTCATTTTGAGTGTTTCCTACCATATCAGCCTGGTTAATAGTTAGCGGGTCAATTCCTGTAAGTTCTTTAAAATACACAGCCATTCGTTTACCGGATTTGGTTTCTTCTTCAAGAATATGATCCAGCCCGGCATAGACAAAGATTTTATAATTCGGATGCTCTTCCAGGATTTTTTGAAGGTTTTGAGCCTGGCCTAGTTCCCTGTTGATCTCCTGATTTTCATTCTCATAGCCAATGATTACAAAACCCAATTCTTTAGCCTTACGAATTAGCTTACCAAAATTGGGTTCTCTTATATAATACCCTGAACTAAAAGTAGGATATCCTCTTTCGTTTATTTTTTGATCCTGGTTTGGGAAAAGTGCTTCTAATGCCAAATGCGTATAACCACTCTTTTTTAATTTTTTCAATAATAATATTGCGAATAATCTATGTTTTGGATACCAGTGATTTTCATTAAGCATCACCACCCTTTTAGTTTTGGCTAATTCGGAAATTTCATCGGTAACTTCTTTATTTATTATGATCTCTGAGTTTTGCAATAGGGTATCTAGGATTGGTTTTAATTGTTCTCTTCGATTTTTCTCGAAATTTTCGATTTGCCCCTTATACGTATCATTGTTTGAGAAAAGGGAATTTATGGTAGCCAGGTACTGGAATTGCATCCACTCATTGGCATCACTTTCTTCTACAGGCGCAGTATTTAATTCCTTTCTTACCTTTAGGTAATTGGGGGAATTTTTGACTGCATTGAAAACTTTATTATAAGTGAGCTTTTCTTTTCCTTCCTTACCGGTTGAATGCGAATTTATGATAGATTCTCCATCGTTCACGAGGGAGTTTAAACTATTATTGTTGTTTTTCGCCTTGATATATAAATAAGCCGTTTGATCTGGATTTTCTTTTTTAAAAAGTACCGATCTGGATATAGTATCTTTAGAAATCAAAGTTCCTTTACCCGCGTTGACTTTCCTGATATTTTCCTTGATAAATAGGAAGACCTCGTATTCCGGGTTTACATTAGTGGTGCCGTAAGCTAATAGATCCTTAGCCTTTACGTCTTCAACGTCTTTAATTTTTCGTTTGATTTCCCTGGAGGGTAGGTCGCTTAAAGATTTTAATTGAATATCACCGAAGTATTGCACTTGAAGCTCCAGTGGTTCATTATATAGTCTACTTCGATTATAGTAATTATGTTTACTTAAAGGATGATATGGTTGACAGGAAACTAAAAGAAATATGATGAATAAAAAAAGAAATGATTTTTTCATAAACTTTAAAAGCTAAGTATTTCGGTAGTTGGCAATATAAAACTAATTTATTAGTTTGAAAAACGATGTATTCTTAATTAGTTTGAAGGTTTGTCATTTATCTTACACTGGTTAAATTTTTGTTCAGGTTTTTTAATGTTCACGAATCGTGAACAGGCTAGATGTTTGAACAGACATATACTTTAGCACAATTTTTCAATAGAATGTAATGGAGAACCAAATTTATCTGTCTGTGTAAATTTAATTACTGCAGGATTGTATGCATGGACATATAATATGCAGAATCTTGTCCATTTTATATGTGCTTACATATAACTTTTAATTCCTACTTTTCCTTATTAACCCTATTGTATACCTAACCTGGTATTTTACATACGTGGTATGTAAAGCATACACATCCTATTATTTCCCATCTTAGTTTTGGTTCCAGAATTCGAATTACAAAAGCGCTTTTGTTCATTTTCTATCTTAAATTTTTCAAAAATGAACGAACTAAAAATGTTAGAGCAACTGGACCGTATAGAGAAATTAGTCCGCGCTCAAAAAGCCGTATTGACTTTTGACCAGGCCTGTGATTATACAGGAATTTCAAGAAGTTATATGTACAAACTTACCGCCAGGGGAGAAATTCCATTTTCTAAACCCAAAGGTAAATTAATCTTTTTCTCACGTGAAAAACTGGATAACTGGCTACTTAATAATAGTCATTCTTCTAAAGATGAAATTAAGAGAGGAGCAGTGGAATATACCTTTAGAAATAAAAGGTTTTAAAGCCTTGGGTTATGAAGAAATTTGAATCCAAACTCTATCAGGTTGCTGAGCAGAAGAAAAAAACGATCTATGATGCCGTGGAGGAGTATGTTTCTGATAAATATGATATCAGGTTTAATGAAATATCTCACGAGTTTCAGATACGGATTAAGGAGTCCAATATCTGGGAAGATTTTGAAGTGAATTCTCTACTTATAGAATTAGCGAAATCGAACATTGAGATTAATCCGGGTAAACTGGACATCTATTTACGGTCTAATCTAATTCCCAGATTTAACCCCATTGCGGAATACTTTGATAAGCTTCCAAAATGGGTTGGTGGAGATCATATAAGAACACTCGCTTCCTACCTTCCGGCTAAAGAACCTGAACAATTTCTTTATCATTTCAGAAAATGGCTGGTGCGAACAGTTAAGGGTACATTGGATGAAAATTACTTCAATAAGCAATGTTTGGTTTTAGTGCATTCAGAACAAAACTCTGGAAAATCAACCTGGTGCAGGTTTCTCTGTCCACCGGCTTTATCAAAGTATTTTGCTGAAGATATGACCACAGATAAAGACGCCAGGATTCAGCTTATCAGAAATTTTATCATCAATCTGGATGAATTATCTGTGCTGGCCAGAAAAGAAATAAATGCGCTTAAAGCTTATTTCTCAAAAACGATGATCAATGAAAGGCTGCCTTATGATCGTAAAAACTCAAACCTGCGAAGGATCTGCAGTTTTATAGGATCTACAAACAGAGCCACCTTTCTTAATGATGAAACCGGTTCTGTGCGTTGGCTATGTTTTGAGCTTATTGGTAAGATTGATTTCGCTTACTCCCGGGAAGTAGATATAGACAAAGTATGGGCTCAGGCTTATTATTTAGCCTATGTAGATGAACAATTTAACCCGGAAATGACCCTGGAGGATATCATTGCAAATGAAGAAAGGAACAAGACTTACCGGGAAGCCAGTATGGAAGAAGAACTGCTCTGTAAATACTATCGCAAGAGTTCAGATCCCGCCGACTTTAAAACGGCCTCAGATATAGTGCTAGCGCTAAATTGTATCAATCCGCGATTGAACATGTACTATATGGGAAGAGCTCTAAAAGCTCAGAATTATGAAAGGGTAAAATCATCTCAAAATGGGAGTTATGGTTATCTGATCAAACAAAGGTTCAAGACCTCTCCTTTAGAATTTTAATAAAATCTATTTACCCTAATTACCCAAAAGCCCTGAAGAGGCTATAAACAAAGGGAGTTTCACTGGGTAAATAGATATCAAAAACTATCTACCCTATCTACTCTCAGGGTAATTATGGTAGATAGGAAAAACAGCAAAAAAAGAATTAAAACCCAGTGTTTATAAGCCTTGGGTAAATAGGTAACTAAAAAATCAAAAAATGAACTTAAATAACTTATCGTGTAAAAGTGCCCGTAATATTTGCATCGTAAAAACGCTTGCAAAATTAGGGCACTTTCCCACCAGGACAACGGAAAAAGAAGCTTGGTTTCTGAGTCCCCTGCGGTCAGAAACGCAAGCCTCTTTTAGCGTCTCTTTGATTAAAAATTTATGGTTTGACTTCGGGTTAGGAACAGGAGGGAATACTATTGATCTCATTATGCTTATGAAATCCTGGTCTGTAAGGGAAACCCTGGAATTTTTAAAGAACGATATGAGCTCTCTTTCTTTTAGCCCGCCGAATATTGAACCTATTTCTAAGGAACCAGAAATTAGTATCCTGGACGTTCAAATTATTCACCTGAAAGCATTAATTGATTATCTGCATTCACGCAATATACCATATGAGATTGGTAGAAAATACTGCACGCAGGTTTGGTATCGCTGTAGAGGAAAACGGTTTTTTGCACTTGGCCTTGAAAATTATAAAAGAGGCTGGGAACTTAGAAATAAATACTTTAAAACTTCCAGTAGACCAAAAACCTTTTCATTTTTTGAAAGACAATCTAAGCAGTTAATCATCACGGAGGGGATGTTTGATTTTCTTTCCCTGGCTACTATTGATGAAGACTTAGTACAAAATTCAGATTGCATCATTTTAAACTCCCTGGCTTTTTTGGAAAGGATAAAAATGCTCATCCCTAAATATGAAAAGGCCCTGCTTTATCTGGATAATGATCCGGCAGGTAAAAAAGCAGCTGGCTCGCTTTTAAATCAGTTTCAGAATGTGACTGATTGCAGCAATTCCTACTGTGACTATATAGATCTAAATGAAAAATTGAAAGCTGAAAAATCCCTGACTTTAAAATAATGAGGCTTTGGTAAATAGGGAACCCCTATCGGAGAATTTCAGTTGAAAGGGAAAAGCAAGATGTGTCATTGTAATGACAATCTTGCTTTGCGCCCGATGGTTGCAAAGATTTTAAAACGAAAAAATGAAAAGGGAATACATCCAGGTTCGCTGCTCGATCTACGAGAAGAAGCTGCTTCAAAGAAGAGCGGCCAGGGCAGGAATTTCCCTTTCAGAATATATAAGAGCCACGGCCTTTGATAAAGATATCGTAGAACGAATTACCCCGGAACAAGTAGAAACCTACCAAATGCTGGTACAGTACAAGAATAACTTTACCCGTATTGGAAATATGTTTAAAAAACGGGATCCGAAGTTGGCCAGGGAAGTGGAAGATCTTGCCAGAGAAATCAGGAATCACTTAAAAAACTTTAAAAAATGATTGGGAAGGGGCATAGCGTTTCTGGCACCAGGGTTTCCATCTCCTATGGCTGGAACCAGGAGAAAGATGCTGAAGTTGTGCTTAGAGAACACGTGGCCGGAGATACTCCAGCGGAAATAGCCGAAGAGTTTAGGATTATCCAGTCGCAAAATGAACGCTGTATTAATAATACCTTAAGCTTTATCGTAAGCCCGACGATCGAAGATGGACAGGATCTGAGTAAAACAGATCTGGAAGAGATTGCCAAGAAGTTTTTAAAGGAAATGAACCTGCAAAACAATCAATCCATTGGGTTTGTACACCGGGATAAGGCGCATACTCACGTTCATATCTATACCAACAGGATTGGTTTTGATGGCAAAGCTTACAATGACAGCTTTATCGGAAAACGAAGCCAGATAGCCGCAGATAATGTTGCTAAAGAATTAGGACTTACTAGGGTTCGGGAAGTACAAAAGGAAAAACTACACGAATTAAAGCACTTGCGACAAGAAATTAAAAATATACATGATCGCGTACTTCAGTCCAGACCAAAATCGCTAGATGAATATATCAGTAAGATGAAAGCCCAAAAGGTTGAAGTGATTCCCACCATCAATAAAGCCAATCAACTACAGGGGTTCCGGGTGGAATACAAAGGAGTAAATCTAAAAGCGAGTGAAGTGGACCGGTCGATGAGTGGGAATAGATTAATTCCCCAGATCGCCCAAAACAAAAGTTTCACAAGGCTAAAAGAAGTACCTAAAACCTTCCAGGTATTGGATAAGACAGTGCAACTAAGCAGCAACCTTTCAACCAAAATAGCTAAAGAGATTTTAAAAGGAACAATAAAAATTATAAGAGATACCGGAATAGGTATGGGATATTAAAACTTTAAGTGATGAAAAAACTAGATGAGATTATGGAACTGATGGCCGATGAAATGAAGGATTTCAAAACGGCAGTGCTGGAGCTTCAAAAGCTCTCGGAACAGTTAGAAAAGATGAGCATCCCCATTAGTACGGAAGCATTGGAAAAGAACCTGAACACATTCCTGCAAAAACAGGAAATAGAAAAGGGAAAAACAGATGAAATACTAAAGGAGATAGACCGGAAATTAAAGCGCGCCAGGATCA
Source organism: Salegentibacter mishustinae (assembly GCF_002900095.1). NCBI lineage: Bacteria > Pseudomonadati > Bacteroidota > Flavobacteriia > Flavobacteriales > Flavobacteriaceae > Salegentibacter > Salegentibacter mishustinae. The sequence goes on along the minus strand of NZ_LLKN01000002.1, from coordinate 2,019,476 downwards.
TACCCAATTATCTGCTGATTCTTTTCGGAATATCGGGAATTATTGCTTTAGGCTTCGTGGGGTATTTTGGTTATACCTCCAAAGAAAAGGTAGAAGACAATTTTGAAGTTTACCGAACGATTATGGAATCTCAGAATACCCAATATGAAGATTATTTTGCAGCGTATCCGAAAATCCACCAGGCATACTGCGAGTGGATACAGGGTGGATACCAGGGTTTGTAATGACAAATGCCCTGGTGTAAAAATTAGTAAAATTGCGGCAAATGCCCTGTAACCCTCAGTAAAACCGTTGAAATTTGCGGCAAAAATTTAGTAAAGTTTAGTGCAATTTTTTAAATAGTTGGTGCAAAGCGAGGAGATTACCAGTAAATGGCTTGAAAGACCCTGAAAACAGGCAGAAATTTACTGGTTTTATAAAATTAAATAGGTTGCGCCCCCTGCTGTTTTTACTTTACGCTTAACTTCCCGTACGCTATAAAAACAGCAGAGGATCCAGCGCAGATTATGGTAGATTATGGGGCAGGGTATTTCGAATAAACTAGTTTTAGGAACTTCCAAATCTGATTGGTTGTTATAAAGGTTTTTGCTAAAAAAGTAGTATTTTAGAAACTCTAGGAAAATAGTTAAACTATTGATTTTTAAATTTATATCGCCAATTATAGCTACATACAGCAATTCTTATTAAAACATTAAGAAAATGAAAAAAATAAGACTGTTAATTTTTTTAATTTCAAGTATCATTTTAAGTAGCTGTGCTCCATTACAACCCGTGACATCAATTAAAAATAAATCCATTAGTGCTTACAAGTACATTTTTATTTCTCAAACAAGTAGCTTGACTTCAAGCTCCGGCGCATCAGTCAATGGTCAATATTATTCAACAAGCAAAAGCGTAAATCCAAGGGATGTTATTTCGGGGATATTAGTTAAAGATGGATTTATTTTAATCCCAGAATTAAAAAGTGAGTTGGCTAATGAAACTTTAATAGTTAACTATGGTGAAAGTGGTAGAAGGAATACAGGCCTAGGTAGCTACACAATAGAGGTTACAATTCAATTTATTTCATCGGATTCTAATGTCTTAATTTCATCCTGTACTGCTGAAGGTCGTGGGGAGACAGAAGCGGATGATATTCGAATAGCAATAACACGCTGTTTAAATAATTTATTATCTGAAGAGAGTTGAATAACCAATTATTTACTCAACCGCAGTTGCAATTAAAGGTACTTCATAAGGAAATGCGAAGTTTGAATGATCGGTGCCATTGAGCCAAGATTGATGATCCTGTTTTTTTAATACTACCGGCATTCTTTTTTTGTTGTTATGAATTTCAGCCATTAATTCATTTGCTTCGGTGGTTACGATAGAATAAGTGTTTAAGGTTTCATCGGTTTCCGGATTTATCCAGGTAGAGTAAATACCTGCGAAGGCAAAAATCTCCTGATCTGTAGGAGTAATTAAATATTTCTGTTTTTCTTTTGCTTTAGGATCTTTCCATTGCCATTCATAGTAACCATCAGCTATAATTAGACAACGTTTTTTTACTGAATTCCGAAAAGAAGGTTTTTCAGCTATGGTTTCAATCTTAGCGTTTAGGGTCATCTTCTTAATCTTGTCATCCTTGGCCCAAAACGGAATTAAACCCCAATTAAACATTTGGATTTCACCTTGATTTTCATCGGAAATTACCGACGTTTTTGAAAAAGTAAAAGCATTAATTTCCAGTTGTGGCTTATATTCATCTGGGTCAATAAATCGAGCTTCAAGGCTACGCTCTATTTCGCTGAGTTTAGAGTTTAATTTGGTACGGTAGCACATGGTTTTGTATTTGTAACAATTTACTGAAATCTCTTTAATTTTAGAAGAGATAGAAAATGGCAGTTTTTGGGAGCAAAAAAATGGAACATCCTTTCCTTAACGTTTCTCTAAGATTTTTCTATATTTACGTTCAATTCATTTGCGCCCTACCGCAGTTAGCTAATTAACCCAAATTACCAATTTTTTAATGGCAGAATGTATTCAATGTGGATCCTACACTAAATTTAATGGAGGTCTATGTTATGGTTGTTATAAGAGCGATGATAGCAATGAAGTAGCAGTTTTAGAAGAAGAACCCCGAGAGACTAAAACCGGGCTTTCCGATAAAGACCGAAATTACCGCTATAACATGATTAAAGGAAGAATAGCGGAAACCTTAATTCAGGAACTTTTTCTAAGCTTAAATTATAATGTTTTTAGATACGGAATGGAGAATACTATTCCCGGAATTATGGACCTTTTAAAAGGGGTAAGAACTGATGTGGCAGATGATATTAGAAGGATGCCTGATTTCGTTATCCAAAATCCAAACAAGAAAGCGGTATATTTTATAGAAGTAAAATTTAGAGCAAGCGGTGAATTTAAGCTTAAAAACCTACCAGAGAATTATCCATATCAAAATGCATTTATAATTCTTGTCTCAAAGAAACATATAAAATGTATTACAGTTGAAGAATTAATAGCGGGAAAAGAAATTACTCCAAAAACCAAAAATTATTTAGGTAGTAGAAAGGAGTTTGATCTTGATAAGGAGGTTATTATAGATTTCTGTCAATTCGCAGTACAATTTTTTGAAGGAGTATAGACTTATGAATAACTCTAAATTTTCTTTCCTCGAACCTACGTATCCTGAACTTTATAAAGTTGCTGAACTTGCTGAGAAGCTAATACATATTGACCCAAGTTCTTCTTTAGCGAAAGCTCGATTATTTTCAGAAAAAATTTCAAAACTTGTTTGGGAATTTGAAGGGCTGGATGGTTTTGAGGGAAACCAGATGGAAAGAATAAAACAGTTATTCTGTTCTAATATAATTCCTGAGATTATAAAAGATATTCTGCATACTATACGAATATCTGGAAACAAAGCGAGCCATCAAGGAGAAAGGTCAAACCGGGAGGCATTTTTCGTTTTAAAAAAATCTTACCAATTAGCAAGGTGGTTCTATGAAACATATGAAAATGATTATCTGGAAACAGAGGAATATAAATTACCTTCTAACGAAGAACAAAAATCTGTTGAAAAACTAGAGGAAGAATTAAAACTACTTTCAAAAAAGGTTGTCAATTATGAAGAAAAGATAGCCTCTTTAAATGCTTCAGAGAATGTAGTAGAAGAACGAAAGGAAAGGTCTAAAGTAGTAGCTAACAATCTGACCAAAACAGAAGCGGAAACCCGTGACCTTATTGACGAAAAACTTCGAGAATCAGGATGGGAGTGTGATACAGAAACTTTCAATTATAAAAAGAATAAAACCGTACCTGAAAAGGGTAAAAACATAGCAATTGCTGAATGGCCCTGTGGTTCAAAATGGGCAGATTATGCACTTTTTATTGGAGAGGATTTGTATGGAATTGTAGAGGCTAAGAAATATGCTTCAGATATTTCTACCGATTTATATCAGTCAAAGCGATACGCTAAAAGCATTGAGCCAAATGGAATCTGTAATTTTCTTGGAAAATGGGAGGAACATCACGTGCCGTTTCTTTTTTCTACCAACGGGAGACCATATTTAGAACAACTTAAAACAAAAAGTGGTATTTGGTTTTTAGATGTTCGTAACCACCGCAATCATTCAAATGCTTTACTGGGTTGGTTTTCACCTGAAGGGTTAAAAGAACTATTTGATCGGGATGTAGAAAAGGCCAATCAAAAGCTGGAAAAGAGTGATTATGAATATTTGAAAAACCCGAATGGTCTTGGATTAAGATATTATCAAATTGATGCCATCAAGGCTATTGAAAATAAGATTATCAAAAGTCCTGATGATAAAAGGGCGTTGTTAGTAATGGCTACTGGAACAGGTAAGACGCGAACCATTCAGGGACTGGCTTATCGCTTTATCAAATCAAACCGGTTTAAGCGAATTTTATTCTTAACCGATAGGCGTTTACTGGCAAACCAGGCTCTAGGTGGTTTCAAGGATAATAAAATTGAAAACGTAAATACCTTTGCCGAAGTTTATCAGGTAGAAGATCTGAACCAGAATATTCCTGAAGATACTACCAGGCTGCATTTTGCTACCGTTCAAAGTTTGGTGAAGCGATTATTCTACAATGAAAATGATCCATTGCCTATAGATACTTATGATTGCATAATTATAGATGAAGCACACCGCGGATATAATTTGGACAAGGAAATAGACGAAGACGATTTTTACTTTAAAAATGAGCAGGATTACGTAGGACAGTATAAACGTGTAATTGAATACTTTAATGCACATATTATTGGTCTTACTGCTACGCCTGCACTTCATACCAAAAAAATATTTGGAAAACCCGTTCATAGTTATTCCTATAGGGAGGCTGTCATTGATGGATATCTTGTAGATCACGAACCACCTTTTATTATTAAAACAAGATTAAGTGAGGAAGGAATTCTGTGGAAAAAAGGAGAGCGGCCAAAAGTTTACAATCCTGAAACCAATGAAATAGAAGAACTGGCTGAACTGGAAGATGAACTGAAAGTAGAAATTGAGCAGTTTAATAAAGGGGTGATCACCGAATCTTTTAACCGGGAGGTAATTAAACAATTGGTTCAGGAACTGGATCCCGAAGGAGATGAAAAAACCTTGATTTTTGCCGTGAGGGATTCTCACGCCGATACTATTGTAAGAATGCTTTTTGAGGAATTTGAAGCGATTGGAGTTGATGTGCCGGAAGGATCTATAAAAAAGATTACGGGCAATACTTATGATCCTGAGGATCTCACCAAGCGCTTTAAAAATGAGAAATATCCCAATATAGGAGTAACTGTTGATCTATTAACTACGGGAATAGATGTACCGCACATAACTAATATCGTTTTTATGCGTAGGGTACGGTCCCGGATTCTATTTGAGCAAATGTTGGGAAGAGCCACCAGGCTTTGCCCTGAAATCGATAAGCAGTTTTTCAGAATCTATGATACTGTAAGAGTTTATGAAGCTTTAGAGGATTATACCCAAATGAAAACAGTGTCTAATCCCGCTACATCATTTCAGCAATTAGTTGAAGAGTTGGAAGTTATTGAAAAACCGGAACGTGCTGAAAAGCAACTTCAGCAGATTATCGCTAAAATTCAACGAAAAAAGAAAGATCTGGAAGAATACCGGATAGAGGAATTTATGTATCAGACTGATGGTAAAGATCCGGAAGAATTAATCAAAGTTTTAAAAGCTACAGAAGGCGCACAAGCCAAAAGAGTAGCCAGTGAATATAAAAATCTCTGGAGCTTCCTGGATAAGAAAATTTTTATTCCGAGGAGACAATTGGTTTCGGAGCATCCTGATGAGGTGCTTGGAGTAGAACGAGGTTACGGTAGAGCCAAAAAGCCAGAGGATTATATAGAAAGCTTTAGAAGTTTTATTCAGCAAAACCGTAATAAACTCACTGCTTTGGATATTATTTGTACCAAACCTTCAGAGTTGGACAGGAAGTCGCTTAAGGAATTAAAACTTGCTTTGGATCAGGAAGGCTATAATGCAAAAACCCTAAGCACTGCCTGGAAATCTGCTAAAAATGAAGAAATAGCGGCCGACATTATTTCTTTTATTCGGACTATGGCTCTGGATACACATTTGGTGAGCCACGAACAGCGGATTAGGAATGCCATCGAAAAAATAAGAAGTTTAAAAGATTGGAATAAAATTCAACTTAAATGGATTGAGCGTTTTGAGGCACAGTTGCTCAAAGAAACTGTTTTAACAAAAGAAGACCTGAATGAAGATCCTTTTAAGAGGGATGGAGGCTATAAACGCCTGGATAAAATTTTTGAAAATAACCTGGATGACATCCTGAAAATGTTGAATGAAAATCTATATTCAGCATCTTAAAATAAATTGAGAATAGACGAATGAGCGCAGACCAAATAGCACAAAAATTATGGGGACTTTGTAATGTTTTACGAGATGACGGAGTTACCTATCACCAATATCTAAACGAATTAACTTATATACTTTTTCTGAAGTTATCTGAAGTAAAAGGATTTGAGGAGCATATCCCAGATAAATACAGATGGCGCAGTTTTGTTGATGAAGATGATAACAATGAAGCTTTTGTCCGCTACCGCAAATTTCTTGCGGAAATTAGTAATTCCTCCACAAGTGAAAGTATAAAAGAGATATACACCAATGCATCTACCAGCTTAAAAAAACCCGTGAATTTTGATACGCTTGTGCAGGCTATTGATAAGATAGACTGGTATGAGGAAGATGACCGGGATACGATGGGTGATATTTACGAAAGCCTGTTGGAAAAGAATGCCGGTGAAAAGAAAAGTGGTGCCGGGCAGTACTTTACGCCCAGGCCTCTCATCAACGTAATGGTTGATCTTTTGGTGCCGAAACTGGGAGAACGTTGGAACGATCCCGCGGCCGGTACGTTTGGTTTTATGATCTCTGCAAACCAGTATCTGAGAGATAAAAATGATAATTATTATAAGCTTTCAGAAAAGGAACGGAAATTCCAGGAGGAAGAAGCTTTTAGTGGAGTTGAACTGGTTGGTGATGCACACCGTCTGGCTTTGATGAACGCCAGGTTGCACGGTTTGGAAAGCAAAATTTATTATGCGGATACTTTAACTGAATTTGGTAAAGGTTTAAAAAATTATGATGGCGTATTGGCAAACCCGCCTTTCGGTACTAAGAAAGGTGGGGAGCGGCCTTCCCGGGACGATTTTACTTTTCCCACCAGCAACAAGCAACTCAATTTTCTACAGCATATTTATCGTAGTTTAAAGAGAGATGGGAAAGCCCGTGCTGCGGTGGTATTGCCCGATAATGTTTTATTTGAAGATGGAGACGGCCAACGTATTCGTCGTGACCTGATGGATAAATGTGACTTGCATACCATTCTTCGTTTACCTACCGGAATTTTTTATGCAGCAGGTGTAAAAACCAATGTGTTGTTTTTTACCAGAAGCACTACGGAAATTGAAAATACCAAAAGAGTATGGTTTTATGATATGCGAACCAATGTTCCCAATTACGGAAAACGCACCCCTTTCACCGAGACAGCATTTGAAGATTTCGTAAAAGCTTATACAGGTGGGATTTCTGTAGAAAATGTGGAAGCAGATTATGATGGCAATATTAGCGATGAAAAAAGAAAGCAAATTAAAGATGAGCGCTGGAAATTTATAAGCAGGGAAGAAATCGCCAAAAAGGATGATAGCCTGGATTTAGGCTTAATTGCAGATGAAAGTATTAGTAATGGAGAAGATTTAGGAGAACCTATTGAGATTGCCGAAGAAGCTTTGGCTGAATTAAATAGCATTACTGCAGAGTTAAACGCGATGATAAAGGAGTTGAAATAATGACTAAGGAATTACCATATGCTGATCTAAAGCTACAATTTATCGAAGCAATCAATAGAGAAAAATCAAATTCTAAAAAGAAGTTAAGAGAAAAATTTAGGAATACAGATTGGTTCTTTGATTTCGATTTTAGTTTGCCTGAAAATTGGCTTAACGTAAATATCATGGACGTGACTTGGTTGGTCACGTGTGGCGTTGCGAAGAAACCAAGGTATGTTGATGAGGGAATACCTTTTCTTTCCGCTCAGAACGCAAGACCATTTAAAGCAAATTTGAATAAAATTAAATATATATCAAAAGAACAGTTTTCTAAATTGACAGTTGGAGGTAAACCTGAACTGGAGGACGTACTTTATACAAGGGTTGGAAATTGTGGTGAAGCGGCAAAAGTGCCTTTTGAGTTTGATTTTGCAATTTATGTAAGTCTTACTTTAATTAAACCAATACATGAATTAATTAATTCGGATTTTTTAGTTGCTTATTTAAACAGTTACTATGGTAGGACTCAAGCCCATACTGGAGCAATTGGTTCAGGGTTGAAAAACCTGAATGTTAATAATGTTAGAAAATATAGAATTCCTCTTCCTCCTTTAGCCGAGCAGGAGCGGATAGTTGCCAAGCTGGATAATTTATTTTCGAGATCAGATAAAATCAAAGCCAGTTTAGCTAAAATCCCGCAGCTTTTACAAAACTTTCGTCAGCAGGTTCTAGCTCAAGCTGTAACTGGGAAGTTGACGGAGGGGTGGAGAGAGGGGAGAAATTTTGAATGGGGTTTCACAGAGTTATCTAAATATTGCGAGAGTTCTTTTTACGGTCCTCGTTTCAATAAAACCGCATACTCAAATACTGGTTATAGGACCGTAAGAACTACGGATATGTCCGATTCTGGACAAATAGTTATAAGCGAGAATATACCCAAAGTAGAAATTACTGATCCTAATAAGTTAGAATTATATAGGGTCAAAACAGGGGATTTACTTATCACGAGAACGGGAAGCATCGGAAAAATGGCCCGATATTTTGGATCGGAGATTATAATACCTAGTGCCTACCTGATAAGATTTCGATTTAATGAAAATGCTTTAACCGATTTCGTTTACTATTCTTTAATATCTCCCCAACTTCAAAAAGAAATGGGGCTAAATTCTACTGCAATTACCCAGCCCAATTTGAATGCAAAAAAAATTAAAAACCTGAAAATTCCAGATATTGAAATTGAAGAACAACAAGAAATTGTTAATCGTGTAGAAACCCTTTTTGAAAAAGCCGATAAAATCCAGGAGAAATATGAGCTTTTAAAAGCTAAAATTGAACAATTACCTCAGGCTATTTTGCATAAAGCTTTTAAAGGAGAATTGGTGCCGCAACTAGCGAGTGATGGAGATGCCAGGGAGTTGTTGAGGGAAATTGAAGGATTGAAGGCAGAAAGTTTACTTAAAAAAGCTTCTGGGCGAAGAAAGTCAATTAAGGATTTCGGTAAAGAGTATACTTTAGATCAGGAAAATCAGCTAAAAGTTGCAGAAGAGAAAGAAACTTATAAAGAATAATTGATGCATTCAGGTCCAGCCGTTTTTGATAAAAAAGTAATTACCGAATCAGTGGAGAAATTGGAGGGCGTTTCGCCAATCTTTGTAAAAGAACTTTTAGAGAGAAATGGTAAAAAGGATTTTGCGGAGTTAGCTAAAAAAGCTGGTGTTTACGCCTTTTGGTGGGTAGGTGATACTACGGTATTAAAAAAGGAAATTAACGAACAGCGTTATAAATTAAAGGGGCCATCCAACCGAAAAGATCTTATACCTGTTCAGATTTGTGAAGCCTGGTTACAAGCTGCTACCTGCAATGAGCGGATTTGTTTGTATGTTGGAAAAACTACCAATTTAAAGCAAAGAATCTCCGGGCATTTACGTTACACGACTGAAAACATCTGGACAGATGTAAACGGTAAACATCGCACAAATGAACCTTTTTCTTTTGAAAAAAAGCCTAATACGGTAAGTCAGCTAAGAATAGGTTTAGAACGAATATTTCAAAATCACTCTCTCCAATATATTAAAAAACACATTGCAATCTCCTGGTTGGAACTGGAGGATAGTGAGGCAGTTAATAATGCGGTGAACCGATTTTATATAGAAGATAAAATGGTTGCTGATTTGTTTCCAATTTTTAATGTGGACGTGGAGAGATAGGTGTTTTTCAATAATAAAAATCAACTGATTAAATATGATTCTTGCAGCATTTAAAATCCCAAAACATCGATTAATTCCAGATAACACCTTGAACTGTGGGGGTAAATATTTTTATGAAATCAATGAAAATAATGGAAAATATAAGGTCGAAAGTGTAAGCTTCCCCTAATTAGAACTGCTTGATTGTCCAAAAATATCATTTTTCATTCTCCTGGCGGTACCGCCAGGAGAATGAGTTTTTGCGTATGCTACGGGGGCCATTTTTCCCAGTGCATTATGTGGTCTTACATTGTTGTAATCTTCCATCCAGGTCTCGGTTTGTTCCCTTACCTGATTTAGATCTTCAAAGAGGTATTTATTGAGAACGCCTCTTCGATAGGTTCCATTGAATCGTTCTATAAAAGCATTCTGGGTTGGTTTCCCTGGTTGGATATACTGAAAGTCGATCTCTTGCATCTGGCTCCATTCTGAAGCGATCTTAGCAACAAATTCAGGACCATTATCCATTCTTATTTTTTGAGGTTTTCCTCTGCGATTAATCAAATGGTTCAATACCCAGACGACACGTTTGCTGGGTAGTGAAAAATCAATTTCTATATGCAATGCTTCTCGGTTGTAATCATCAATTACCGTTAAGCCACGGAAGCGCTTTTTATTTTCTAAAACATCCGTTACAAAATCAATACTCCAGCTACGATTAGGAGCTATGGGAGCCTCCAGGGGTTCTTTAACCCTGGCGGGTAACCGCTTTTTTACCTTTCGTCTCAAACTTAAACCAAGCTGTTTATAGACCCGGTACACCCGCTTATGATTCCAGGGCTTGCCTTCACTCCTTAATCGATCGTAAGCCATCCAGAAGCCTTCTTCGCTATGTTCTTTGGCTTTCTCTTGTAAAGCCGCTTCGATAGCTGTATCGTCCTTAGGAATTGGCTGGTAATAAAAAACGCTTTTGCTCATATTTAAAACACGGCACGCCCTGCTAATACCGTAATGCAAGAGCTCTTTGGCAATGGTTCTTTTACGGCAGGGCTTTAAAGCTTTTTTTCGATGATTTCTTTGGCCATTTGATGATCCAGGGATAGGTTGGCATACATCTGCTTCAGCCTTCGGTTCTCTTCTTCAAGGTCCTTCAGGCGTTTAAGCTCTTTGCCGTTCATCCCGCCATAACGTTCCCGCCATTTGTAGAATGCCGCTGTACTAATGCCATATTCACGGCTGATCTCTGCAGCTGTTTTTCCGTTATCGAATTCCTTTAAAATCTTTGCGATTTGCTGTGGTGAATATCTACTCTTCTTCATAATTACTGTTTAAAGTTATAAAATATATTATACTTTTAAACAGTTCGTTTTTAAGGGTAGCTTACAAAAGGACAATTAATAGAAACTATATTGATGACTTCTATGGAGATAAAATAGGTTTAATTACTGCAATTGTTGGTGCGAATGGAGTTGGAAAGACTTCAATTTTTCATGAATTAATGTCTAATCCTAATATCATTTTGATTTACGAAAACAATGATGAGGTCATAATTACTTTAAATAGGTCCCTCTCTAAGCCTCAAAATACTTGGCACAAATTAAAATTTGAAAAAGAAATAGCCAGTATTAAGAAAGGGAAATTAGAAACTAGTAATCACTATGGTTATAATATATGGAATAATCTTAAAGGTCCAATTTTCACCTATTATAATCCTACGAGTTTTTTTAATCCTTTTCTAAATCATCAAGAATATAAAGATGACAGGATAAGTAATTATTATATTTCCAAGTTGGAACGTGGTTTAAGGTTAATGTCAAATGGTGAAATTGTAAAAAATTTGAAATTAGTTTACCCCGATTTACCATTTTACCAAACTTTAATGATTTCATCAAACTTAATTACTGATTATGATTTATTTCAAGCAGAATTATTCTTATATAACACCTTTATATTAAATGAAAAAACGCAGAAAATTGAAGAAGTAGATCTACAAGAAAAGATTAAGAATGGAAAGTATAAAGAAAGAATCAATTTCTTATCTGAATATGATAATCTTTATAAAGATGACTTTCGTTGTTTAGTTGGAGAAAAAATTTACATAATGTCTCGGATCATTTCAATAATCGAGGAAAATGGCCATTCATATCAGATAGAGGAAGAGTTACTTTCTAAAATTAAAATAAAAGATTTTTCTAGCATTACTTTTCTAATTACGAAACTCAGAGAAGAAATATTAAGGAAAACAAAGAAGAAGGAAACTACTGCAACGGCATTTATTCAAGATGGTTTAAAGCTGCTTTCAATGCTTCCAGAGAATAACATTATTAATAAGGAATCATTAGATAACTTATTAAAGAAAGATTTTTTTAATTTAAAGGTGAATTTAGAGAAGAACTATAGATCTTGGACCTCCGATTTTAAAGGCTTTAAGTATATAGAAATTTTTACTATTCAACCAAACTATTCCTTGTCGCAAGGGGAAGAAATTTTACTTGATTTGTTGGCCTACTTTCATGATTTAGATGCGTTTCAGGAAAATAGATATCAGATAATACTTTTGGATGAAGCTACTATAGGTTTTCACCCTTTGTGGCAAAAGAAGTTTGTTAATGCGATTAGAAAATTACTTCCCGAAATATTTAAAGCTAATCTTCCCAAAACAGAAAGGCAAGAATTTAAACAAAATGAAATCCAGATAATATTTAGCACACACGATCCTTTGACTTTGACTGACTTAGCCAAGGAGAATATAATTTATTTAAAAAAATCTAATAACGGTCCGTCAGAACTTTACACGCCTAGTCAAAATAGTAACCTAACTAGGTCCTTTGGAGCTAACATAACAGATCTTTTATCCGACTCATTTTTTATTGAAGACGGTTTAATGGGTGATTTTGCAAAAAATAAAATTGAAGAAACTATAGGCTGGTTAAATGATAAGGATCGAGACGTAGAAAAAAAAGAAAAACATAAGAAGATCATTTCTTTAATTGATGAACCTCTTTTGCGCCAAAAACTAGAGGATATGTTCTTTAGTATTTTTGAGAAAGAACTGAATGAACAGGATAAAAAGAATAGACTTAAAAAAATGGCAGAACAAATGGGTTTGGAAATTAATTTTGAAGTAGAATGATATATCTAGGTAGCCAAAAAAAATCATTAGAGGAGTACAGTCCTAAAGTAATATGCTGGCTAAAGATAAAAGTTAAAGGTCGGAGAACCAAAAGGAATCCTAATGGGCACAAATGTTTGAATTCAGAATGTGAATTTTGCAATTCTAAAATGCAGAAGAAAGGAGGATTGGATGAAAACTTTAGGGAATTACTTAATAATGATTCAATAGTTGCTGGTTTAATACAAGGAGATCCTAAGAAAATTTTTGATATCAATTGCTCTTTAGTGAAAGATTATACAAAAGGAATAGAAAAGAATACCCAGAAATACTTTGAGAAACTAAAAAAATTTAATGATGAAGCAAAGTCCTTATTTGTTGAATCAGGTTATACTAAATGGTTTTTAAAAACTAAACAGAATTATACCCTTGCTACTAAGCTTAGCAGGGATACGTGTACATACTGTAATCGACAATATATTTTCACCTTAAAGAAGAATGGTGAAAATAGTGGAATGGTTCCGCAATTTGGTCATTGGTTTCCAAAAGGGACTTATCCACTATTGGCGTTATCTTTCTATAATTTAATTCCATCTTGTTCAATTTGCAATGGGTCATCTATAAAAGGAGAGAATCCACTTAATTTAAAAGATCATTTTCATCCGTATGTGGATGAAGAAATATCAGATCTTTTTCAATTCAGCTTCTTCAAAAAATCTCTTCGAGAAAACATAATACAAATAAAACAATCTCCCTTCAACCCCAAAATAAAAAGGACTGCTGATGAATTGCAAACCGAACTTTTGTACAAAGGACATGCATCAAGGGAACTACAGGATTTAATAGATTTAAGATATAAGTATTCCCAAAATTATCTAGATATACTTTTTAATAAAACATTCAAAAAAGGAAATTTAGTAATGTCAGAGGCGGAGAAATATAGATTGATATTTGGCATCGAAACCGAACGAGATAACTATCATAAAAGACCTTTAAGTAAATTTAAGCATGATATAATTAAGGAGTTATTAAATATAAAATAGGAAAGTTAAAAAAAAGACTGGTTTTTGTTATGTGGATATGTAGACTACTCAAAATAAAACGGAAAGTTTTTAACAGGTTTATCTATTACCTTTTTTAGTATTTTAAAAATAAAAACATCTTATTAATAATTAGCAACAATGGAAGAATCTACTAATCTAGTAAAAAACATTAAAACTCAATTCGCTAATTGGTTAATTCATAAGGCCCCTAATTCTTATAAAAATTATTTGGGAGATAATAAGGATTCAGTCATATCCAAGTTAGAAGAAATAGATGCTTTTTTCCCATCTCGGGAACTTTTTCAGGTTTCTAAAGTAGAAGTGGAGAAGCTAAAGTCTTTTATTATAAATAATATTACACATAAAGAGGGAAGGCTTAGAAACCGTGAGTTTTATAGATATGATAAGCAAAATAGCAATGGAATTCCCAGAGCAATTTTAGGGCGGAAAAATTACTTTAAATTTTTAGACGAAAAGTTTTCAAAGACATTATCAAATATGAGATATACCCAGGAAGAGAAAAAAAAGTTAAAACAATTCTATAATGATTTAGAAGACAAACATAGTTTTCAGGACTGGTTATTATTTGCGAGTATTGTTATTCGTGACTTAAACATCGACCACGAAAAATTTAGAGCTGCAATAACCCGTGAAAATGAGGCAATGTTATTAATTGGAATGAAACCAATATTTACTTTTAAAAATCAGGAAGGTAAAACTACATGGGGTTTTATTCTTAGCGAAGAATATTTTCAAAAAAACGAATCAAGTTTACCAGTTTTTAAAGTCTCTAATTTTGCCGAAGCTAATAACAAGAAACATGCGCTAGTTCGTTTATATCTTAACACTTTTAGAAATCTCACTCCTGATTTTTTAGATGATTTTATTGCCTGTACGAAGGCTGAATACGAATATTCCTCAACAACAAAATTCAAAAATTGGAACCAGGAGGCCTCTACCACAAATAACGCTTTAAAAGAGGTCATTTATAAAGATGAAATTATTGAAAATTGGTTTAAGGATATAAAGCAGATTAATCTTAATTCCCATAAATTATATAAATTATCAATGGGAACTTTTTACAAGAGTAAAAAATTTAGGGACAAAAAAATCGTAAATGAGATTCTATTTCGTTCTATTGGCGTAATGCATGAACAGACAGGCCTTAGCCAGGGAGATCGTTTTAAAAAAGAAGCAGAGGTTGGTGATTACGTATATGTAACCTATGGTAAAGATAAGCTTGATGGCTTGTATCAGATTAAATCTGGCTATGAAAAATTAGATGAACCCCTCGAGAAGTTAATTGATGAGGAAGGTTATATAGCAAGACAACTAGAAAAGGTTAAATCACCGCTACAAAATCATACTAGGGATTTAAAAGAGGATACGCGTTCCTGGATGCCAAGTGGTAATACGACGTTTGTAGAGATAACTGATTTATCGGAAGCGAATAAAACGCTATTCAAGCCTTATTACGATGTGGAGTTTACTCGAAATGGAGAAGTCTCAGAGAATAGAGTCATTGATTTTACAGAAAATAAATTTAATTATCCATTAAACCAGATATTATACGGCCCTCCGGGAACTGGAAAGACTTACAAAACCAAATCTTTAGCTGTCTACATTGTAAATCCAGACTTTTCAGCGAGTGGTTCTAATGAAATGGAAAAAAGAAAATCGATAGTTTTAGAATATGATCGACTGTTTGAAAATGGGCAAATAGTGTTTACAACTTTTCATCAATCATTCGGATATGAAGATTTTGTGGAAGGTATAAAGCCTAATACTACGGAAGATAAAAAAGTAATATATGATGTTGCACCCGGTGTTTTTAAAAAGTTGTGCGAAAAAGCCAAAAACAACTGGCTTGAATTTAATAAAGGGCAGGCCAATGGGTTATCTTTCGATGAAGCTTTTGCAAAGTTAAAAGAGGAATGGGAAGAAAATGAAAATATAAGCTTCCCGCTAAAAACTCAGGGTAAAGATTATAAAATTATAGGTTTTACTGAGAGCTCTATTCAATTTGAGAAAGCTAGTGGTGGTACAGGTCATAGTTTAAGTATTTCTACACTGCGTGACGCATATTATAACCGTAAAGAAATTAGATCTACAGGAGTCGGAATCTATTATCCAGGGATTTTAAATAAATTAAAATCCTATCATTCTGAATTTCCAGATGAAAATACTCCCTCCAATCGGGAAAATCTCAGAAACTATGTTTTGGTGATAGACGAAATAAACAGAGGAAATGTTTCAGGTATTTTTGGGGAGTTAATTACACTTCTGGAACCCGACAAACGGATGAGTAGAGAAGAAGAAATCAGTGTTGAATTGCCGTATTCTAAAGAGCAATTTACGGTACCACCCAATGTTTATATAATTGGAACAATGAATACAGCAGATCGAAGCGTAGAGGCGTTGGATACAGCTTTACGCCGAAGATTCGCATTTGAAGAGATGATTCCTAAACCTGAACTTTTAAAAGATATCATTTTTAACGGTTTTAATCTAAAGGAAGTTCTAACAACTATTAATGAAAGAATTGAGGCGCTGGTGGATCGGGACCACACTATTGGTCATTCCTATTTTATCAATATTGAATCAGGAGTTGCAGAAGCCTTAAAGCATGCTTTTGAAAATAAGGTAATACCCTTGTTACAGGAATATTTTTATAACGACTACGAGAAAATAGCTTTGGTATTAGGAGAAGGTTTTGTTGAGAAAAAGAAATCAGATATTACATTTGCTTACCCAGGTATAGAGGCACCTGAGATTGTAGAATCTTATAAACTAAAAAACGTTAATGATATTGAGAATGCTGTACATATACTTTTAAATAAGAAAAGTGAAGAAAGCAAATAACATAATACAAGTTTATGAGCATGAGTTCAAAAAAGTTGGCGGAGCATTTAAACAAAAACATTTAAAAGCTTTTTCAAAACTAAATGCTCTACATGATGATTGCTACTTTGACTTGCGCTATAACGGCATCAAATTTAAAAACTATGTAGGTGTTATTGAAGTAGATGGATTGACGGTGGAAATTCTTCCGAAGATAGATTCAACAAACAATGATAACCCAAAATTATGGCGGGATGTTTTAATGGATATGTTGAAAGCTACCAAAAATCTCAAAGTTCAAAAAGTTGGTGAAGCTAATGTTTCCAAACAGAAAATTCATTTACTAGAGATTTATTTTGAGTGGTATCTAACTGAGGTTGATCTTCTGGTAAGACAGGGTTTGATAAAGCAATATCGCCGAAAAACAGGAAATGTAAAAGCACTTAAAGGCAAATTAGAATTTGCAGCCCACCTTCAGAAAAATCTAATCCATAAAGAGCGCTTTTATAGCACACATCAGGTATACGATTATGATCATCAGATCCATCAAATTCTTTCCTATGCTCTTGACATTATAGAACATTTTTCAAAAGGTTCTTATCTGTATTCGAAATGTAAATCAATACAATTAAATTTTCCAGAGGTTTCATCCTCTAAAATTGATGCAGATACTTTTAAGAAATTAAAACTTGATAGGAAATCACAGCCTTATAAAACTGCTCTAGAAATTGCCAGATTTATTATTTTACATTACGCACCAAACATATCTTCCGGAGATGAAAAAATGCTCGCATTGCTTTTTGATATGAATAGCCTTTGGGAAGAATATGTGTTGGTGAAGATGAAGAAAGAAGCTTTGAAGTTGGAGGATACAGAAGTGTATGGACAAAGCTCTAAAGAGTTCTGGCAGGGAATAACTATCCGTCCGGATATCGTCGTTAAAAAGAAAGACCAGTTTTATGTGATCGATACGAAATGGAAAAACATTCAAAATTTCAAACCTTCTACCCAGGATCTCCGTCAGATGTACGTTTACAATGATTACTGGGAGTCTGTACAATCGATGTTACTCTATCCTGCCACTAAAACCATTGTCCCCGATTTTAAGAATTTTAAAGCAAGGGATCACCAATGTGCTGTGGGACGGTTAAACATAATTGAAAATGGCAAATTAAATGCAGAGATTGGGAAGGAGATTTTGGAGTGGTATTCATAGTTTGGGTGAATAAAAGACAAAAACTTATTGAGAGCTGTATAAGTCCAAATGCAATGAGATTTCTTTCAATATTGTCAATAAATCGAAGGGTGGGCCTTCCCTCTAAGATTCGAGTTTAATTTTATTTTCAAAATTTTTATTTTTCGACTTCACGTTTTAAATATCCGCTTAAGGTAAGTATAAGAACAGAAGTTATTATCCATCCTAATAGTGCATATAAAGCTTTGGCTATTCTCCAAGGTAAGGCAGTTGGCTCACCAGAAATTTTACATTCTGTGTCTTGTTTTAAATCTAAGAGAGGTACAAACACATCTAACGCATATAGTGAAGGTTCAACATTATTTCCACAAGGTATAACCCTTGCAAAATTTCCCTCTAAAGTTGGAATAGCAGTTTCTCTAACTTTTATAAAATTTTCTTCATATGATGTCGCGTAAGAAGTTACAGAATTGACATCAACTATTAAAACTGGCTCAGCGATAGCCAATAGATTATAATTATAGTTTTTCCAACTAAAAGATAATTTTCCTGAATTAGCTAAACTTACACTAGCCCATCCAATTAAAAAAAACAAAACGAAAGTTCTTAATACTATCCAAGTTTTGATGCCAAAACCAAAGAAATGATCCCAAATCCACATTAAAGGTACTTGAAACCAAGGATAAAATAAACCTCTTTCTATTCGAAGTTTACTAATAAGAATATAAATTGATTCTTTGTACTGTCCATTTTGCTTAAATACTTTAGCAGCCTGTTCAAATGGTTGTGGCTTATAATCTTCCTTTTTGGGCGGCCAGGTACTAAATTGCTTTAAAAGCCAAAATTTTCGCAATTTGTAATGGTTATATGATTTTCCCCATTTTAAGGGTTTAAGTTTTGGTAATTTCTCTTTTGGTTTATAAAAAATCCATTTAATGAAATCTTCTAAGGATTTTTTAAAATTAAAATTCTTTCTTTTTTTGTAGATTTTTATAGATAATGTGATTATTAAAATTATAATTATTAAAATCCATAGGTATGATATATAAAATAAGTATAGAAGGGCTGCCACAATTATGATCCTCCATAATATTCTAAGATTCGGTTTTTTTACTTTATTTTCTGATCGGTAGATACTTTTATTTGAATATTCTGGTAATTCACCGAAATGCTCATAGCTGAATCCGTTCAAGTTTAAAATAACATCATCCCAAGTCTTACCTTGATTATCTTCAAGCCAAGTAGCTTTTGTTCCCTGCAAATTAATGATTGGTTTTTGCACTTTAGATGTGAAGTTCTTTTCTAAAATATCAGAATGATAATTTGAAGTTGTTTCTGTAATCATTTTCCATTCGGTAGCCTTTCCTAATGGAGGTGGCACATGGGTAAAATCTAAAAATTCTACAGGTCTAATTTTCCGATATATATCCTCAAAAAAGACTTTAGTAGATTGAAAACGAAATTTAGGTTTGTCATTCTGCATTTCAATCTTTCCATTTTTGGTGTTTATTTTAAAAGAAGTATCATATAAAGTATCTTTATATAGCACATTTGCTTTAGCATAAAAATAATCTTTGTCTTGTTGTAACTTTTCAATAGGCTCTATTTGATTTATCATTTTTTCCTCTTCGGTGGAGGATTCATTTAAACTTACCCACTGAGCAAGTTCTTCTCTAGATTCTATAATTCTAAATGAACCCTCTTCACCCCAAACAAATGCAGTAAAAAACTTTAAGTAATCTTTAATTTGTTGGTCGGTTTTTAAAAGAAGGCTTTTAGAGAAATCTTTTGAAATAAAATCCAGTACTTTTCCTTTCAAATAAATGTATTTGGCATTCTTTTCAAGAAATGAGACAGTATAAATTTCTTTCGAATTTTTGTTTTCATAGAAAACTCCTTCTATTAAGGTGATGTTTTGGAAACACGTTAATTCACGTTTACGAAAAAAATAATTCTTTTTTGTCCATTCTGGAGGGGAATATTCTGATACCTTTATTTGATAGATCTTTAAGTTTCCACGGATTATGGTGTCCTCTAAATTTATCTTAATCGATTTATTACTCAATTTTTTCAATACTAGTTGTTGTGATATTGAGCTTAGAGAAAAGTCTCCGTTGACAGTCAAGCCACTAAAATCTCCAAAAGTCTCAATAGTACCATTCAAACTTACTGAACCTTGTACTTCTGAGTTCGCAAACGAAATGGTAGGGGTTTTAATATCTTCAATATTTAGGTCTCCTTCAATTTTAACGTTGTTTGAAAATAGAGATTCTGGAAGATTTGCATTTAAAATTTTAACAGAACCATTGATAGCTGATTCTGAAAAAATAAATGGCATTTCAGATTCAAATCGATGATATTCCTCTTTTTTTGTTGTAGGATTTAGAAAAACCCATTGATTAATGGTTAAACGGTTTAGTGTTGAACCTGAAAAAATGAATTGGTCATCTTCATTTAGTTTTTTAATTTGGCAACCTGAAAATAATGCTTCACCAAGTTTAGCAGACAAGAAGGAAACTTTTCCTTCAATTTTGCATATCTGACAAACTTTTTCCTTAGATATTATATTTAAGTCTGAATCTTTATTTTTCTTCTCATTTTGAAAATGAAGCCCGGTAAATCCAACTGTACCATATACTTTTAAAGATTGGCAAAAAAGTGCCCAATTATTCTTCTTAGCTTTTATTTGAGAACCATCACACCAAAAATCTGAACAGACTATCGTGTTACATAGATTTACCCCACCATTTTTCACTCTAAAATAAGGTCTTAGAAATAAGCTGTTATTTATTCTAGAATCGGCAAGAGTTAATGCGTAATTTGAAGGTATACCGCTACGTCGATATGGAATATTAAGGTCCGTACTTCTGTCTGCAAGATTTAGAATTGTACGACTGATACTAACCATCCCTTTTACATCAATTCGACTAAGGTCGATCATACATATACCATTTTTTACTAAGGGTTTTAATTCAGTGATAATAAGGTCACTCTGAAATTTTGAATTTTTAAAATCACAAAAACCAATTTTGCAATTTTCTATTTTGAGATTTGAAAAATGGCAATGTGTAGATGAGAATGAAGGCTTAGGTCTTAGACTTGCTTTTTTATAGTAGTCCAAAGAATCACCTTCGAAAATACAATTTCTAAAAGTTAATGGCGGGAGTGGAGACGTTCCTAAACTTACAGATAAATTTAAAACTCCTTTGATCCGAACTCCAGATAAATTAAGGCCTTTCCTTGTTAGAGGATAAATGGTGGTTGAATTATAATCGTCGTGTTTGTTAGGTAAAGGGAAACCTAGTATTAAATTGATTAAAAACTTTGAGTCAATTACAATCTTTGGATTATTTTTGAAATCTAATTCGAAATCAATTAACTCACCTTTCTTGGTATAATCAATTATTAAAGATTCCTCTTTCGTGAATTTCTTTATCAAACCTTTATCAATTAGAAAAAGTCAAGATCAATAAAGTGATTTGGAGTTAAGAAATTAAAAATAGATAAAATTCTGGATTTTTTTAAGGTTATTCATTAAATCTATCGTTGTTAATAACTGATTTTCATTATTTAGGGGTTTCTACCTAATGTTTTAAACGCCTCGATAATATGAGGATTATCCAGAAACAATTAGAAGAGTTGGTTGATATCGGAAGCAATATGCTAAGATCGAGACAGGCCAGGCTAATCCTACCCTGGAATCTTTTTAAAAATCAGATATCCTTGGAATACAAATTACTTTGCAGATTAAAAAAGTAAAGATATAACTGAGGCAAGCGAACCAGATCCGATTAGAACAAGATGACCCTGTCTTTATTCTTATGAGAGCAACAAATACTAAATTTTTTGAAATGGGGTAAAAAAGAAGCCCAAAGTATGAAGTAATAAATACCAATAGCTATTTAAAATAATATACGTCCAAACTTATCCATTAAGTAAAGAACCAAATCAAGAAATTTTAAAAAGATAAAGCCAGGCAGCCCCATTTTAGTTTACTATGAAATTAAAGGTAACATGTAATGGATTCGGCGGAGAGGAATTAACCTGGTTAATTCTTTCTGCTGCTTCAAAGGCCTCGTTATTTGACCTTATGGAAATAGGTAAGGCCACCCCAATAAAATCTGCACCACTCCGGCTAATGCCCACGGGGCATCCTGATTGGAAGAAATCCCTACTGAAGCTAACTGGCAAAAACTATAGAGCTCAACTTCTAGGTAAAAGTATTGTAGCAGCTCACTGGTGAAATAACCGATAAATTAACTCTAAAGCTATTTTTTAACTAAATTACTGTGAAATTAAATTACGTAATTATCAGTTAAATTAAAAAAGACTAATTATTTGCTAACATTTTTTAACTTTTTTTGACATGTTAGAAATAGGTGTGTACCTAGATTGTACCTCAAAATACAGGAAGTGTAGGTAATTCCTGAAAAGACGATTTCTGTATTGGAAAGTAATAACTAAAACTGAATAGGCAGACTTATAAAATTAGTTTACACCTACCAATTTAAGTTTCTTCAAACGTAAAGATAGCTTCAATCGGTAGCTTAAAGATCCTGGAAATCCGAAATGCTGTGGGTAAACTAGGATCAAATTTTCCTTTCTCTATGGCATTAATAGTTTGGCGCGAAACTCCAATAAATTCTGCTAAATCTTCCTGTGTATAGCTATGCTCAGCCCGAAGCACTTTTAACTTATTTTTCATGTGTACCTTCTGGAATTTATGGTGACTAAAACTAAATAAGTTAATCCTATAAATATCACAAGATTGCTTATATCTGCATCGAAATTAATAAGGTTGGTAACATCTAGAAGAGAATACGATAGTCCCACCACAATTGCCAAACCCAGGGTTAAAGCCAGGGATTCTAAATGAATTTTACGTTGCAACTCATCTAGATTATTAAAGAATTTCCTGTTGGCAAAAATCATAAGGATACCGTGAACAAAATTCACTGAAATTGCCAAAACCGTTAAAACGGTGTGATCGTCCCAAATATATTTCGGCCCGAAGGTGGCAAGTGCCATTGTAGCCACCCAACTCCAGGTCCATACGGCAAGAGTGTAAAGATTCTTTTTTCGTTCTTTTTTCATTTTAATGTAATTAAAGTTTTACTTTATGTAATGTTTACTTTACAAATATAGCCAAATAATTGAAATGTAAAGTTTTGTTTACAAATTAAATTGATGAAGGAGAAGTAAATAACTATTCTAGTTTCATAAATTTGAAAGCACGGTTCTTAATTTAAACTATAGTTATGAAGAGAATATTTCAGCTTTTAATAATGTTTATAGGAATAACGGCTATGAGCCAGAATTCAGAAATGAAGAAAGAAGATCAGATCAAAGAACTTATTTCCAACTCTTTTCAAAAGATATTTTCTGATTTGGATCCGCAGGCATTAGACACTTATTGCACCCAGGATTTTCTCCTACTGGAAACCGGGGAGGTTTGGGATATGGATAAGATGAGAAATTATTTAGATCGTGCCAGTAAGCAAAAATCAGAAGTAATAAGATTTAATTCTTTTGATTTTATAGAAATAAAAATTGAAGGAAAAATGGCCTGGGTGGCTTATCATAACAAAGCCGAATTTAAATCGGGAGAAAAAGTGGTGAGGGAACTAAATTGGCTGGAAAGCGCTACCGCAATTCTCACGGAAGAAGGATGGAAGTTGCAACTACTTCACTCTACCATCGCTGAAGAATAAAATTAGCTAAATTTAACTTAGTCTAGGCTAACTCATCCTAATTCTGAAAAAGTATTGAATGGATTGTATAACAAGTTACCCTAAATCAATAATGAAGAATAAGAAACTTATATGAATTGGATTTTAGGTCTGGTCTTAGTTTTAATTGTAGTTTATCTTGTTGATATTCAAATTAAAAAGCGAAAAACTAAAATCACAAGACAAACTTTAAAAGAAAATTGGGGAAAACCTAAGACAGAATCTTATTTCAATTTTGAGTTGATTAATAGGTTTTTTGAAAATCATGGATCTTCTGAGAAAGTTCATCAGAAAATATCTGACAACACCTGGAATGATTTAGACCTAAATGAGGTTTTTAAATTTATTGATAGAACAACCTCTAAAATTGGCCAGCAATATCTTTACTACAAATTAAGAACAATAAAACCAATTTCTGAATTAAAGCAATTTGAAGAACTGACTGGAATTTTTAGTTCGAATATGAAACTTAGAATTCAAACCCAGCTTGAACTTTCGAAAATTGCATCTGATAAAGGATATTTTTTAGAGGAAATTTTTCGCTCTACAGAGTCAGAAAAACCGGGGAATATCTGGCTATTCTATTTTCTATCAACCGGTGCACTAATGTCTATTATATTAGGCTTTTTTGATCCCACCTGGTTTTTAGCTCTGGTCCCAATCTTCTTTATCAATCTTGTATTTCATTATAAAAATAAATCCTCTGTTCAGTATTACTTAAATGGAGTTTCGCAGTTGGCTGCTAGTTATATTGTGGCCAAAAACCTAAGTACATCAAAAGAAATCAGTTCATTTTTTCCAGACCTGGATTTTTTAAAGAGTGCAAAGCCTATTTTATCAAAGATCAGATTTATTGAATGGGAGAAAAAGTTGGATAATGAGTACACGCTTTTCTTCTGGTTTATATCAGAAATGATTAAAATAACTTTCAATTTAGAACCTATTCTTTTTTATAATTTTCAGAAAAGCTTAAAAAATAATAGAGCTGAAATTAAAAAACTTTTCATCTTTATTGGTGAAATTGATTCGGCTATATCCTGTGCATCGTTGCGAGCAGATGATATTATTTCCTGTAAACCTAAATTTTTAGACGAAAAGCGAGTTAACGCAAAAGGGATTTATCATCCACTGATAGAGCAATGCGTTCCCAACGATTTAATGTTAGATAATAGCAGTTTACTTCTAACCGGCTCTAATATGTCTGGCAAAACTACATTTATTAGGACTTTTAGTATTAATGCATTAGTTGGCCAGACTTTAAATATCTCTTTTGCATCAAAATTTGAAGCTCCTTTTTTCAAAATTTTTTCTTCTATTAGATTTTCAGATGATTTACTAACTAATACAAGTTATTATTTAGAGGAAGTTGTTCGCATTAAAGAATTGATCGATATCTCTAGAAAAGAAGATAATTGTCTTTTTATTTTAGATGAACTTTTTAAAGGCACAAATACGGTTCAAAGAATTGCCGCCGGAAAATCTATCCTTTCCTATTTAAATAAGAAAAAAAATATAGTGATGGTTTCTACCCACGATCTTGAACTTACAGATCTGCTAAGAAATAGAAATTTCGATCTCTATCATTTTTCTGAAACTATAGAAAATGAACGCTTATTTTTTGATCATAAAATAAAACCTGGAAAACCAAAGAGCGGAAATGCTATAAAGATCTTAGAGTTATACGATTATCCTTTAGAAATTATGGAGAATGCAAGAAGTTTAGATAAAATAGCTTTAGGTAACGAGGAAAATGAATTTTAGGAAACGGGATTGAAAAGCCTAAACCTAAAAGTCGTTGTTGTTGTTTATCAATTTTTTTAACGTTAATCGCTTAATATAAATAATTTTTTGACCTGTGATTTTAAGTTTTATAAGCTTTTTTTATTAAATTCATTTCATATCGGGCTTCATCCCAAGTTATAGGTGATGTAAATTGTAAAGTCTTTTTAAAACCTACAAAATCCAAATCTTATGAAAGCATCCAATTTAATTCTATTTCTTCTTATTCCAATAATCAGTTTTTCTCAAAATTTCAAGCTAAATGGCGAATTTTCAGGTCAAAACACTGACGAACTTGTTTTAAGATATATTGATATTGATGGGAAACATATAAGTGACACTTTGGAAATAGAAAATAATAAATTTCAAGCTAGTGGGAATTTAGAAGGAGTACAGAAAGTTCTTCTAACTGGCAATATACAATCTGGAGGAATGGAGGATCCTAATCTTGGGTATTTCTTTATTGAACCGGGAAATATAGAGGTACAGGTAGAAGAAGATAATTTTAAAGAAATTAAAATAGTAGGATCAAACTCGCAAAAAGAATTCGAGAAAGTTAAAAGTAAAACGAAACCGATACGCCTGAAACTCGATAGTGTTTCTAATAATAAATCAGCAAACTCAAATGATTTACTCATTGCAGGGAATGAAAAAATTCAAAAGATAGAATTGAATTACGCCATAGAAAACCCGGAATCCAGCTTAAGTCCATATTTTCTTAATTTCTATCAAAGAAGTATTCCTATAGATTCTGTACAGAATATTTTCAGCTCGTTTTCAGCTAATAATAAACAATCACTTGATGGTAAAAAAATTCATAGTTTTTTGAAAAAGATGATTGTAAAGGTAGATGATGCTGCTCCAGATTTTAATGTAGTTGATATTTCAGGAAATAAATTATCACTTGATTCTTTTAAGGGCAAATACTTACTTATTGATTTCTGGGCAGACTGGTGTAAACCCTGTATTGCGAAATTTCCAGAAGTAAAGTTACTCATTAATGAATATTCTGATAAGGGCCTGGAAGTACTATTTGTATCTTTTGATGAAACTGAAGATGACTGGAAAAAAGGTGTAAAAAAGTATGATCTAAATAATTGGGATCACACATTCGTAGGTTTCAATAACATCGATTCTAAGGAATCAATAGGATATCAATTTGACATTAAACCCATACCGGCATATATTTTAATAGATCCAAATGGGAAAATTATTGGGCGATTTGCCTCGGCTTCTAAAGAAGGTAAAACTTTTATTGACTTAAAAGAAAAATTAGAAACTTTATTAAATTAAAGTACTTAAAATTATCCATGAGCAAATTAATAGTAAATAGAAGGTCTGAATGGGCTAATCGAGCAAGAGCCATCGGATTATATCTTGATGGGAAGAAAATCGGTGCAATAAAAAATGGCGAATCGAAGGAATTTGACCTGAAACCGGGCAATTATAAACTTAAAGCCAAAATTGACTGGTGCGGGAGCCAGGTGAATGATTTTGAAATTAAAGAGAATGAGAATACAAAAATTGAATTAACTGGTTTTAGTAAAAATAAGTGGATTCTGCCGTTTTTAATTATAATCCAAATAAGTCTACTTATTTTATCCACCTATTTTGAGATCCCTGATGTTATAATGATCACATTTTCAACATGTGTAT
This sequence comes from Salegentibacter mishustinae, assembly GCF_002900095.1. NCBI lineage: Bacteria > Pseudomonadati > Bacteroidota > Flavobacteriia > Flavobacteriales > Flavobacteriaceae > Salegentibacter > Salegentibacter mishustinae. Next base: position 1,992,623 of record NZ_LLKN01000002.1, on the reverse strand, counting down.
TAATATATATACTTTTCCCAATAAGCTTCGGCCGAAACCATTATCTAAAGCTCAATCAGATATAGCAGATAAATTTTTATCAGAAAAGAAACTATGAATAAAGTAAGGATCATTGGTTTAGTAATATTCGTAATTGGAATTATTGTATTCCTTTTTATGGAATGGGAGATAGTAAGGATGGCTGCAGCTACACTGGTAGGACTTGGAATTGGTTTGCTATTAACCGGTGGTTTGAAAATCAGTAAATAAGAAGCAAAATAGAAATTAAGGTAGAAGTATGGTAATAAAGGTTTTAGCTTATATTGTTTTGTTTGCTGGCATAGGCCTCTTAATATGGAATATTTTTCATCTGAATTTTAATAAACCCGAGAAAGTTTCGATAATGAATATTATTTCAAATATCTTAATTATTGTAGCTATGATTCTTACGATAATCGGTCAGAAATGAAACCGAAAATTAACTAAATCAAAACCAAACTTTAAATTCGATGAATAAAATTAGAATAATAGGAATCGCGATGCTAATTTTTACCTTTGTATCTAGATATTATTTGAAAACCGACGCGTACGATTTCTGGTATGGTGCTTCAGGTGGAGTAGGAGCAATGCTGGCCATAATTGGAAGAATTAAAAGACCAGCATGAAAATCTTTCTTAATTAAAAAATTTATTCCAAAACTACGCCAACTCCAACCTTATCCAGCAAATATGGGTTATGATCAATAATGAGAATATCATTGGCTTTGCCCAGTTTTTTGAGTATAGCATATAAAAGATCTATATCGGCATAATGAAGTCCTGTGCTGGGTTCATCTAAAATATAAAGCACATCTTTAGCTTTGTCTTTCAGCCAATTTAACAACAATAGTCGTTGTTTCTCCCCCGAAGAAAGAGATTGCACCGGCTGGTCTAATCTAAGATGCGCCAACCCGATTTCCTCTAACCGATCCAGGAATTCCTGGGTTTTAGGATTTACAGTAAGCCTATTCAGCCATTCTTTTAATTCTATAATATTTAGGGCAAGTACTTCTGCTATATTTTTCTTTTCAACCGAATGAGCCAAAATATGCGCCTTATAGCGCTGCCCTTTACATACTTCACATTTTTCAATGGCATTCGCTGCAACATCAAGACTGGTCTCCACATAGCCTTTTCCTTTACAGTTTTGGCACTGACTGCTCTTAGTTTTATAGGAGAAGTCTTTAGCTTTTAAACCGGTTTCAGTAGCAAATATTTTGCTAACGTCCTTTAAAATATCCAGATAGGAAATCAATAGAGTAGCCGCGTGAGTATTTAGTTTTTTCGGCTCAAAATAATGCACGCCTGCATAATTTTTTGGAAAATTTATACTCTTACAATTCACCGGCTGTCCGGTCTCAATGCTGGGAATGAGTATGTCTTTCACAAGAGTGGTTTTCCCAATACCAGATTTTCCTGTTAGTGCAGTAATGCCGCCAATAGGCAGGGATAATGAATCTCTTACCAAAGTATGCCTGGCTAGCTTACTAATTGTAATGTGTTGTTTACCTTCTTTAAGTTTTACCGCTTGGGTAGGAGCTTTCAAAAATGGATGGCAATCGGTTTGTTGCAATAAACCTTCAGTGCTGCCTTCGTAGGTGATATAACCGCCCAAGTTTCCGGCCTTGGGACCAATCTGTACTATATGGTCAGCCTCATGTATAATGGCCTTGTTGTGTTCAATGACCGCAACAGTATTTCCTTTTTCAATAAGCTCTTTAAGGATTTGAATCAAGTCCGGAATATTATCATTTGATAAGCCAGCTGAAGGTTCATCTAGCAAATAGGTGATGCCTTTAAGCGGGCTGTTTAATTGTTTGATAAGCTCTACCCTTTGATTTTCTCCACCTGAAAGTGTTGGCGATTTTCGATTTAGTTGCAGGTAATCAATGTGTAGTTGCTTCGCTCTAAGAATAGTATTAATTAAATGGGGTTCAAGCTTTGCAAGTAGTTTTCCATCTACATCTTTCTTGGTAGCTTTTTTTGTTAGCCACTGCTCAAGCGCTTTAAAATCCATTGATTTAATTTCGTGAATAGATTTTTCCGCTATTTTAAAAACCAATCGTTCCGGCTTCAATCCACTTCCCTTACAATGGCTACATTCTCTATGAGAAAAAAGCGCCGTTAGCTGACTTATATTTTTATTTTTCCGGGTCTTGAAATATTCGTCTTGTAAATAGTGGTAAATCCCTTCCCACTTCATACTTAAGGCTTGGGTACCTTCCCTCGTCTTAGTTTTATAAAGCCAATTGGTTTTCCATACTTTTTCACCTGCTCCGTTCAGCAAAATTTCTTTTTGAGAATTGTTCAGCTCTTTAAAAGGGGTTTCCAAAGTGAATCCATGTTCTTCACCAACTTTTTTTAAGATCGCCATATGCTTTCCTGCCGGGTCGCCGTAATATCCTATTACTTTATTATGTGCAAAAAGTCCGTTAGCAATGCTTTTATTTTCATCTAATACAAGTTTGTTGAGATCTGGAAGTAGTTCCTGACCAAGGCCTTCACAAACCGCACATTTTCCTAATTCGTGATTGTTTGAAAAATGACTGGCCGATAATTCCTGTCCTTCGTACTGCGCCTTTCTGGAAAAAGCAAAGCGCAAAATTTTATCAATTCCCGTTTGTTTTGCAATATCTGAACGCTGAGAATAGTTCTTTTGCTTTCGGGTAATGCAAATAGTAGGGGTAAGCCCTTCAATATGATTAACATCGAACTGAAAATTTACACCTACTCTAGATTGCTGATAACTTGAAAACTGTTTGGTCATTTCCTGTAGCCCGAAACCGTGCAATGTATCAATTACCAATGAAGATTTCCCGGAGCCGGAAATTCCAGTGACTACCGTCAATTGATGCTTGGGCAGGTCTAAGTTGAGATCTTTTAGAGAATGCGTACGCGCACCCTGAATGGAAATTTTATCTCTTTGCTGTACGGGCTCTTCTTTTACTTCAATAGGTTGAACTTCTAGCGCATTGTCCACTATGGCATCACATTGAGATTGAAAAAGTGAATGGTTTTCAAAACAGATAATGCCCGCGGTTTGTTGCTTGAGTTGGTGCAATGCATCCAGCAACTGACTCACATTTTGTTGATGCAATCCTATACTGGGTTCTTCAAGTAGTAAGAGCGTTTTTTTTGATTTTTTGGCGAAATGTTTAGTGAGTTTAATACGCTGCGCTTCTCCACCCGATAAGGTGTTGGAAGGCTGTCCCAGTTTGATATAGCCTAGTCCTAATTGCAGCATTAAAGACAGAATTTCTTTGATTTTCTTTTCTTCGGAAAAGAAATCATACGCTTCTTCAATACTTAGATTATAGAGATCTGCAATATTCTTTTCATTCCAATGAACACGGAGTACTTCCGGCTTAAAACGTTTGCCATTACAGGTAGGACAAACCTGGTTGATACTGCCAAGTGCACTCATGGAGAGGGTGATCACGCCGGCCCCTTCACAGGCTTCACATCTACCGGTTTTGTTATTAAATGAAAAGGCTCCTTTAGATAAATTCAAAGTTTTCGCTTCAGGAGTTTTTGCGAGTAGATCCCTTATTTTATCTGCTAAGCCTGTATAAGTAGCCGGATTGCTTCGGGGTGTTTTACCTATAGGTTGATCGTTTACGGTAAGAAGATTTAGATCTTCTTTTTTGCAAAACTGGCTGATGCTTTCAATAATTCGAGGAGTTTTGCGGCTCACCGCTGTCAGCTTCATTTTGCCGGGTTGAAAAGAATCAGCCGAAACCTTTTTAGGTTGGTTTTTAGGTGTTTTGTTATACCCTGCTTCCTTTAATGCCGCTAAAGTTGGACTGCGTAAGTCTTTTGACTTTAGAAAATTATTGATGGGGCCGTTAAAAACCACTTCGCCTCCGTGTATCCCTGCTTCCGGGCCTAATTCTACTATCCAATCTGCCGACTTTATAAAATCCAAGTCGTGCTCCACCACCATAACCGTATTTCCCCGGCGAATGAGTCGGTTTAGAATATGGAGCAAATATTTTTGATAATCTTTAGACAAACCGATGGAAGGTTCATCGAATACATATAAAATACCTTGCAGCTTACTATTTACCTGGTTAATCAGTTTGATTCTTTGCCCATCGCCAGAGGAAATATCCATACTGGGCGTGCTTAGCCGGTATTCTTCCATACCAAGCCTAATCAGGTCATATAATTGAGTGCAGATCTTATCTACCAAAACTTGTTCCCCGGCTGTGAATTGCTGAGACTTCAGTTTTGCATATAATTCGCTTAAGGAAAGCTCCATCCAGTCTTGAAAATTGAGTCCTTTCCATTTATATTTTAAATGTTCTGCTTTAATACGCGCACCTTTACAGCTTGGGCAAATTTTGGAACTGGCAAATTTTAAGATATTGGGATTTCTATCTCGCCTTAAAATATCCTGCATAATAGGAAGCATTCCTTTATAGTATCCTTCTTCACGAGGCTTGGCTTTAATTCCTTTCCATCTAAGCCTGGACTCCAGACCGTGCTTTCCAAAAAATACTTTGAGGCGATTACTTCCGTTTAAAACCACGTCTCGTTGCTCTGCTGTGAGTTCCTTCCAGGGTATATCTACATTAAAACCGTGCGCCTCACACACTTTATTTAATTCCTCTACGGTTATCTGGGAATAGACGATATAGCCATTGGGCAGGGTAGTGGTAATGGCACCTTCTCTAAGCGTCTTATTTTCATCTCCCACTAATTTGTCAAGGTCAATATATTCCGCTTCTCCAATTCCACGACATACCTCGCAGGCTCCTCTAGGGTGATTAAAAGAAAACAGCGACTTGCTCATAGTTTCAGCAGCCGAATAGCGGGCAAATAAAATTCTGAATACAGAAGCAAGCTCAGAGAGCGTTCCAAAAGTAGTATTAATAGACTGGAAGCGTTTAGATTGTTCCACCTTAATTACCGGCGGAAGGTTTTTTATATCATCTACTTCAGCAGTAGGGATTAACTGACTGTTTTGTTGGTTGTAAGCAGGGAGACTCTCTAAAAAATAACGGTAACCTTCATTGGCGATAACACCCATTGCCAGGGATGATTTCCCAGAGCCCGATAGACCCGTTACTACAATCAATTGATTTTCAGGAATACTTAAATCAATATTTTTGAGATTATTTTGATGGGCATTAATTATCTGCATAAAGGCTTATTGTTTCTCTTTTTTAAAAAAATAAATATAGAAAGATATTAAGGCCTAAAAGAAGTTTTAAGAAAAACAAAACATAAAATTTATCTTTTATGAGTTCAAATTTTTCAGCATTAAACAAAACTAACAAGAGTTAGCTGTTAGGGGAATTCTGCTAAAGTGATAATCAAAAATAAAGCTAAATTTATTAGGAAACCTTCATCTTCGCAGTGCGAAAAAATATCATATAATTTTAAAATTTTTCTAGTGTCCAGATAAATAGAACAATGGTTAATTAACGATAGTTTATCGATGTAAAGCTATGTTTGTCATATATTTATATGAAAAAGAAAATGTTCGGATTATTCAAGAAAAAGTCAGAAGTTGAAAAACTGGAATTGAAATACAAAAAACTTCTGGAAGAAGCTCATCAACTCTCCACTACTAATCGTAGTAAAAGTGATGAAAAAATGTATGAAGCAAATGAGGTTTTAAAGCAAATTGATCAGATTAAAAAATCGGAAGAAGCATAAAAAATCATGTTTGAGATTTTAAGATATTTCCTGGAAAATAGAAATTCAGTATTCGTTTTTCGGAATTTATCTTTTTACATACAATAAAAAAGGGAAGCTAAAAACTTCCCTTTTTCTATTTTAATATAAATCTTCTATGATTATCCACGGGTAAGCCATCCTCTTTTGCTTGCAGTGGCAATGGCGTATGGAGTGATCCAAAATAACCCAAAGGTATAAAGGATACTATAGGAATACGCCCAAAAAGATTCCGATAAATTATATCGCTTCGCATAGAAAAGTACCGGAAAACTGGACCATATCAGAATACTGAATAAGGTTGAACTTAAGAATAAAATTGGATCCATAGAGATGAAGAAAAGCATCATCAAGATTGTTGGATAACTCATCACTAATTTTAATACCTGATTGATGAACAGAAGTCGAGATCCGGCTTTAGAGCTTTCCCTGAAATCTGTGAAAACGTATTTGGCCATCGCAATATTCTCACGAACGTTACTTCTTCCCCACCTAATAAACATTTTATAGAGTCCGGTGTATTTTTCGGGTACGTTAGTATAAGCGAAGGCATTTCTTTGAAAGAGTACGTGATAACCCTGTTTAAGGATCATATTAGTCATTGCACGATCTTCTCCGATATCGGAAGCCTTGCCCATAAAGGTTTGGTTAATCCATTCTTCCAGGCAGCCAAAGACAGCTTTTTTCCTGTAAGCTGCAAGCGCACCAGGGGTACAAAGTACCGATTCCAGGCTACTTTCTGCAGAACGAATAAATTCGAAACTAAGTACAAAGCTAACATCCAGCATCTTAGGTAGCATAGCCTTTTTCTCATTGTTTAGTACACGAATATTTCCTGCTACGGCACCGCATTTTTCGTTAACTACAAAAGGACTTACAAGGTTACGCAGGGTGTCTTTAGTAACCTCAGAATCACTATCTACGGTCACAAGAACTTCTCCGGTACTCAAATTGAATCCGCGGTAAAGCGCATGTCTTTTTCCTTTGTTTTCTGGTTGCTGGTAGATGCTCAATTGATCGCCAAGCTCCTTTTTAGCCTTTAGCATCCAATCCCAGGTGTCATCTTTACTTCCATCATCTATGGCCAGAAGTTGTATTTTATGACTGGGATAATCACTTTTAGCCAGGCTTTTAAGGGTTGCCCAAACCTGTTTTCCTTCATTGTAAGCTGGAACTATTACCGTACAGGTTGGTAGTTCTTCATTGCTTACCGAATTAATTGGCTTATATCTAAGGTAGAGGTAAAGGTTATAGAAGAAGAATCCGGCTCTGAATAGAAGTAAAGAACCAGTAACTGCTAAAAATGCTAATTCCCAGGTTGAATCCATGTCATTAAGATTATAGCGGTTAAAATCACCCTGCAAAACATATACGAGATATGCAGCACCAAAAAGTAAAGCCAGGCTACTGGCACGTACCATGATTCCCCTTAAATCCCTGGACTTATTCTTTTGATTGTTAATAGAAGATTTTTCAGCAGAAGAAACTGATTGATTTGAAGCTATATTATTTTTCATTTTTAAGTCTATTTTTAATTTGATCTCAAAAGCAGGTTATTCTTTTAAGACCTGTGAGTTGCTTAACAATCCACGTACCAACTAATTAAAATGCTTGTAAAGAGACTTATATTAGAAGCTTCAGAAAAAAAACTGGGGATTTTTTCTACATTAAGTTTTTCAATTCTGCCCTATTCCCGGTCTTTAAGCATAAAACCGTATTGCTTTTGGAGTTATTTATGGCAAACAAAAAAGGGTTCAACGTTAAAGTCAAACCCTTCTATGGTATTAAAATGAAATAATTTTAAGTTCTTAAACTTCCTGGACTTCTGTTTCTTCTGAAACTTCTTCCTTTTGAGTTTCATCTGAATCAAGAACATTAAATTTTTCTAATTGTTCTTCCTCACCGGTAAAATAAGGGAAAACATCCAAAATTGGAGATTCAGTAATAGAGGGAATATTATAATCTCCCATAGTTTCTTCCATTGCCGTGGTAGTATTTTCAAAAGCCTCTTTTACGTCGTTGGCCTGAACAAGCAAGTAGATATTTGTCTTTTTCTCCTTTCCGCTTTCTTGATCCATAGCCACCAGAGAAACTTTTGATTTAAACCAACGATCGGAATTCTCAAAAGGATGAACTTCAGAGAAATTCGCAACTTTTATATTCATAATTCTAAAGTCTTCACTGGTATAAGCCGTCATTTCCTCAGTAATTCTTGCTTCGGCCTCTGTGAAAGATACTGCATCAAGTAGGTAGGTATCTGTAGTCATTTTCTGCTCGCCTGTTTCGTGTGTTTTTTTGTATTTCACCTTACATTCAAACCAAGTTACGCTCATATCTTTATTTTTTAGGGAGTCAAAAATAGGATTTAAAACGAGTCTCGAGGACAAAACAAGAGATAGATATTCACAATTTTTTACTTGCTACTTAACCAGGTAATTAGTTTCAAAGACAGGATTTTTATTCAATAAAAAAGTATAATCTGTAGCTATGAAAAATGAATTTTGAATGCTTTCTTTTACTATCTTTATCAGGTTAATTTTAAATAATCAGAGATTATGGCAAAAGAAAAATCACCCTCAAAAAACTCGGCTAGAAAAGAGCCAGTTTTGAGCTTAAAAGAAAAGCGCGCTGCGAAAGCCGCTAAGAAAAAGAACAGAACTTAATAAATGTTTTAAATAAAAATCCCGCTAATTAGCGGGATTTTCTCTTTTTACGAGATATCAATTGAATAGGCCGCCTGAAAATCTTTTCCTGCTGCCAGTGTTTCAATTCCTTCTTTGGTTTTTAGGTTTTGATCGGTGCCTTCAACATCGGCAATTCCCAGCCAGGGTTCAATACATACGTAAGGCGCTCCCGGCTTGGCCCAAATTCCCAGGTTTTTAAAATCTTTATATTCCACGCTTAAAATGCTACCTGAGTTTCTACTTTTTAGTACCACTTTTTTAGACGGAATATTCTTGAAAATTAATGCGTCTTTGGCGAAAAGCTCTTTATGTAGTCTGATTTTATCTTCGTTGTCTAATATACCTTCAGTAGTATCGCTAACCAGTCCGTTTTCATTTAAAATGTAAGTTCTTAGATCCATCTTTCTATCAAACTCAAGGTGATAATCCTCGTAAACTTCATTTTCACTTATAGGAGCATTAAAGGCTGGATGCCCACCTAAGGAGAAATATAAAGGCTTATCATCTAAATTAAAAATGTGATGATGTACAGTGAGCGATTTTTTATTTAGCTGAAAAGAAATTTCAAAGCGGAATTTAAAAGGATAGATTTCCAGGGTTTCAGCTGAATAATCCAGTTGAAAAACTAATTTATTAACTGTTTTCTCTTTTAATCGAATATTCTCGTTATGCCTAACAAAACCGTGTTTAGGCATTTGGTATTCTTTATTTTCAAAAATGAACTTTCCCTCTTTCAAAACACCAATTACCGGAAACAAATTAGGCGCCTGGCTTGCCCAAAATTCTGGGTTTCCCTGCCATAAATGTTCAATTCCGGTTTCCAGATTTTTAAGGCTGGATAATTCTGCGCCAACGGGATTTACTTTTATACTTAAGGATTCGTTCTGTAATTCGTGCATTTCAATAATTATTTTTTCTTTCTTCTGTTCGCATTTTTATCCCCGCGAGTTTTTGGCTTTTTATACTTTTTGGCTATTTCTCTTCGGTAAGATCCGCCAAGATTCTCTTTCCTGTTTTTTTCTTTTTTCTCGTGAAAAGCAGGGCCGGGAGCGTTTTCTTCTTTATTCTTTCCAGGATTATTGATTTCAAAAACCTTAGGTTGTTCTTCCGGAATCAATTCTGAAGAAATTTCTATCTCAGCAGGTAATTCTTCCTGTGGAACTTGCATTTTCATCAAAGCTTCAATTTTCTCCAGCGATTCCATTTCAGCTTCCGTAGTCATTAATATTGAATTCCCTTCTTTTTCGGCCCTTCCGGTACGGCCAATTCGGTGCATATAATTTTCAGGATATTTTGGCGTATCAAAATTAATCACGTGGCTTACCGATTCAATATCAAGACCTCGCGCCATAACATCGGTTGCAACTAATATTCGGCAAAATCCGCTGCCAAATTGTTTGATACTGCGCAAACGATAATTTTGAGTTTTATTGGAGTGAATCACTGTGCATTCATCCTGGAAATACTGTTCTAATTCTGTGTAAAGTCGGTCGGCCATTCTTTTATAAGCCACAAAGATCAACACCTTGGAGTAGGTTTCTTTATCGGCTAAAATATGCCTTAGCAAATTTACTTTGGTATAGAAGTTTGGGATTTTATAACCGGTTTGTTTAATATTATCAAGTGGCGTTCCGCTAGCAGCTACAGAAATAGTTTGCGGACTTTTGAAATTAGCCTCTATTAGATTTTCAACATTTTCAGTGATTGTAGCAGAAAACATGATGTTCTGTCGGTTCTGCGGAAGCAGTTCAAAGATATTATTGATCTGAAATTTAAAGCCCAGGTCTAACATCACATCTACTTCATCTATTACTAATTTCTGAATAGATTTTAATTGAAGCGCTCGCCTAAGCACGAGATCGTACAATCTTCCCGGAGTTGCTACCACAATATCCTGGCCCTGTAAAAGAGATTGATGCTGCGTGTTCATATTTACGCCTCCATAAATACCGGCGATACGAACATTCATATAAGCGGTTAATTTTTTAATTTCTTCAACTACCTGTACCACAAGTTCCCGTGTAGGTACCAAAACCAATACTCGTGGATTTTTCTGTTCCGAATATTTAAGCATTCTTAATATTGGAAGCATATAGGCAAAGGTTTTCCCAGTACCGGTTTGCGCGATTCCCACCATATCTTTCCCAGACATAATTGTAGAAAACGATTCTTCTTGAATGGGCGTGGGCGTGTTAATGCCAATATCTTCCAGCGCATTGCGCAGGGGAGTGGTAATATTTAAATCCTGAAAAGTCACTAAATGAAGTTTTTATGAACTGGCAAAGTTAGTGAAACTCTAATTTAAAATTGCTCCTGGCAATTTTAAATTAATTAGTTGGATTAATTAAGCTAAATTATTGGATTGTAGGTGTTTAAAATTTTATGAGCGTTTATAAAATTAAATATGTATTATATATTATTGATAACTAGAAATTCAAAAGTGCTATTTCTTTTTTGCTATATTTGAGTTTAAATAAGTATTAATATGGAAATAACGGCAATAGAAAGTAGCATTGTGGTTTGGCAAACAATAATCCTGTTGCATACGGTTCTCTTTCTTATATCTTTAGTAGATATTCTTAGAAACAAATTTGAAAAGAATAATAAGCTGATTTGGTTTGTCAGTATAATAATAGTGCCTCTTTTAGGACCTATTCTTTATTTTTTAATAGGTAGAAAACAGAAAGTGTAAAACAAATAGAAAACACTTTGTTCAATAAACCTTTCATTCCAACATCATTTCATTTATTTCGGTATTTTTGATAAAAATCGTTTAGATGAAAAAAATCCTTGCCTTTGCTGGCTCCAACAGTAGTACTTCCATTAATTTTCAGCTATTAACGCACGTGGCCAGTCGCATACAGGGGCACGAAGTGAAAGTTCAGGATTTTACCCAGTATGAGTTGCCTATTTATAGCGTCGATAGGGAAAAGGAAAGGGGTATTCCTGTAAGCGCTAAAATAATTAACAAGGTCATCCACGAACACGAGGCCTTAATAATTGCGGTAAATGAGCATAATGGCAATGTTTCAGCTTACTTTAAAAATATAATCGACTGGCTTTCGCGATTAGACCGTAATTTCCTTGAGGGGAAAAAGATTTTATTGATCAGTACTTCTCCCGGCAAGCGTGGTGCCGCATCAGCTTTAGAATATACCAAGGGAATTTTACCAAGATTTGGCGGCGCGATCATAGAAAGCTTCAGTTTGCCTTCTTTTAATGATAATTTTAGGGACGGGAAAGTGCTAAACGAAGTACTGGATATGGGGATAGAAGATGTATTAACTACTTTTTCTCATCAACTGGAATCCGGCCAATCAAATTAATTTGCTTTTTTTACTTTAGGGCTAAACTCTTCGTTGGCCTTCCCTAAATTGCTTAATTCGGTTTCGGTTTTTCCAGTAATTCCCATATCTGCTTTATGCTTATCTACGGGGCTTCCGAATAAAATAAGCCAGGCTTCTTTCAAGGATTTAGCTTTCCAGATATCCTTGCCTACTTCAATCCATTCGTGGAAAACAAGGAAAAAAGGATTGTAAGAGTTCACCGGTTTGGTAATTCCATAACGGGGTTTTTCGTCTTCTTCCTGGAAGGTTCCAAAAATACGATCCCAGAATATAAACGTAGAACCATAATTTTTATCCAGATATCTTTCATTTACCGAATGGTGTACCCGGTGATGCGAGGGCGTAGTAAAGATATATTCGATTGGTTTTGGTAATTTTTTTATCAATTCGGTATGAATCCAGAATTGATAAAGTACCTCAAGTTGATGCACAATAAAGAACACCAAAGGGTGAAAGCCCAACAATACTACCGGTAAAAAGAAGATGATCTTCAAATTCTGCGTCCAGGACAATCTAAAAGAAGTTGATAAATTATAATGTTCAGAGGAGTGATGGACCACGTGTGTTGACCACCAGAAACGTTGTTCGTGAGCAAACCTATGTGCCCAATACCTGCTAAAATCCAATAAAATTAAACATAAAACATAAGACCACCAGGTATGTGGGATTTTAAACGGCGCCAGATTAAAAAAGAAAAGGAACACCATAAATACTCCTATTTTCATGAACCCGTTCAGGATTAAATTACCAATCCCGATAGCTGTAGAGGCCAGGAAATCTTTTCCCGAATAAAGATTTTTATACTTTTTTCTTCCAATTAGAAATTCAAGTAAAACAAAAAAGAACATAAGCGGGGCCACTACCCAGATAACAGTAGTGAAATCAAGGTTTTCTATATCGGCTAAAGTAAGTTTTTCAGTATCTGTAAACATTGGTAATATTTGGATCTTAATCATAAAATGGCGCAGAAAAGCGCATGTTGTATAATTAAGATTTTTTTCTCAGAAATACAAGAACGATTTCAACCTAATTTTTCCAAATTTCGCAAATCCCGATTTAAAGAGTTTTCGAGATAAATTGTGGAAGAATTAAAATAGGCGCTACGTCAAATTGTTTTTACCTTTGGGCTCCAAATTATAAGCGAGGTGCGCACAAAAACTACGTATACTTTAAAAGAGCCATTAAAATTCAAACAGCAACTCTTGCAATGGAGTAAGCAATTTGAAGAAATTGCCTGGCTAGACAGTAATAATTATCATCAGGATTACGGCGAATTTGATGCTTTGCTTGCCGCGGGTGCATTTACCGCGATAAAAACAGATTCTCACCAGGCTTTTGCAAAGCTTCAGGAATATCAGCAAACTACCAAAGACTGGATTTTCGGTTACCTGTCTTACGATCTTAAAAATGATGTAGAAAGACTTTCTTCTAAAAAATACGACGGATTGGATTTCCCGGATCTCTATTTTTTTCAGCCTCAAAAATTATTTCTACTGAAAGGGGACCAGTTGGAAGTGCGATATCTAAGAATGCTGGATGATGAAATTGAAGAAGATTTTACCGAGATTTCAAATCTGCCAATAAACAAAGTTGAGATCAGGCAACCGGAAACTGAAAACTCAGAATCAAAAATACAAGCCCGAATATCTAAAGAGGAGTATCTTCAAAAAGTTGAAAAGATGCTCGCTTATATTCAGCGCGGCGATATTTATGAAGCAAATTTCTGTCTGGAATTTTTTGCTGAAAATAGAGAGATTGAGCCTTTTAAAGTTTTTCAGGATCTTAACGAACTCTCCGGCCCGCCATTTGCAACTTTTCTCAAACTGGAAGAACATTATTTGCTTTCGGCTTCCCCAGAGCGTTATTTAAAGAAATCAGGATCAAAATTAATTTCCCAGCCTATAAAGGGAACTGCAAGACGGTCACAAAATCCGGAAGAAGATATCGAAATTGCAGAGGAGCTATCTAATGATCCAAAAGAACAATCGGAAAACGTGATGATCGTAGACCTGGTGCGAAACGATCTTTCTAAAATTGCGAAAAAAGCGAGTGTAAATGTAGATGAACTCTGCAAGGTTTATTCCTTTAAACAAGTACATCAAATGATTTCTACCGTTTCTGCTGAACTTGATGACGGCATTCCACCGGTAGAAGCATTGCGAGCCACATTTCCTATGGGAAGTATGACGGGTGCGCCAAAGATTTCAGCAATGAAAATTATCGAAGAACTGGAAGAAACAAAACGCGGACTCTACAGTGGCGCCGTGGGTTATTTTACTCCAAACGGCGATTTCGATTTTAACGTGGTTATACGCAGTATTTTATATAATTCGGTTAAAAAATATGTGTCTTTTTCGGTAGGTGGGGCGATTACTGCCGCTTCGAAACCAGAGAAAGAATATGAAGAATGCCTGCTAAAGGCAGCCGCAATGCGACAGGCTTTAAAAAATAGCTCATCCAGCCCTTTCCTTAACGAAAGAGAATAAATTTTTCAAGAGCTTCAAATAGTCTTAGCCAAAAAGGTGTTTTAAAGTCCTCCCTTTAGGGGATGATTTAGGAGAGGCTTTTCGTATCTTTGGTTTTCTATGGAAAAAGCTTTCAAAAACGAGATCAAATCGCAGTTTCCTTACCTCTCTAACAGTAAAATTTTACTTGCGGTAAGTGGTGGTGTAGACAGTGTAGTGCTGGCACATTTATGCAAAATAGCTAAACTGGATTTTACTTTGGCGCACTGTAATTTTAACCTTAGGGATGAAGAAAGTGACGCCGATGAGGATTTTGTTGCCGCCCTTGCAAAAAAACTAAATGTTGAGCTTTTTATAGAAAATTTTGATACCGAGCAATACGCTAAAGATAATAGTATGTCTATTCAAATGGCAGCACGCGATCTTAGGTATGAATGGTTTGAAGAGCTAAGGCTAAAACATCAATTTGATTTTATCTTAACCGCGCACCACGCCAATGATAGCCTGGAGACTTTTTTTATTAATCTCATACGAGGCACCGGTTTGGAAGGCTTAAGTGGGATAAATGCCGATAGTAATTACATTGTAAGACCTTTATTGAATTTTTCACGAAAAGAAATTTTGGCTTACGCCGAAGAAAATAAGATTTCGTGGAGAGAAGATAGCACCAATGCATCCACAAAATATCTTCGGAACAAAATAAGACACGAACTCGTGCCTGTTTTAGAAGAAATAAACCCGCAGTTTTTAGAGACTTTTCTAAAAACCCAATCGCATTTAAAAGAAAACGAAGAATTAATAGAGGATTATTTGAGTTTACTCTATCCAAAAATAATTGGTAAAACAGAGTACGGCTATAGCCTGGATATTAATTACCTTAAAAAGGTGCCCAATAGTTCTGCAATTTTATACCAATTGCTGAAGTCTTTTGGTTTTACAGAATGGAACGATGTGTACCATTTATTAGATGCCCAACCGGGGAAAATGGTTTTTTCAACCTCACACAGGTTAATAAAAGATCGGGATTATTTATTGCTTACAGAAATTGATAAAACCGAAGACAAAGTCTATAAAATCGCCAAAAATGAAGATTTTGCGATGCTTCCTATGGGAACTTTTTCATTTTCAGAAGTAAAGGAAATAAACGATAAAAGATCAAACTGCATTTATATAAACCCAGAAAAACTGGAATTTCCACTAACAGTTAGAAAATGGCAGCAAGGCGATATCTTTTATCCTTTTGGAATGAAAGGAAAAAAGAAGTTAAGCGACTTCTTTAAAGACAAAAAATTATCTTTGCCCGAGAAAGAAAACAGCTGGTTGCTGTGCTCTGGCGAAAAAATTGTTTGGGTGATCAATCAGCGGGCCGATAGGCGTTTTTCGATAACTTCATCTGATCAAAAAATAATAAAAATTACTTTCAGTTTATGAAATATCTGGCGAGTCTGCTCTTATTTTTTATTCCATTTATCCAGTTACAGGCACAATATTTTAACGACGGGAGCGAAGATTCCCAAATGGATGACCCCATTACCTGGGAAGCTTCTGTAGAAAAGGAAAACGACAGCATATTTAACCTGGTTTTTACGGCGACCCTGGAAGAAGGCTGGCATTTATATTCGCAGAAAGAAGCAGATATTGATATTGCGCCTATCGCTACGACTTTCTCCTATAATAATGCTGAAGAAAATTTTGAGCTCATCGGTGAAACTACAGAGCCAGATATAGAACCTATCTATGATCAGGTTTTTGAAGCCGATATTACCTATTTTGAGGACGAAGCAGTTTTTACCCAGCAAATTAAAGTACAACCCGGAAGTAAGCCTGGAATTATTGCTGAGATCTATTTCTCTGTGTGTGATGATGAAAAATGTTTGCCTCCGGAAACCGAACGTTTTAATATTTCTCTTCAAGACAATGAAATAACCGAAGGTTTTACCGACCTGGAAATTTCAGAAAAAGATAAAGAACTTACCGAAGCATTAAATATTAATGTTTCAGGAATGGAAAAATTTGAGCCTGAAGAGAAAGAAGGCAATAACTTCCTGAGTATTTTCTTACTAGGTTTTGTGGGTGGTTTAATCGCACTCTTAACTCCCTGTGTATTTCCAATGATTCCGCTAACGGTTTCCTTTTTTACTAAAGGAGCTAAAAATCGGCAAAAAGGCCTGGTGAATGCTATACTTTATGGTGTTTTTATATTTGCTATTTATCTTTTACTTAGTTTACCTTTTCACCTGCTTGACAGCGTAAATCCTGAAATTCTCAATAATATTTCAACCAATGTAACGCTGAACATTATTTTCTTTGTCATCTTTATCATTTTTGCTTTCTCCTTTTTTGGATATTACGAGATCACTTTGCCAAGTTCCTGGAGTAATAAGATGGACGATAAAGCTTCAAGTGTAGGTGGTATTGTAGGTATCTTTTTTATGGCGCTTACTTTGGCTCTAGTTTCTTTTTCCTGTACCGGCCCTATTTTAGGATCACTGCTTGGTGGATCGCTTACTAGCGATGGCGGTGCGATGCAACTTTCTATGGGAATGGGAGGTTTTGGTCTTGCTCTGGCACTGCCTTTTGCGCTTTTCGCTTTATTTCCTAACTGGCTTAATTCTTTACCGAAAAGCGGAGGTTGGCTAAATACGGTTAAAGTCACTTTAGGTTTTATAGAATTAGGACTGGCCTTTAAATTCCTTTCAAACGCAGATCTTGTGGAGCATTGGGGACTTTTAAAACGTGAAATTTTCCTCGGAATTTGGATTCTGGTTGGTTTAGGTCTTATGGCTTATTTATTTGGTCAAATTCGTTTTCCGCACGATGGTCCTAAACAAAGAATTAGTAAAGCCAGATTTGGCGCAGGCGTTATTACTTTCTTCTTTGTACTTTATTTAATTCCCGGTTTAACTAATACTTCGGCGGCGAATCTTAAGTTGCTTAGTGGATTTCCACCACCATTATTTTACAGTATCTATGAGAAAGGCACCGAAGCTCCATTAGGCCTTGAAGCTTATAAAGACTGGGATAAAGGTCTGGAAGCAGCAAGAGAACAAAATAAACCCATAATCCTCGATTTTACAGGTTGGGCTTGTGTTAATTGTCGAAAAATGGAAGAACAGGTGTGGAGTGAACCTGAGGTTTTCGAGATGCTAAATGAAGAGTATATACTTATTTCCCTCTATGTAGATGATAGGAAAGAACTGCCGGAGGAAGCGCAATTCAATTATATGAAACCAAAAGGCGGAATAAAACCTATTAAAACCATTGGGGATAAATGGGCTACTTTCCAAACCCTAAATTTTAAGAATAATTCACAGCCTTTCTATGTGCTTTTAGATAATCAGGTGAATTTACTTAATGAGCCGGTGGGTTACACCCCAAAGGCTTCAGAGTACCTGGACTGGTTAAAAGAGGGGCTTACGAAGTTTCAGGAAACAGAGAAATAAATTACGTCAGTATTCGTGAGATATTTAAAACTCGATTATCAAGTAAAATTCTTTTAGGTTTATCGGTGTAATTTCTATCTTAGGGGGCTTAAAATCTCCCTAAACTATGAAATTATTCCGTTTTAGTGTTATCTTTCTGTTTTTGAGTTTTTTACCTGTTCAAATTATTGCGCAGGAAGAATATGATGTTAAAGAACATTATGATAAAACAGAAGTAGATATCCCAATGCGCGACGGCACTAAGCTGCACACTACTATTTATTCCCCAAAAGATACTTCTAAAGAATATCCAATTCTTATGCAACGAACTCCATATAGCTCCAGGCCTTATGGTGAAGATCAGTTTCGTTCGCTTATAGGACCTAACGAATATTTAATGAAAGAAGGTAATATTGTTGTATACCAGGATGTTCGTGGGCGTTGGATGAGTGAAGGGAAATATGACAATATGCGGGCGATAATCCCTAATAAAAAAGACGATGAATTCGACGAGTCGAGCGATACCTACGATACCATTGAATGGCTTATTAATAATGTAGAAAACAATAATGGTAGGGTAGGAACCTGGGGTATTTCTTATCCAGGTCATTATGCAGTTGCTTCCCTGGTAGATGCACATCCGGCCTTAAAAGCTGCTTCACCACAAGCAGGTATCGGCGATTTCTTTTTTGACGATTTTCATCACAACGGTGCTTATTTATTAAGTTACTGGAGAGCTACAGCACTTTTTGGATATGACAAAACCGGACCCACTACAGAAAGCTGGTACGATTTACCCGATCTTGGAACACAAGATCAATATCAATTCTTTTTAGATGTGGGACCTCTTAGTAATCTGGATGAATATTATGGCGAAGACAATATATTCTGGCAACAGCTAAAAGAACATCCTAATTACGATGAATTTTGGCAGTCTCGAGGTATTATTCAGCATTTGGATGATATTAAACCGGCCGTAATGGTGGTGGGCGGATTGTTTGATGCGGAAGATCTTTATGGTCCTTTTAATACCTACAAAAAAATTGAAGAAACCAGCGATAACCATAATATAATGGTTTTTGGACCATGGAGTCACGGTGACTGGGCCAGACAAACCGAAAGACAAGCCGTAGGGAATGTATATTTTGGAGATAATATTTCTGAAGATTACCAGAGAAATGTTGAAACTACTTTCTTTAATCACTTTCTAAAGAAAGGCGGAGAAGGTGATTTAGATCTTGCCGAAGCTTATGTTTATGATACCGGTGCAAGAAAATGGAATTCTTACGAAGCCTGGCCTCCAAAAGAAGCAGAGCCTAAGGTTTTTTACCTGGGAGATGAGCAGGAATTAACCGATGAGGCTACCGATAATGAGGAAAGCTTTGTAAGTGATCCTGCCAAACCAGTTTCGTATAATAATGAAATTAAAGCAGTTTTCACTCCGAGGGAATATATGACGGGTGACCAACGTTTTGCTGCCAGGAGACCAGATGTATTGGTTTTTGAAACGGAAGTTTTGGAAGAAGATATGAAGCTAGCCGGAGAAATTGAAGCTCGTTTAAATGTAGCAACTACGGGAACAGCTGCAGATTGGGTAGTAAAAGTAATAGATGTTTACCCTCCAGATGCCGAAGATTATGAAGAAACCATGGAGCATTTAGATATGGATAATTACCATATGATGGTGCGTAGCGAAGTGATGCGAGGCCGATTTAGAAACAGTTTCGAAAATCCCGAGCCATTTGAACCTAATAAAAAAACCTCGGTAAATATTACCCTTCAGGATATTAACCATACTTTTAAAAAAGGTCATAAATTGCAAATTCAGGTTCAAAGCACCTGGTTTCCACTTATAGATAGGAATCCACAAACCTATGTTCCTAATATTTTTAAAGCTGAGGAAGAAGATTTTCAGCAACAAACCCACACTGTTTTTGGAGATTCTGCGATAGAATTTTCAGTAATTAAAGAATAGTTTATGCGCATCAGATTTATTCATAAAATCTTTTATTTAGGTCTTCTGGTATTTATTTTTTCCTGTAATCAACAAAGTGAAAGTTATTCCGAAGAAGAAATCAAGGAGCATTCGGCTGAAGTGAACGAGTATTTTGAAGAAGAATTTCAAAAGGATGTGGAAGAATCGCCTATGATGCAAACCCGTCTTGGGCAAAAAACCAATTATGGCAAATGGGACAATTTTTCTCATTTAAAGTATGCTGAAGATCGCAATAAAGCCAAGAGACGCCTGGGAGATCTAAAAAAAATAGATCCTTCCTCTCTGGATGAAGAAACTCGATTAAGTTATGATCTGTACCTCCAAAAGCAGGAAAATATATTAGAAGATTATGATTTTAGGTTTTACAATTACCCGGTAAACCAAATGTTTGGCTATCATGCCGAGTTGCCAGCCTTTTTAATCAACATGCACCGCATAGATTCAATAAGTGATGCAGAAGCCTATATTTCGAGGTTAAAAGGAATACCTAAGGTGATGGAAGATGTGATTGGGAATTTAAAAATAAGGGAACAAAATGGCATTATGCCTCCAATATTTGTGTTTGATAGAGTTCTGGAATCGAGCAGAAATGTAATTAAGGGAAAACCCTTTGGAAAATCTGTAGAGAATAGTGCCTTGCTGGAAGATTTTAAATCGAAAATAGACGATTTAGAAATTTCTCAGAAAAAGAAGAAGGAACTTATCTCAAAAGCCGAAACTGCTCTTACAGAAGAAGTTAAGCCGGCCTATCAAAATTTAATTGTGTTTCTCGAAACTCAGCAAAAACGTGCGAATAGCGATGCCGGGGCATGGAAGTTTCCTAAAGGGGAAGAGTTTTATGCGAATGCTTTAAAAAGAGCTACCACTACTAATCTTTCGGCGAATCAAATTCACGAGATTGGTTTAAGTGAAGTTGCGCGTATTCATGCTGAGATGGAAAAGATCAAAAAGAAGGTTGGTTTTAAAGGAACCCTTCAGGATTTCTTCGAATTTATGCGCAAAGACAAGCAGTTCTATTATGCTAATGATTCTACCGGGAGAAGTAAATACCTTACAGAAGCCAGGAGTATCATCAATACAATGAAAGATGATCTGGATAAACTTTTTCTAACAAAACCAGAGGCAGAATTAGTAGTAAAAGCGGTAGAGCCTTTTAGAGAAAAAAATGCAGGGAAAGCATTTTATCAGCAGCCGGCAAAAGATGGTTCAAGACCCGGAACGTATTACGCCAATTTATATGATATGTCTGCAATGCCAACTTACCAAATGGAAGCCTTGGCATACCACGAAGGAATTCCGGGGCATCATATGCAAATTGCTATCGCCCAGGAATTAGAGGGAATTCCGCAGTTTAGGAAATTTAGTTTTTATACCGCCTACGTAGAAGGTTGGGGACTTTACAGCGAATTGTTACCAAAAGAAATAGGATATTATAAGGATCCATATTCAGATTTTGGAAGGCTAGCCATGGAACTTTGGCGTTCCTGCAGGCTGGTGGTAGATACAGGAATTCACGCTAAAAAATGGACTCGTGAGGAAGGAATTGCTTATTATAAGGAAAATACTCCAAACGCTGAAAGTGATTGTATAAAAATGGTAGAACGGCATATAGTAATGCCCGGCCAGGCGACGGCTTACAAAATAGGAATGAATAAAATCCTGGAATTAAGAGAAAACGCGAAGGAAGAATTGGGGGGGGATTTTGATATTAGGGAATTCCATGATGTGATTCTTCTTGATGGAGCCGTACCTTTGAATATTCTGGAAGAAAAAGTTGATAACTGGGTTTCAGAAGAAAACATTTAAAAAGAGAGAACTTGAATATTATAAAAAAAGAAGATCTAAAAACCATAAGCCTTGTAAATAAAAAAGGTAGCGAACTCGAGGTTCTTAATTACGGGGCGGCTTTGCTAAGCTTTAAGATTAAAGATAAAAGAGAAAATCCGGTAAATGTGGTGGTTAGCCCGTGGGCAGAAGATTTTATAACCTCGGTATATAAGGAACATAACAAAGGTTTTGGGGCCTCCGTAGGCCGTTACGCAGGCAGGATTTCTAAAGGAGAATTTAAATTGGATGAAACCACCTACAAGCTCTTTGAAAAAGATGATGTGCACTTGCACGGTGGAAAAGAAGGATTTCAGTATAAAATATGGGAAATTAAAGAAGAGACTACCGGGCCCAACCCATCTGTAACACTAGCTTACCTGAGTAAAGATAACGAAGAATATTATCCGGGAAACCTTGAGGTTGAAGTAAAGTATACCCTTACCGAGGATGATGAAATACAAATAGAATATTCAGCACAAACCGATAAAAAAACGGTGATTAATCTTACCAATCATACTTATTTTAATCTAAATGGTGGTGGCAGTATTAGCGACCATTTTTTGAAAATTGTAGCCGAAAAAATTCTGGAGGTTGATGAAAAATTATTACCTACCGGAAATTTAACAAAGCTGAAGAAGCATCCTAAAAACTTTAGTGAAAGTAAATTGATTGGTAATCGAAACCTCGATGATACCTTTGTACTAAAGTCTGAGGAAGATGAAGTTGCAGCGAGACTTTTTGCTCCATTAACGGGCATAAAAATGGAAGTGAAAACAAATCAAAAAGCATTGGTAGCCTACGCTCCAGAAAGTCTTCCAGATGACCTAAACTACCATACCGAAATTGCTGAAGAATATCCTTCTATCTGTTTAGAGGCTCAAAATTTTCCTGATGCACCTAATTTCAGGAATTTCCCCGAGGCTGTATTAAAGCCGGGTGAAAAATATTATAATAGAATTTCATATAATTTTTCGGTTGGTGGCAAATAAGAAGATTAAGGGCTAATGAGGCAGTAACTCCCGATTAAAATTTTATATTTAACAAAATTTTATATTAAGCTATGGTTGGAATTTTATCATTCGTTGGTTTCACGCTTTTGGTAGCTGTAATTGCCTATATGGCAACCCGAAAAACTGATGAAAGTACTAGTGATGGATATTTTTTAGGGGGAAGAAGCTTAACTGCAGGAGTTATTGCAGGTTCGGTTTTGTTAACCAATTTATCTACTGAACAAATTGTAGGATTAAACGGCCAGGCTTTTAGTGAAGGTATTTTAGTAATGGCCTGGGAAACCCTTGCTGCCATTGCCATAGTCATTACCGCACTATTCTTATTACCACGCTATTTAAAGGGAGGTTTAACCACTGTACCGCAATTCCTGGAAAAGCGATTCGATAAAGGAACTAAAACCCTGGTTTCGGCGCTATTCCTATCTGGATATATGATTATTTTTCTGCCTATCGTGCTATATTCTGGAGCATTGGCGATTAGCACCATGTTCGGTATTCCTGAAATGTTGAATGTAAGTTCAAGCACAGCCTTATGGTTAACCGTGTGGGGAATTGGGATTATCGGGTCTATTTATGCTATTTTTGGCGGTTTAAAAGCAGTTGCGGTATCAGATACGATTAACGCGATTGGTCTGTTGATAGGAGGTTTACTAATTCCAGTATTCGGACTTATGGCTATTGGAGATGGAGGAATTATAAATGGCCTGGAAACTTTAGTAGATGCTAATCCTGAAAAATTTAATTCTATAGGTGGCCCAGATGCTTCAGTACCTTTTTCCACAATATTTACAGGGATGATGCTGGTACAGTTGTTTTATTGGGGAACCAACCAGGCGATTATTCAGCGGGCATTAGCTGCTAAAAACCTTCGGGAAGGACAGAAAGGCTTAATGCTGGCAGCTTTTATAAAGATTTTGGGACCAATAATCGTGGTTTTACCGGGGATTATTGCCTGGCATATGTTTCAGGGAGACCTGGAAAATGCCGATCAGGCCTATCCGGCACTTGTAAATGCAGTGCTTCCACCGGTGCTAACAGGATTCTTCGCTGCCGTTCTTTTTGGCGCGATCTTAAGTTCTTTTAATTCGGCTTTAAACAGCTCTGTTACCCTTTTCGGAATAGATATTTATAAACAATATTTTAATCCCGAAGCCAGTGAGGCTAAAGTGGTAAAACAAGGAAAACGCTTTGGTATTTTCCTGGCCATTGGAGCTATGCTTATTGCCCCTTTTATTGCTAATGCACCACAAGGTCTTTTTGGCTATTTGCAGGAAGTAAATGGTAGTTATAGTATTCCTATTCTTACAATCGTTATTGTAGGTTACCTTACTAAAAGAATTCCGGCAATCGCTGCTAAAGTTGCAATTTTTAGTGGTGTTGGTTTCTATCTCATTTATCTAGGCCTTAAATACTTTGTTGTGGGAGAAGATGCTTTGCCACACTATCTTCACGTAATGGCTATTTTATTTGTGTTGAATGTGATCATTATGTTGGTGATTGGCAAATGGAAACCGAGAATGGAACCTTTTATTTTAGATTATACCAGGCAGGTTGATATTCAACCCTGGAAACTTGTAAAACCGGTTGGCCTTGGAATCGTTGTGTTGGTAGTTTTTATCTATGCTTATTTTGCCCAGTAAGTTCTGATTAATTTTATTTCGATTTTCTATTTTTATGCCTGAACATGCTTTAGATTATTACAGTAAGAACGACAAGATGTATGTCGCTACCGACTGTATTATCTTTGGTTTTGATGAAGGAAAACTCAAGCTATTAATCTTTAAAAGACGGGTTGAACCTCTTAAAGATTCCTGGTCCTTAATAGGAAGTTTTGTAAACTTAGATGAAGATGTAGATCAGGCGGCAAAACGTGTTCTAAGCGAGATTACCGGTTTGGAGCGCGTATTTATGGAAGAACTAAAAAGCTATGGAAAAGCTGAAAGAGATCCGGGATATCGTACAATTTCTATTGCTCAATATGCACTTATCAGGTTAGAAGCATACAACAAAGAACTGGTAGAAAAGCACGGGGCGCACTGGTATGAGATTGATGCATTGCCAAATTTAGTTTTAGATCATAACCAGATGGTAAATGATGCCTTGGGGCGCATAAAACGCGAAGCAAGGTATAAACCTATTGGTTTTGAATTACTGCCGGAGAAATTTACATTACCACAACTACAACAATTTTACGAAGCTATTTATCAAAAGGAACTGGACGCAAGAAACTTTCGTAAAAAAGTGCTGTCTTTAAAAGTTCTGGTGAAATTAGATGAAAAAGATAAGTCTACTTCCCGCCGGGGGGCCTTCCTCTATAAATTTGATTATAAAAACTACCAAAAACTTCTGGAGTCAGGATATAATTTTGAAATCGCTTAATAATAGTTTTCCATTTCGGAACTAATGTTAAGAAAAAACTAAAAAATTATAGCCGAAAAGTTTTTTTTCTAAATAATAATTGTAAAATTTACGTTTATCGAAATCGCTTAACTTATCGTAAAGCGATAGGAATAAGTTAGACACCCAGCAGTGGAGATTCCACTGTATCTAGTTACTTCCTAAAAATTTTGACCAACCTAAAAATCAACAATTATGAATAAGAAGTTTTCAAGAAGGGATGCTTTAAAGAGTATTGCCATAGGTTCAGGAATTTTGAGTATTGGTGGCGTGGCATCTTCTTTTGCCGCTATGAATTATATAGATGAAAATTCCCTGCCGGCAAGCCAAAAGAATAATATTAAGCATTCGGTCTGTCGTTGGTGCTTTCAGGATATTCCTTTAGACCAATTTGCCAGAACCTGCGCGAATATGGGAATTCATGCGATAGATCTTCTAAAACCTTCAGAATGGGAGACCGTTGAAAAATATGGGTTGGTTTGTTCAATGGCTACAGATGTTTTCGCCGATATCCAAAATGGTTTTAATGAACCTAAAAATCATAAAGTTCTTCAGGAAAAATACAGAGGTTTAATTGATAAAGCTTCAAAGCATAATATAAAAAACGTAATTGTTTTCTCCGGAAATCGCCGCGGAATGGACGAGCAGACCGGAATTAAAAATTGCTCGAAAGGTTTAAAATCCTTACTTAAATACGCAAAAAAGAAAAATGTAACTCTTGTAATGGAGTTACTGAACAGCAAAGTTGATCATCCAGATTATATGGCAGACCATACCGAATGGGGTGTGGCCCTGGCTGAAGAAATGGGAGCCGATAACTTTAAATTACTATATGATATATACCATATGCAGGTGATGGAAGGGGATATAATTGCCACGATTAAAAAACACCATAAGCATATTAATCATTACCATACCGCCGGAGTTCCGGGGAGAAATGAGATTGATGATTCCCAGGAACTTTTCTATCCTGCAATTATGAAAGCTATTGTGGAGACGGGTTTTGAAGGTTTTGTTGCACAAGAGTTTATTCCTACCAATCCAGACGAGATTGATTCGCTTCAAAAAGCGATTAAAATTTGCGATGTATAAAAATTATTTATGAAGAAGATTTTTTATTTAAGCCTGTTAATTAGTCTCGTAACTTTTTTCGGACAGGCCCAGGAAAAAGAAAATGTTTACGTAGATGATAAGGGCTTTATGCGCTGGGGTCAGAACAACGAAGAAGTCAAAGGTTTTGGAGTCAATTATTCGGTGCCTTTTGCACATGCTTATCGCAGCGGGCAGAAATTGAATGTAGATCTAAAAGAAGCTATAGATAAAGATGTTTATCATTTTTCAAGATTAGGCTTTGATCTTTACCGAATTCACGTTTGGGATACTGAAATTAGTGATGAAGAAGGTAATCTTCTGGAAAATGAACATCTTGAACTATTTGATTATTTACTGAAGAAACTAAAGGAACGTGATATAAATTTCGTGATCACGCCCATTGCTTATTGGGGAAATGGCTGGCCGGAGCCCGATGAGGATACTCCCGGATTTTCCAATAAATACGGAAAAGCAGGAAGCTTAACTGACCCTGGCGCTATTAAAGCTCAGGAAAATTATCTGGCACAATTTCTAAATCATGTGAATCCTTATACGGGGGTGGCTTATAAAAATGAGCCAAACCTTATTGCTTTTGAAATTAGCAACGAACCGCACCATAAAGGAGAGCCTGAAGAAGTGCAGGAATTTATAGAAAAAATGGTTTCGGCTATGAAAAGCACCGGTTCTAAGAAACCAATTTTCTATAATGTAAGCCATAGTATTCACCTAGCCGAATCTTATTTTGATGCTGGAATAGACGGCGGAACTTTCCAGTGGTACCCAACAGGATTAGGATTTCAAAAGGAACTGGAAGGCAATCTTTTGCCTAATGTAAACGATTATCAGATTCCGTTTAATAATGTAATTGAAGAAAATAACGCGGCGAAATTGGTTTACGAATTTGATGCTGCCGATGTTATGAAATCTTATATCTATCCGGCAATGGCTAGAAGTTTTCGGGAAGCCGGAATCCAGATAGGAACTCACTTCGCTTACGATCCCACTTATCTGGCATTCGGAAATACCGAATACAATACGCATTATATGAACCTGGCCTACACTCCCCAAAAGGCCCTGGCCTTAATGATCGCCGGAGAAGTTTTTCATCAGGTTCCTGTAAATAGTGATTTCGGTGTTTATCCAAAAAACCTGGAATTTCAGGATTTTAAAATCGATTATGAAAAGGATCTCGCGGTATTGAATTCTGAAGAAAAATTTATTTATACCAATACGAATAAAATTCAGCCAAAATCCTTAAAAAACCTCAGGCAAGTTGCTGGTTTTGGCAATTCTGAAGTGATAAAATATGAAGGAAAAGGCGCCTATTTTCTCGATAAATTAGAAGACGAAGTTTGGCGATTGGAAGTAATGCCTGATGCTATTTTGATAGATAATCCTTTTGGAAGTAACAGCCTTGAAAAAACCGTGGCGGTGATCAAATGGAACGAATGGGAAATGAGTTTAGATCTTCCTGGTTTAAATGAAAACTTCAGCCTGGAAGCTTTAAATAAAGACAATGAGTTTACACCTAAAGTTAAAGGGAAATCCTTTAAAATTCGTCCTGGAACTTATTTGCTAAAAAATAAAGGAGCCGAATTTGATAAAAGTTCAGATATAAATTTAAGGTTCGAGTTGGAAGAGTTTACCGCTCCGAAAAGTACCGTAGCGCAAACTTATGTGTTGCACGAACCTATCAAAGAACTTACCGAGAATTCTTCAGCAGAAATTACTGCGGAGGTCGTTTCAGATAAAGAAATAGAAAAAGTAGAAGCCTGGCTGCAAAACGGGAATACTTATAAAGCTATTGAGCTTAAGAATAAGAACGCTTATAATTATTCGGCAGAAATTCCGGAAAGTATGTTGAAAAATGGCTTTTTAGAATATCGAATTATTGTAACTACTAATAAAGAAAAAGTAACTTTTCCCGGAGAAGTTTCAGGCAGCCCTGAAGATTGGGATTTTCATTCAGAAAAGGTATTTACTACCCGGATTGTAAAAGAGACCAAGCCGCTTTTTATTTTTATCGCTTCAGAAGACGAAGATTATGTAGTAGGTGAGTGGAACCCTGGAAATAACCTAGTGCCAACTGATAATACGGGTGAAGCAGAATACCGGGTAAAAGTGGAAAAACTCTTTGAGAAAGATGTTGAAAACCCTGCGGCAGAGCCAATTTACGATTACTCTTTTAGGTATAATTTCAATAGAAAAATTGCAGGTAGAAAAGCTGAATTGGAATCTAAAGATAGTCTTGTAATCAAAGCCAGAGCATTAACTGAAAGCACAGATAAACTTCAAATTGCTTTGGTGATGAAAAACGGAGCGGCCTTTGGAACTACATTAGATCTTGACCAGGAAACCAACACATATAAAATTGATATTTCTGCTTTAAAACCGGTTAAAACGGTGAGTTTACCAAGACCTTATCCTTCATTTTTACCCTATTATTTCGAACATTCTTACGCCGGAAATTTTGAATTAGAAAATGTTGAAGCCTTGCAATTTTCAATCGGCCCGGGAATCCAAGATAGTGAGCTGGAAAATCCGCACGGAGTGGGCATTAATTCGGTGAGTTTGGAATAATAAAATAAAAAAGGCGGTTTGAAAAAACTTCATTTGTCAAGCTGTCCCGAAGCTTCGGGATGTTTCAACTTCTAACTTGTTTTTAATTGCTAGCATCATAGATTCTGAAATGAATTCAGAATGACGAGTTAAAATATTTCCTTCCTAAAAACAAAAATGCCTTTTGAAATTTTCAAAAGGCATTTTTTATCTAATCTAAACAAGAGACTATCCACATTTGGAAGAGCCGCAATCCTGACAGGTAAGGCAGCCTTCCTGATAGATAAGATTAGATGAGTTACAATTGGTACATTTTTGTTTCTTGGCAACGGTACCATCGGCGATAAAGCGTTTTAGCGCTCTGGCAACTCCGTTTTTCCAGGTGTTTATAGATTCACTGTCTAACTGTAGACTGCTTATTAAATCTACTACCTTTTCAATTGGCATCCCGTGTCTAAGCGTTGTTGAGATCAATTTTGCATAGTTCCAATACTCAGGGTTGAATTTATGGGATAAGCCTTCTATGGTTGTTTTGTAACCTCGTTTGTTTTCATATTGGAAATCGTAACGAGAAGTTCCATCTTCATTTCTGGCTTTAATAATTGTCCCTTCAGTCACCCAGCGTGGAAGTAGAATTCCTTCTTCATCATCTGCAAAACCGGTAAAGATCTCGTAAGGTCTATCGTCTATTAAACCAATAAAAGCGATCCATTTGTCTTTGTTATTCTGGAAACGAACCACATCTGCGGTTAAGCTTTGCGGACGCGTAGTTGGGAATGGTGTATTGTTTTCTTCTTCAGCTTCCTCTTTTTTCTCATCGTTAGAAATTAGAACTCCAGATCGAGAACCATCGCGATACACGGTAACACCTTTACAACCCGCTTGCCAGGCTTCTAAATATAGTTGACCAACCAATTCTTCGGTAGCGTCATTTGGTAAATTAATGGTCACACTAATAGAGTGATCTACCCATTTTTGTACCGCTCCCTGCATTCTTACTTTACTCAACCAATCTACATCGTTAGAAGTGGCTTTGTAATAAGGAGAAGCTTTTACAAGCTTGTCTAATTCGGCTTGTGTATAATCATCGGTAATTTCGTGGCCGTTAACCTTCATCCATTCTTTAAATCGGTGGTGGAAAACCACGTATTCTTCCCAGGAATCGCCAACTTCATCTACAAAATCTACACGAGAATCTTTATCGTTAGGATTTACTTTTCTTCTTCGCTTGTAAACAGGCATAAATACCGGTTCAATTCCAGAACTGGTTTGCGTCATTAAACTGGTAGTTCCTGTTGGGGCAATGGTAAGTAGAGCAATATTACGGCGGCCATATTCCAGCATATCGTAATACAATTTTTCATCGGCCTCTTTAAGTCGAAGGATAAAAGGATTTTCTTTTTCTCTTTCTGAATCAAAAATTGCGAAAGCTCCTCTTTCTTTTGCTGCATAAACTGAAGCTCTGTAAGCTTCAATAGCGATGTGCTTATGGATTTTTACTGAAAAATCTACACCTTCATCACTTCCGTATTTAATACCTAAAGCGGCAAGCATGTCGCCTTCAGCAGTGATACCAATTCCGGTTCTTCTACCTTCTTTTGCTTTAGTTTGAATGTTCTTCCAAAGATTATATTCTACACCTTTAATTTCATCTCCTTCAGGATCTGCTTCAATTTTAGCAAGAATTGCATCAATTTTTTCTAATTCAAGGTCAATGATATCGTCCATAATGCGCTGTGCAGCGGCAATATGTTTTTTGAAAAGTTCGAAATTGAAAGAAGCTTCTTTAGTAAACGGATTTTCTACGTAAGAAAATAAGTTAATAGCTAACAGCCTACATGAATCGTAAGGACAAAGCGGAATCTCACCACAAGGGTTGGTAGAAACCGTTTTGTAACCAAGATCTGCATAACAATCTGGCACCGACTCGTTAATTACGGTATCCCAGAAAAGAATTCCCGGCTCAGCCGATTTCCAGGCGTTATGTACTATTTTTTTCCAAAGCTTATTAGCTTCAATTTCTCTGGTTTTCTTTGGGTTTTCGCTAAAAATAGGATATTTCTGAACGTAATTCCGGTCTTCTTTAACCGAACGCATAAATTCGTCATCAATTCTTACTGATACATTGGCACCGGTTACTTTTCCCTGCTCCATTTTTGCATCTATAAAATCTTCAGAATCTGGGTGATTGATAGAAACTGAGAGCATAAGCGCTCCACGACGCCCATCCTGCGCAACTTCGCGAGTTGAGTTGGAGTAACGTTCCATAAAAGGAACAATACCGGTAGAGGTAAGGGCAGAGTTCTTTACTGCAGAACCTTTTGGGCGAATGTGGGAAAGGTCATGCCCAACACCACCACGGCGTTTCATAAGCTGTACCTGTTCCTGGTCTATTTTCATGATCCCTCCATAAGAATCTGAATCGCCATCGTTACCAATTACAAAACAGTTAGAAAGAGAGGCAATTTGGTAAGGGTTACCTATACCGGCCATTGGGCTACCTTGAGGGACAATATATTTAAAGTCTTTAATAAGGTCAAAAACCTCATCTTCACTCATGGGGTTTGGGTAGCGTTGCTCTACACGGGAAATTTCTTTTGCAATTCTACGATGCATATCGTTTGGCGTAAGCTCATAAATATTCCCCTGGGAATCTTTAAGCGCATACTTATTTACCCACACCCGTGCGGCTAAATCATCTCCTTTAAAATACTCCAGGGAAGCTTTAAAAGCCTCATCCTGGCTATACGTCTTAGGAGCGGCGGTAGTAGTGTTCACACCCATATTAATTTTAGATTTTGGATTAGTAACTGTTTCAAGCGGAATGTAAATATAGACAAAGAAGTACAAGAATATAAAATCTTGTTAAAAAAAGTTATCAAACAAAAATTGTTAATAAGCTTAATATCAGATAAATAAGAATTTATCAACATTCAAAAGTTGACAAATTTGTAAAAAAATAGAATTAAAGTTTGTGCAGGAGTAAATTGCTGAAGCTGAAGTAGAGAAGACTATTTTCTATAGATAACACCGGTAATTCTCGAATATTTTTCGATTGAATTCGCAAAAATTGTAGAAGATATCTAAGTCTGAAAGCAGTGAAAAATTGGAGTTAATCGAACTTATTTTGAAGAGTAAAAGTCGAATTAGTATAAAAAAAAGAGGCTGGTTGAATTAACAACCAGCCAGTCTTTGAATTAACACCTATGAAAATTCAAAATAAAACCTATTTCGTGATGGAATATATTGAATATCCATTCGCCGGAGCTTCAATTGTTACCATTCCGTTTTCATCGGAGGTAGGGGTGTATGTTGAGTTGCCACTGTAATCTAACAGGGTAACGTTATTCCAATTAGTTTGAACGTTTCTACGCTTGGTAGTACTTCCGGTGCTAATATATAGAATTAATCCGGGGTTTTCAGCATTCCCTTCTCTTTTCATTAAATATTCGTCATTATCTACATGAAGTACTTGTACATCACCCACAGCCAGACTGTTATGAATCTCGATTAACTGTTTGATTTCTTCGTTGAAAGCTTCATTTTCGTAATCTGAGTAGAAAATTGTGGGATATCCATCGTGTGTTAAAATATATGCATAAGCCTTCATTTTATTTTCTGTTGCAATGCGATTGTCTTCATTTTCGTCTTTTTCGGTGTCATGATTCGCTACAAAAGTCACTGCTTTGTCGGGATTAATCTTACGAAGTGTATTTCCGTCTAAATAATTTAGGTCGTCAAAGCGATCAAAAGCTTCTTCCATTTTATAGAAAGCGGCAAAATCGAAAGCTGAAACTCCGGTGGCATCAACCCAATCTACAAGAACATCTGCATTTCCATCAAAATTTTCTCCAACGGCAAATCCGCCAACTTCGTTCATCCAGTCTTCAATTACCCAGGTTCCAAAACCTTTTACGTAATCAAATCGCCAGCCGTCAAAGCCCATTTCATTTTTGTAATATTTCGCGACAGAATTCTCATTCTTCCACAGCCAGCCCTGCACATAAGGAACATCGTGATCCACATCCTGTTCAGAAAAGAAAAGATCGCCCTCATCGCTTTGGCTCACATCATTTGGATGAAAATGCTCGTAGTTTCTATTGAACATCCCTGAGGCGTTTCCATTTTCTTCGTTGAATAGGGTATAGGTATCCTTTTCGCGATAAGGATTGTATTCCAGGCCGCCGCCCGAATTATGGTTTAATACGATATCTGCTATAACCTCTAAGCCCAGATCGTGAGATTTAGCAATAAGATTTTCCAACTCTTCGCGAGTTCCAAAACGTGTAGGAACAGTCCCATGCTGATCGTATTCTCCAAAATCGAAATAATCTGAAGGGTCGTAACCCATGGAGTAACCGCCAGACTGACCTTTGGTAGCGACGGGAAGCCATATTCTATCTATCCCGGCATCTGCCCAGCCTTCAACTTTATCTGAAAGGTTATTCCACCATTCAAAGCGAGGTTCTACATCCCAGTAGAAAGTTTGCATCATTACTTTTTGCCCGCTGGAATATTGGGAAAGGTCTAAGGCTTCAGGATCTTGTGGGGTAGGTACTTCCGGTTCTTCTCCACCGGTAATATCATCGGTTCCATCAACAACTTCGTCATCATCTTTAGAGCAACCTGATATTACTAATAGCAGGCTAAAAAGAAAAGGAAATAAAATTTTAGTTTTTTTCATAATAAATAAGAATTAAGAAGGGCTGTCTGAAAGGTTTTTAGAACGTCATTCTGAATTTATTTCAGAATCTAAGTTTTTGATTATCAAAACAAGTTAGAAGCTGAAACCAGTTCAGCTTGACGGTAATTGAACCTTCCAGGCAGCCCTGAAGTTATGCAGTCTTTATTCTTCTACCTGTGGGATAAAAGTATAACGACCATCAAGAGTGTTAAACCAAACATCGTAAGTTCCTGCGGTTACCGGAATATCTGGTCCACCAGATGTGGTTTGTCCGCTTACCGGAGTTTCTGACCCCCAGTTTATGTCCCAGGCATCATTAGCTCTAAACTTAGCGAAACCATCAACTAGTTCAATTCCCTGGATATACCAGATATGAGGATTGAATTCAGATTGTGTCATATTGGTGTCAGCATCCCATCCGTCAGGAGTTGAATCTCCAATTATTCCAATATTTGTTTGCACATCTGCTGCGCTTTCATCTATTGCTTCCCAAGTATAGGTCATTTCATCAACATTCACCATTAATGAATAATAAGCATCATCTTCAACCGGGAATGCACTAGGATCTTCACCTAAGATGTCACTATTAGTAAGTTCACCATTAGATAATCCCCATTGTGGTTGCCACTCTGTAGTTTGTAAAAATTTGAAACCTTCTACGTCTGCACCTCCGGCAAAACGGCCCTGGAAGTAGTAGATGTTTTCGTTTTCACCATCTCTAAATAAAGGAGTGTTGTTGTTAGCAGGATCCCAACCCGCTGCGGTGGCATCTCCTACAAGATAAAGTTCCATTTTAGGCGCTTCACCTTCTTCTTCAGCTTCAGGAAGTTCTACATTCACACTTAGGATCTCTGAAAATTCCTCTAGAGCATTTCCTTCACCTTCACCGGCAAAAGCACGTACCTTAAAGTAAACGGTACCTGTATTTGGCATTTCGGTTTCAGGATCATTATCTAAACCAGCTTCTTCTGCAAGATCCAGCATTTGGCCAATAGTTACACCAAGGTTATTGCTACCAGTGTTTCCTATTACCATATAACTATCAAAAGCTTCAGTGGCCGATCCCTGAAGTTCGTAAGAGATCGTAGTAGGAGCTTCAAAGTCTACTTCATTCCAAACAAATCTTTCGGCAAGATTATCTGGATTTCCGGATGGTAACACATAGGTGTTTTGCAAAGAATTGCTAAACTGAATTCCTTCCGGGTCTGGTTGTGCAACGAATACAATATCGTCGTCTTGTGTACACGCGTTAAAACTTAGTAGCGCGACAAATGCTAATAATAAAATTGAAAATTTCTTCATTTTAATTCTTTTAAAAATTAATATCCTGGATTTTGTTCTAAGTTGGTGTTTACTCCTAAATCTGAAGCCGGAATAGGCATTAGGTTTCTATAACTTTGGGTTGTGGTTCCCTGTGGAACATTACCTTTCCAAGGCCAAACTCCATTTTCTGTAAATTGGTTAAACCTAATAAGATCTGTTCTTCTATGTGCTTCCCAATATAACTCACGGGCGCGCTCACTTAAAATTAAGTCCAGGTTTAAGTCTGAACTACCAATTTGACCAGCATCAGCTCGCTCTCTTAATTCGTTTACATATCCTAATGCAGCCGCCTGGCTACCACCGCCTCCTCTTAAGTGTGCTTCAGCATACATTAAGTAGGCATCTGCAAGTCTAAACATTGGGAAATCGGTATCTGGAAATTCTCCGGTATCGTCAGATCCCTGCTCTCCATCTACAGTTACGTTTTTAAATTTGGTAATTGCATATCCGTCGTTAAAGCTGGAAATATCCTCGATTTCTTTTGTTTGTCCTTCAGTAAAAAATAATGCTCTGTTATCTTCAGAATCTGCTCCATCAGGGAATTTATCTACTAATGCAGAAGTAGTTCTAAGTCCGGCCCAACCGCTGCTTACACCAAAAGCTTCAGGATCCATATCTCCACCAATCGAGGCGTGAATAATAAATGCCATTCCACCATAAGACTGAGTTTGTTGCCCATCAAAAGTGATAGGGAAAATCACTTCAGATTGTGCTCCATTAGAGTTATTATCTGCAAGGAACAGTTTCTGGTAATCATCAGCTAAAGAATAATTAGCATTAATTACTCTTTCAGAATAATCTAAAGCTTCAGTATAGTGACCTTCACCGGTATAAACTTCAGCATTTAGATAAAGTTTAGAAAGTAACATCCAAACTGCAGCCTGGTCTGCACGACCATATTCATTAGAATTTGCGCTAACAATTTCACTTTCTATGGCTAGAAGTTCGCTTTCTACATAATCAAATAACTCGGGTCTTTGAATTTGCTGCGGAAGAAAAGCTCCAACAGGATCCTCTTCGGTTACAAATGGTACGTTACCAAATAGATCTAAAGCGTGGTAATAATGTAAAGCTCTTAAGAATCTAGCTTCTGCTCTGTAACGAGCAATATTCTCTCTTTCTTCAGCAGCAAGGCCTCTGGATTCTAAAAGCTCTGGTGTACTCTGCCTTAAGAATTCGTTGGTTAAAGCCACCTGGTACATAATTCTAGAATACATAGTTCTAATAAACTCGTTTCCTGCAGTCCAGTTTTGACCGTGTAGATCCTGAATAGTTCCATCGTTCCAGCCAATTACAGCTTCATCTGTAGTAAGTTCCTGCATAGACCAGTATAATCTTAAATACTGGGAGAAACCTTCGTCAAGACCTATAAGGTCTGGATCTCCGGCGGGGCCTTCCTGGCCACTAACCGCAAGACCGGCATAAAGTTTAGCTAAAAACTGCTTGTAAGATTCTGGATCTTCAAAAGTAGTTTCTGCCGTGAGCCTGTTATCTTCAGGCTGCAAATCTAAATCGTCTTCACAAGCCCAGAAGAAACCTGCGCTTATAAAAAGGATAAAGAATGGTTTTAGTGTTTTTAACATAACTAATTTATTAAATATTATTTCTTAAAATGAAAGATTTAAGCCAAGTACTACTGTAGTTGATCTTGGATAAAAATTATTGTCAATACCGTTAGCAATTTCAGGATCTAAACCTTCGTAGTTGGTTATGGTCCATACATTGGTAGCGGTTAGTGAAGTTCTAACATCTAAATCTTCTCCCGGGAATAAATATCCTACAGAGATGTTGTCTAGTTTCACGAAATCTGCACTCTGGATGTAATAATCTGAAAAGAACTGGTTGTTGTTGAAGTTACTTTCTAAAACATTACTGTTAAAATTAGAATAGTAAGGTTGCGGTGTTACCGTACCTGCTCCAACAAAACCGTTTCCAGACTGCGTGTTGTTATACATGTAATTCCCAAAGTTACCTCTGAAGGTAAAGCTGAAATCAAAGTTTTTATAGTTTACAGTATTGGTTAGACCCATAAAGTAATCTGGGGTGGCCTTTTTGTAAGGAACACGATCTTCTTCAGTAATTTCGTTATCACCATTTACATCTACATATGCCCCTTCAATTGGCTGCCCATCTTCATTGTAAACCTGGCGGAACACATTAAAAGTTGTAGGATCGTAACCTTCTTTCCAAAGCTGAATGTTGTTACCAACACCTCCGCTTATTCCACCTTGTGGAATTTCAAAATCTGGGTTCTCACCTAAAGTAAGGTTGGTGATCTCCAGGTCCTGGAAAGTGATGTTATAATTTACATCCCAGTTAAAATCTTCCTGCTGAATAATAGCACCGTTAATTGCAAACTCTAAACCTTTACTTACTGTACTACCAACGTTAGTAACCAAAAGGTCAGTAAGGTTAGCACCTGCCGGTACCGGTACTGTTGCTAAAAGATCTTCGGTTTCACGGTAATAAGCTTCTACCGTACCTGAAATCCTATTGTTGAATAAACCATAGTCAATACCAACGTTATAAGTTTTTAATTCTTCCCATTTCAAGTCAGAGTCAAAAGCTTCAGGACGTAAAGTATTATAGAATTGATTACCAAACTGGTAACGCACTCCACCTACACTAGGATTGTAAACCCCGAAGTAACCATAGTTAGGTCCAATTTCCTGGTTCCCTGTAACCCCGTAACCTGCACGAAGTTTCAACTGGTTTATTACATTAGAAGTCGAAAGGAAATTTTCATTCTGTAATTTCCAACCTACAGAAACTGCAGGGAAAATACTCCATTTATTGTCTCCTCCAAATCTTGAAGAACCATCACGTCTCACACTACCTGAAACCAAATATTTGTCGGCAATATCAAAACTGGCTCTTGCAAAATAAGATTCTAAAGCATTACGATTGGTTTCTCTAGGGAAATCCTGGATATCGTTAGAGATCGTTTCAATTCTTTTACTGGTAATATAGAATTCCTGGTAAGAATGACCTGCAGTAAGATCAAGTTCGGTGTTTAGAAAATCTATATCATTTTTATAGTTGAAATAGAAATCAAGCAGTGTATTTCTGTTGAATCCACCATAGTCTTCAAAATAAGCAATATCCTGGTTATTTGCTGCAGAAGTTAAAGGTCTTCTATTGTAACCATCATTTTCTGAATAATCAAAACCAGCATTTACATTAAATTTCAATTCCGGAAGAAAATGAAATTTATATTCAGCATTTAAGTTTGTGATATTTCTCTTAGTAGTACCACGTCCATCTAATTGCTCTAAAAGCGCTAATGGATTACGTGTAGCCTGTATTTGCTGTTGTTGTGGAGAGGTAGTGAATTCATAATATCCATCAAAATAACTTCCCTCCTGGTAAACCGGCTGCGTAGGATCAAAAGCTACAGCAGAGCCAATAGCACCTTGATCAGCAAAACGGTTTTCATCTACGATCCCTTTAGAAGACAAGGTCAATTTTAAGTGATTATCAAACAAATCCTGATTAAGAGCTATGTTTAACGCATTTCTTTCGTAAACATCGGTTTTTAAAACCCCTGTTTGAGAAGTGTGGTTAAAATTAACACGGTAAGAGAAATTCTCGAAACCTTGTGTTGCTGTAAAGTTATGAATTGCTCCTACAGAAGTTTGGTAAATTTGGTCCTGCCAGTCGGTGCTGGTATCTCCTAATAAAGAAGGATCTGTACCCGGAGTGTTTTCAATTAAGGTTCTGAATTGCTCTGCGTTAAGAACATCCACTTTATCGATAATTCTTCCGGCAGAAACTTTAAGATCATAAGTTAAAGAAAGAGGACTATCCTTTTTACCTTTCTTAGTGGTAATTAAAATAACCCCGTTAGAAGCCCTTGAACCGTAAATAGAAGTTGCTGCGGCATCTTTTAAAACTATAAAATCTTCAATTTCATTAGGGTTAATAGAATTCAACTGGTTTCTTACACCCTGAACTCCTCTTTGGTCTAATGGAATCCCGTCTACTACAATAAGCGGCGAGTTATTCCCTGAAAGAGAAGAACCTCCACGAATTCTAATTTCAGATCCACTACCTGGTTCACCGCTTCCGGGAGTAATTCTAACCCCGGCCGATTTACCTGCAATTAATTGTTCTGGTGAAACTACTGCTCCCTGGTTAAAGCTTTCCGAAGAAATCTTTTCTACAGATCCAGTAGCATCCTGTTCTGAGGTACTACCATAACCAATAAGCACTACTTCTTCTAAAGTAGCCTGATCTTCGTCTAGTTGAACATCTAAAGTTTCCTGTCCTGCAAATGGAATTTCCTCTGTAGCAAAACCCAGGAACGAAAAGACAAGAATGTCGTCTTCGCTTACATTAGTAATGGTATAATTACCATCAAAATCTGTAACGGCACCATTAGTTGTTCCTTTAACAATAACGTTTGCGCCCGGAATCGGAAGACCGGTTGCGCTTTCGCTAACAACACCGCTCACGGTTTCCTGTGCAAAAAAGCTCATTGGCAGCATAAAGAGCAACATCAACGTGCTTTTAAATAGTGTTTTCATAAATTTTTCTATTGATTTTTACTAAAAATTAAGCTTATATTTTTACTTCCTGAGGTTAAATGTATGTAAATAGAATGTGATGAAATAGGATCTTCGTTAACACTATTTTGCGAAAACGTTTGAGTGTTGAAAACTTTTGTATTTTAAGGGTTTCGCGTAATTTTTATGGTATTTTTACGACATCTTAAAAATAATACTTCGGTTATTTCTAAATAATAGTTTTATATGAGGCCAAAATTAACTTTAAAGCAAATTGCAAGAGAATTAGATGTTTCAATTTCTACGGTTTCGAAAGCATTAAGGGATAGCTCTGAAATTGGAGAGGAGACCAAGAAAAAAATCAAAGCTTTTGCGAAACTTTATAACTATAGGCCTAATAATATTGCTTTAAGTCTCAAAAACCGAAAGACAAAAACTATTGGAATAATTATTCCTGAGATAGTTCATTATTTCTTTACTACAGTGATTAGCGGAGTTGAGCAAGTGGCCAACGAAAAAGGTTATAATGTAATTGTATGTCTCTCTAATAACTCTTTCGATAAAGAAGTGCTTAATATGGAGCTGCTGGCCAATGGTAGTACAGATGGGTTTATTATGTCTATGGCTAAAGAGACCCTTCAAAAAGAAGATTACCATCACCTTACCGAAGTGACTAACCAGGGAATGCCGCTGGTTTTATTTGATCGTGTGATAGATGAGGTTCATTGCGATAAAGTAATTATAGACGATGTAATTGGTGCTAAAAAAGCGGTGCAATACCTAATAGATAAAGGAGCAAAAAAAATAGGTCTGGTTTCTACCGTAGATTATGTTAGTGTAGGAAAGCTAAGAACCCGTGGGTATCTTGAGATTTTAAGAGAAAATAACGTTGAAATTGATGAAAATCTTATTCTTAAAATAGAGGATATGGACCACAGCGAGGCCGAAATAAAAGATTTTATTAATAAAAATGACTTGGATGCGGTGTTTGCCGTAAACGAACATTTTGCCATTCACGCCATAAAGGCCGTTCAGGAAAAAGGATTAAAAGTGCCTGACGATGTTTCGGTAATTGGCTTTACAGACGGAGAGCTTTCTAAACGTTTTATCCCGAGTCTTACCACGGT
This sequence comes from Salegentibacter mishustinae, assembly GCF_002900095.1. NCBI lineage: Bacteria > Pseudomonadati > Bacteroidota > Flavobacteriia > Flavobacteriales > Flavobacteriaceae > Salegentibacter > Salegentibacter mishustinae. Next base: position 1,952,486 of record NZ_LLKN01000002.1, on the reverse strand, counting down.
GAGTCAGCATGGAGAGCGAATGGGAGCCGAAGCTGCTCGCTTATTAATTGATAAATTGGAAAGAAAACCGGAAGAGGAGGAATCTTATAAGACCGTAATTGTAGAAACGAGTTTAATAGAAAGAAATTCCACCAAATTATAATTGAGCTGGAATCCAACTTACGGGCTAATAAGTGATGTTTTAGCTTGTTGAAACAATTCTTTTAGTATTTAAATCTCGATTATCGAGTAATTTTGAAGTCTCAGCTTTAAAATTTTGCATATATTTACCCCCAGCTTAATTATTTTATCAGAACTTATATTTTTACTTCCTATCTAAAATAAGTTTTGATAAGCCTTACGCTTATCGTAAACGTTAATTGTACGATATGCAAAAACGTAGATTAAGTTTCTGGGAGATCTGGAACATGAGTTTTGGTTTTCTTGGAATTCAGATGGGGTTTGCACTCCAAAATGCCAACGCAAGTAGAATTTTACAAATTTTTGGTGCCGATATTCACGAACTTTCGTGGTTTTGGTTAGTGGCGCCGGTTACCGGTTTAATCGTTCAGCCTATTATTGGCTATTACAGCGATAGAACCTGGACCAGCCTTGGCCGTAGGCGACCATTCTTTCTAACTGGAGCAATTTTAGCGGCTATAGGCTTAGTTTTAATGCCTAATGCCGATTGGTTCATTGCTATTTTGCCTTCCCTTTGGGTGGGTGCCGGGATGCTCTTTATAATGGATGCTTCCTTTAATGTGGCTATGGAACCTTTTCGTGCCCTGGTAGCAGATAAATTACCTTCAGATCAAAGAACCCTTGGCTTTAGTGTACAAACTGTTTTAATAGGAATTGGAGCCGTAATTGGTTCTTGGTTGCCTTATGTGTTGACCAATTGGTTTGATATTAGCAACAGAGCGGTAGTAGGGGAAGTTCCATTAAACTTGCTACTTTCATTTGTAATTGGAGCAGTTATTTTGGTGGGGAGTATTTTAGTAACGGTAATTACAACCAAAGAATATTCTCCCGAAGAACTGGAAAAGATGGACGACCATGTTGAAGAACCGGTCGATGAAAAGGAAAAATCCAGTTTGCTGGATATCTTTTCAGATTTTGCTAAAATGCCTCATACTATGCGGCAGCTTAGCTGGGTACAATTCTTTTCCTGGTTCGGGCTTTTTGGAATGTGGGTATTCTCAACTCCCGCAATTGCCCATCATATTTATGGATTACCACTTTCAGATAGTAGCAGTGAAACCTATCAGGATGCCGGCGACTGGGTTGGTGTACTTTTCGGGGTTTACAATGCTGTTTCAGCGGTTTTTGCCTTTTTTCTTCCGGCTATTGCCTTAAGAATTGGAAGAAAAAGCACACATATTTTGTCGCTTTTTATTGGCGCGCTGGGAATGCTTTCCATTTATATAATGCCGAATGAATATTGGCTACTACTTTCCATGTTCGCTATTGGTATTGGTTGGGCCAGTATCCTGGCAATGCCCTACGCAATTCTAGCAGGATCAATTCCCCCGAAAAAAATGGGAGTTTATATGGGGATCTTCAACTTTTTTATTGTGATTCCGCAAATTGTAAATGCACTTGTTGGCGGGTTAATGGTAAAATATCTTTACGATGGAAACCCAATCTACGCTTTAGTTACCAGCGGAATTGCTTTTCTAATCGCCGCTATACTTACTTTTAGAATAGACGATGTAGACGAACCCGTTAAAGCATAACAATGGTAGTTCGAGGAGACTTAATGAAAAACAGTGAAAACAAAATATATCGAGAACTTCTCGGTAATAGTCGGAATCACTCGAAGTGACAGTATAAAATAGGATGAAAGTTCTATTGGCAAATAATAATACTACATATTAAACAGATAGAGAGATAATTTGAAATGATGGAGACAAATAAAGGAGTAATATTCGATTTAGACGGGGTAATTGTAGATACCGCAAAGTTCCATTTTTTGGCCTGGCGAAAACTGGCCAATGACTTGGGCTTCGATTTTACCGAAGAGCAAAACGAGCAGCTTAAAGGTGTAAGTCGCGAAGACTCATTAAAGAAAATATTAGACTGGGGAGAACTTGAACTTTCTAAAACAGAGTTTAAACGCCAAATGGCGCTAAAAAATGAAAATTACCTCTCTTATGTTGCTAAAATGGACGAAGACGAAATTTTACCCGGTGTTCAAAAAGTAATTGATTATTTAGTTGAAAATAATGTTCCTTTCGCTTTAGGATCGGCAAGTAAAAATGCGCGAAATATTCTAAAAAAAGTCAACTTACTGGATAAGTTTGATGCGATAGTGGATGGGACAGATGTAAGTAAAGCAAAACCCGATCCAGAGGTTTTTCTTATCGCTGCTAATAAATTAAATATAAAACCCGAAAACAGTATTGTATTTGAAGATTCGGTTGCAGGAGTGCAGGCCGCAAATAATGCAAAGATGATAAGTATAGGAATTGGAGAACAAAAAACACTGGGCGAAGCCGATTATGTGTTTACCGATTTCACCGAAATTGATATAGAATTTATAAAGAAATTACTCACTAAGTAAGATTTTTAAATATTAGAATTTGCACCTTACGGCCTAGTGCCGGTGTTATTTAATTAGAAACGAGACAGAAATAAAGCAATGAACCAAGATTATATACAACCTAACGAGTGGTCCATTCTAGAAGAAGGATTTGATGTAGAACGCGTAAAATCGTCTGAAAGCCTTTTTAGTATAGGTAACGGCGTTATGGGCCAGCGAGCCAATTTTGAAGAGAACTATTCCGGGCCAAGTTTCCAGGGAAGCTATATTGGCGGGGTTTATTATCCCGATAAGACTAAAGTTGGCTGGTGGAAAAACGGCTATCCAGAATATTTCGCAAAAGTGCTTAACGCACCCAACTGGATTGGGATAAACGTTTTTGTAAACGATGAAGCCTTAGATCTTTTTACCTGTAAAAAAGTTGAAGATTTTAAGCGTGAGCTTAATATGAAAGAAGGTTTTCACCGCCGCAGTTTTGTAGCTACGCTTCCAAACGATATCGAAATTTCGGTAAAAGCTACGCGCTTTCTTTCTATAATTGAAGATGAACTTGGCGCAATAGATTTTGAAATTGAAGTTTTGAACAGCGATGCTGAGATTCGTTTTGAGCCTTATTTAGATGGCGGAATCACGAATACCGATGCCAACTGGGAAGAACGTTTTTGGAAGACTTTAGAAGTGAAATCTGAAGATGACAAAGGTTTTGTACTTTCTAAAACCCTAAAAACCGAATTTCATGTGAATACCTATATGCAATCTGAAGTTTTGCTAAATGGACAAAAACAAGATGTAGATTTTACTGAAACGAAAACCGAAGATAAACTTACTTTTTCCTATTCAATTAAAGCTGAAAAAGGACAAAAAGTAAGCCTTAGAAAATACGCCGGTTACGTAACCGATATGAACCATAAACGTGCAGATTTGGTAGATGCGGCTAGTAAAATATTAGATTACGCCACTAAAGCAGGGTTTTCCAAATTGCTTCAGGAGCAAAAAGAAGCCTGGGAGAAAATTTGGGAAATGGCCGATATTACTATTGAAGGGGATGTAAAAGCCCAACAGGGAATTCGCTTTAATATTTTTCAGCTAAATCAAACGTATTTAGGAAAAGACGAGCGATTAAATATTGGCCCGAAAGGCTTTACCGGCGAGAAATATGGCGGAAGTACATATTGGGATACCGAGGCTTATTGTATTCCATTCTATATGGCAACCAAAGACCAGCAGGTAGCCAGGAATTTATTGACTTATCGTTATAATCATTTAGACAAAGCCATAGAGAATGCCGAAAAACTTGGATTTACCAATGGCGCGGCACTTTATCCAATGGTAACGATGAATGGAGAAGAAAGCCATAACGAATGGGAAATTACTTTCGAGGAAATTCATAGAAATGGCGCGATGGTTTATGCCATTTATAATTATGTACGCTACACGGGCGATTTCGATTATATTCCTGAAAAAGGCCTGGAAGTAATGATCGCAATTGCAAGATTCTGGCAGCAAAGAGTGAATTTTAGCGAACAGAAGAATAAATATGTAATGCTGGGTGTAACCGGGCCAAACGAGTACGAAAATAACGTGCACAATAATTGGTACACTAATTATTTAGCGAAATGGTGTATTGAATATTGCCTGGAAACCATTGAAAAAGTTAAGGATGCTTATGCCGAAGATTATAAGCGTGTAATGGGTAAAACCAGGCTTAATGAAGGCGAAATGGCCAGGTGGAGAGAAGTTGCTGAAAATATGTATTTCCCGTATTCTGAAAAGCACGAGGTTTTCCTTCAGCAAGACGGATTTTTAGATAAAGAGATCGTTCCAATCGCCGAATTGGATAAATCTCAGCGGCCAATTAACCAAAAATGGAGTTGGGATAGAATTTTACGTTCCTGCTATATTAAACAAGCTGATGTTTTACAGGGCTTCTACTTTTTTGAAGATCATTTTAGCAAAAAAGAGCTAGAGAAACATTTTGACTATTACGAACCTATTACCGTTCACGAGTCTTCGCTTTCTCCTTGTGTGCATAGTATTCAAGCTGCACTTCTGGGAAGAACAAAGCAGGCTTACGAATTCTATTTAAGAACTTCAAGACTGGATTTAGATGATTATAACAAGGAAGTAGAGCAGGGCTGCCATATTACCAGTATGGCCGGGACCTGGATGAGTATTGTAGAAGGTTTTGGCGGAATGAGGGTGAAAGAAGATCAACTTTCTTTTAATCCTACAATTCCCGAAGACTGGAAAACCTATTCCTTTAAAGTGAATTTTAGAGACCAAATCTTAAAAGTAAAAGTTTCTGCCGATAAAACGGTTTTCTTACTGGAAGGCGACAATGCTATTGAAATTAATGTAAACGGAAAATCAGTTGAAGTACAGCCTAATCAGGAATTGGCGATTTAGAGATTCCTGCAAGATTTTCAAAACCTTGTAGGTTTAAGTAAAAAGCAAAAACAAAAGATTATGAAAAAAATACTAATCACTTTAATTCTCCTCGCCGGTTTAACCGGGTTTGCGCAAATAGAACGCGTAGAGCCGCCAAACTGGTGGACGGGTTTTGAAGAAACCGAACTCCAGTTAATGGTTTACGGTGAAAATATTGGAAATGCTACCCCGAATATCGATCATCCGGATGTTAGCATAGAAAATGTTGAAAAAGCCGATAGCCCAAATTACCTGTTTATCGATTTGGAAATTGGAAATGCCAAAGCTGGAATCTTCGATATTACTTTTGAACTCGATAACGGTTCCGAAGAAGTGTATGAATATGAATTGAAAAGTCGGGAAAAACCTGCATCAGAATATGTAGGTTTTGATAATACCGATGCGATTTATTTAATCACACCAGACCGATTTGCAAATGGAGATAAATCTAATGATAGCTTCGATTTTCTAAACGAAAAAACGAAGGATCGTGAAGATGATTATGGCCGTCACGGGGGAGATATCCGAGGGATCATCAATCATTTAGATTATATAGATGAAATGGGTTTTACCGCGATTTGGCCTTCGCCGTTAGTGATTAACGACATGAAATCGGGTTCTTATCACGGGTACGCGATGACCGATTTTTATAAAGTAGATCCCCGGTTTGGAACTTTAGAAGAATATAGAGAATTAGCAGATAAAGCTGCCGGTCGTGGAATAAAACTGGTTATGGACCAGGTGGCGAATCACGCCGGCGTAGAGCATTGGTGGATGGACGATTTGCCTTTTGACAATTGGATCAACTTCCAGGAGAAATTTGAAAATGGAGAAGATCTGGTATATTCCAATCACCGTAGAACCACCAATCAGGACTTATACGCTTCAGAAACCGATAAAAACGGAATGACTGAAGGCTGGTTTGTAGAAACCATGCCAGATCTAAACCAGGAAAATCCTTTTATGGCCAAATATCTTATTCAAAATAGTATCTGGTGGATTGAAACTCTTGGTTTAGGAGGAATTCGGCAGGATACCTATCCATATCCCGATAAAGCATTTATGAGTGATTGGGCGGGCGCAATTATGGCTGAATATCCAAATTTCAATATTGTAGGTGAGGAGTGGAGCTTAAATCCGTTACTTATTCGTTACTGGCAGGATGGTGTAGATAATGGTTATGATTCTAACCTGAAATCTACGATGGATTTTGCGATGCAGAATAAAATTGTAACCGGTTTAAAAGCCGAAGAATCCTGGGGTACCGGTCTTGTAGAAATTTACGAGGGCTTGGCTAACGATTTCGCGTATGCCGATCCTGAAAATATTATGATTTTCCCTGATAATCACGATAAAAGCCGAATCTATACCCAACTTGGAGAAGACGTAGCTAAAACCAAAATGACCGTAGCTTATATGGCCATTTTGCCAAGAATTTTCCAAATGTACTACGGCACAGAAATTTTAATGGATGATACCGAAAACCCTGGCGATCACGGTTTAATTAGAACCGAATTTCCAGGTGGTTGGGACGATAACGAAGTAAATGCTTTTACCGGTGAAGGACTTTCAGAAGAAAAAGCTGAGATGCAGGAATTCGTAAAAAAAGTGATGAATTATCGTAAAAATAGCGAGGCCATTCATTCAGGGGAAACCAAGCATTTTGCTCCGGAAGATGGTACGTATCTAATTACCAGAAAAGCAGGAGATGAGGTTGTGGTACTTATTCTAAATAAAAATGAAGAAGCGGTTACTTTAGAGCTGGAGCGTTTCAGCGAATTAAATTTAAAAGGAGAAACCTTTAAAAATTTGATTTCCGAAGAAACATTTCAGTGGGAAGACTCATTGGAATTAACAGAAGAAGGTGTTTACTTTTTTACAACTAAAATGGAATAAATAAATCTTGATAGGTCATCCTGAACTTGTTTCAGTTTCTAGTATGATATTATATTCGAAAATGTTAGATCCTGAAATAAATTCAGGATGACGTTAAAAAAAGAATACCAATCAAATATCAAATAAATAAAAATGAAAAAAACATTAATAATGCTGTTGGCTTTTACGGCCTTGTTTTCCTGTAAGGAAAACGAACAAAAAGAGCAGCCAGAACAAAAAGAAAAAGAACAGGCAATCGCACCGGTTTCTAACGACGCTTTAGAGTCGGCGGTGATTTACGAGGCAAATATTCGCCAGTATTCTCCGGAAGGAACTTTTAACGCCTTTACTCAAGATATTCCGCAGTTAAAGGAACTTGGTGTGAAAGTGATTTGGTTAATGCCTGTTTATCCTATTTCTATGAAAAATAGAAAGGCAACCGGTGATCTTTCGGTAGAAGATATTGAAGATCCTGAAGAAAGAGAGAAATATCTTGGGAGCTATTATGCGATTTCAGATTATACCGATGTAAACCCTGAATTTGGAACTTTTGAAGATTTTGAAAAACTGGTAGAAACCGCTCACGATAACGATATGTACGTGATCCTGGATTGGGTAGCTAACCATACCGGTTGGGATCATAAATGGATAGAAGAAAACCCCGATTATTACACTCAAAACGAGCAGGGAGAAGTGGTAGATCCGCTAAATCCTGATACCGGTGAAAGCTGGGGCTGGACAGATGTTGCTGACCTTAATTACGATAATAAGGAACTCTGGACGGCAATGAGCAATGAGATGAAGTTTTGGGTAGAAGAATATAATATAGACGGTTTTAGAGCCGATGTAGCCGGGGAAGTCCCAACCGAATTCTGGGAAAGTATTGTTCCGCAATTAAAAGAAATAAAACCGGTTTTTATGTTAGCCGAGTCAGAAGACAAAGACCTTTTTCATAATGCTTTTGATATGGGTTATAACTGGGAAGGTCACCATATTATGAATGAAATAGCGCAGGGCAAAAAGACTGCGAAAGATTGGGATGCTTATATGCAAAAAATAGATTCTACTTATGAAGAAGATGACTATTTAATGAATTTTGTAACTAATCACGATGAAAATTCCTGGAATGGAACCGTAAAGGAAAGAATGGGTGATGCTTCAGAAACGATGTTGGCGCTTACTTATACATTACCCGGTGTACCACTTATTTACAGTGGGCAGGAATATGATATGGATAAAAGACTTCTGTTTTTCGAGAAAGATACTATTCCGAAAACAAAGGGAAAAGTATGGCCTTTAATGGAAAAATTAGGAAGCCTGAAAAACGAAAATAAGGCTTTACACGGAGCAAAAAATGCAGCTTCGTATCAGGAAATCGAAACTTCAGACGAGGAGAAAGTTCTTGCCTTTAGAAGAGAAAAAGATGGGGCTCAATTAATTTATATCGCTAATATGAGCGACGAGAATACAAATTTCAGCATAGAATTAAGTGGAAATTTTGAGGATTACCTATCGGGAGAGACGATAGAAATTTCTGAAGATAAAAATATGGATTTAGAACCCTGGCAGTTCTTTATCTTAATAAATAAGTAATAAATTTACTAAAATACTAAAAACAGCCCTCTCCAGAGGGCTGTTTTTGTTAGTTATTAACCGAAAACGTTTTAGTTTATTAGTAAATTAGGTTATATTGTAGAATTAAAATAGCTTTGGCTTAATGGCGAAGAAAATTAATAAAATTGCAGTCTTAACATCCGGTGGTGATGCTCCCGGAATGAACGCCGCTATTCGTGCGGTTGTTAGATCCTGTTCATATTATAATCTGGAGTGTGTTGGTGTTTACCGCGGCTACCAGGGGCTTATAGAAGGAGATTTTGAAGATCTTACTGCAAGATCTGTTAGAAATATAATTAATAAAGGTGGAACTTTCCTAAAATCTTCCCGATCTGAAGAATTTAAAACCGAAGAAGGACGGGCAAAAGCTCATAAAAAACTTACCGATGCCGGTGTAGATGCTTTGGTGGTGATTGGTGGAGATGGAACTTTTACCGGAGGCCTTTACTTCAATAAAGAATTTGATTTTCCTATTGTGGGGATTCCCGCAACTATAGATAACGATATTAACGGTACCGATTATACTCTGGGTTACGACACTGCTTTAAATACGGTGGTAGAAGCTATAGATAAGATTCGCGATACCGCAAGTTCTCATAACCGCTTGTTTTTAATTGAGGTTATGGGGCGGGATGCAGGTGATATTGCTTTAAATAGTGGTATTGGTGCAGGAGCCGAAGAAATATTACTTCCGGAAGAAGACCAGGGAATTCAGCGTATGATGGATTCTTTGGAAAAAAGTAAGAAATCCGGAAAAACCTCCAGTATTATTGTGGTGGCTGAAGGTGAAAAGAGCGGGAAGAATATTTTTCAGTTAGCTGAATTTATCTCGCAAAGCCACAAAGAATATGATATTAGAGTCTCTGTGCTGGGTCATATTCAAAGAGGAGGTTCTCCAAGTTGTTTTGATCGTGTTCTGGCCAGTAAACTTGGTGTTGGTGCGGTTGAAGCATTAACCGATGGTAAAACCAACATCATGGTAGGGGTACACCACCAAAAAGTGGTACACGTACCTTTGGAAACTGCTTTAAAAGAAGACAGGGAATTTGATCAAGAATTGAGAAGGGTGGCAAACATCACTTCCGTGTAAAATTTTTAAAATTTAAATTATGAGTACAAAAATTGGAATTAATGGTTTTGGCCGAATTGGACGTATCGCGTTTAGAATCGCGGCTGAAAAGAGTGACGTAGAAGTTGTAGCAATAAACGATTTATTGGATGTTGATCATTTGGCTTATTTGCTGAAGTATGATTCTGTTCACGGTAAATTTAAAGGAGATGTTTCTGTTAAAGACGGAAATCTTGTGGTGAATGGGAAAAACATTCGTATCACAGCAGAGAAAAATCCAGAAGACCTTAAATGGGGAGATGTTGGAGTAGACGTTGTGGTAGATTGTACTGGAATTTTCAAAGAAAAAGATAGCGCTAGCGCACACCTTAAAGCCGGAGCCAAGAAAGTTGTAATTTCTGCACCTTCTAAAACCGCACCTATGTTTGTAATGGGTGTGAATCACCAGGATGTAAAACCAGAAGATTCTATAGTTTCTAATGCTTCTTGTACTACTAACTGTCTTGCACCACTTGCAAAAGTGATAGATGATGAGTTCGGACTTGTGGAAGGTTTAATGACCACGGTTCACGCAACTACGGCTACTCAGCTTACAGTAGATGGTCCATCAGCAAAAGATTTTAGAGGAGGTAGAAGTGCTCTTATGAATATTATCCCTTCTTCAACCGGGGCAGCTGTTGCTGTAGGTAAAGTGATTCCTAAATTAGATGGTAAACTTACCGGAATGGCTTTTAGAGTACCAACTGCTGATGTTTCTGTAGTAGACCTTACGGTTAAGACAGAAAAGTCTGTGAGTTATGATGATGTAAAAGCTGCATTCAAAAAAGCTTCTGAAGGATCTTACAAAGGAGTAATTTCTTATACAGATGATGCAGTGGTTTCTCAGGATTTCGTATCAGATGCACATACTTGTAACTTTGATGCCGATGCCGGAATTGCACTTAACGATAACTTTTTCAAATTAATTGCGTGGTATGATAACGAATATGGTTATTCTGCTAAGCTTTTAGAATTGGCAGCACACGTTAATTCAATTTAATATTTTATTTTAGAGCCTGAAGAAAGCTACGCTTAGGTTATTTTTAATCTTTTAGCGCTTTCCTCAGGCTTTTTAATTTAAACCATATTCACACACATGATATTAATAGCGGACGGTGGATCAACAAAATGTGACTGGATCTTACTTAGTGCAACAGGGGAAGAATTATTAAGAACCCGCACTAAAGGATTGAATCCAGCAGTATTTCCAGAAGTAGTACTGGAGCAACGCGTTGAAGAGAATGCCGATTTAAGAGAGATAAAAGATAAGGTAGAACGAGTGCATTTTTATGGTGCCGGCTGTGGTACCGAAACTCCAAAAAAACTACTGGAAGGGATTTTTACTAATTTCTTTACCAATGTAGAGGAAGTCATTATTTTGGAAGATATGGTTGCCGCTGTTTATGCTGCTACCACAGAACCAGGAATCGTTTGTATTCTTGGCACCGGTTCCAACAGCTGTTATTTTGATGGTAAAGAGATCCATCAGGCAGTTAATTCCTTAGGATATATCCTAATGGATGAAGCCAGCGGAAATTACTTCGGAAAAAGACTAATAAGAGATTATTACTACAAACGAATGCCTCCGGAGCTTTCCGAAGAATTTGGTAAAATATATAATATGGAGTCTGATGAGATAAAGAAAAATCTTTATCGAAAAGAGAATCCAAATACTTACCTCGCTTCTTTTGCCGAATTTATTTTTTCTAACGAACGTAATGGTTATTTCTACAAATTAGTACACGAGGGAATTACCGATTTTATGCATTCTCGTGTAATGTGCTATAAACAAGCACAAAATACACCGGTGCATTTTATAGGAACCATCGCTTATTTTAGTGAAGATATTATTCGAGCTGTAGCACAACCTTACGGGATAGAAATTGGAAATATTGTGCGTAGACCAATTGATGCCCTTATAGAATACTATAGAAAAGAAGTGCTTATCGATAATTAATTATCTTTTTTCATAAATTTTAGTACATTTAAGAAATTCAAGGCTTAAATGTTAACAAAAGTTTATGGAAGTGCCGTATTTGGGGTAGAGGCTACTACAATTACTATAGAGGTAAATGTAGCAACCGGCATAGGTTACCATCTGGTAGGTCTGCCCGATAACGCGGTGAGGGAAAGCAGTTTTAGAATTGCAGCTGCCCTTCAGAATAACGCTTATAAATTTCCGGGTAAAAAGATTATCGTCAATATGGCGCCGGCCGATCTTAGAAAAGAAGGTTCGGCTTACGATCTTAGTTTAAGTCTCGGGATTCTGGCCGCTTCAGGCCAAATTAAAGCAGAAAATATATCAGAATATCTTATTATGGGTGAGCTTTCGCTAGACGGAAGCTTGCAACCCATAAAGGGAGCCCTGCCCATTGCTATAAAAGCCAAGGAGGAAGGTTTTAAAGGATTTATCCTTCCGAAGCAAAACGCTAAAGAAGCCGCTATTGTAAGCGAAATTGAAGTTTACGGCGTTGAAAACATTACAGAAGTAATCAACTTTTTTGATAAAGATGAAGCTTTAGAGAGAACTATAATCAATACTCGCGAAGAATTCTACAAAAACCTGGATCACCCTGAACATGATTTTGCCGATGTTAAAGGCCAGGAATCTATAAAACGCTGTATGGAAATTGCCGCAGCGGGCGGTCATAATATTATTCTTATTGGTCCGCCGGGAGCCGGTAAAACGATGCTTGCAAAACGCTTACCCAGCATTTTACCGCCAATGACTTTACACGAGGCTTTGGAAACTACAAAAATACACAGTGTGGTTGGCCGTGTTAAAGAACATGTAGGTTTAATGTCTCAAAGACCTTTTAGGAGTCCACATCATACAATTTCAGACGTAGCTCTCGTTGGCGGCGGGGCATATCCGCAACCGGGAGAGATTTCTCTTTCGCATAACGGGGTTTTATTTCTGGATGAACTCCCCGAATTTAAGCGTGGCGTTTTAGAAGTAATGCGTCAACCTTTAGAAGATCGGGAAGTGACGATTTCCAGAGCTAAATTTACGGTAACCTATCCGTCGAGTTTTATGCTGGTGGCTAGTATGAACCCCAGTCCTAGCGGATACTTTAACGATCCCGATGCGCCAGCAACTTCGTCCCCGGCAGAAATGCAACGCTATTTAAGTAAGATTAGTGGCCCATTATTAGATAGGATAGATATTCATATTGAAGTCACTCCTGTACCATTTGAAAAATTGAGTGAAGAACGCCGGGGAGAAAGCAGCGTTGAAATTAGAAAAAGAGTTACAAAGGCACGCCAATTTCAGACCGAACGCTTTAAAGAGTCTGATTCTGTACATTATAATGCGCAAATGAGTGTAAGGCAAATTCGTAAATTTTGTGCACTGGATGATGCTTCAAAAGCCCTGCTTAAAACCGCCATGGAACGTTTAAATCTTTCTGCCCGCGCTTATGACAGAATTTTGAAAGTCTCCCGAACTATCGCCGATCTGGAGAATTCAGAAAACATTAAAGGAAACCATATAAGCGAAGCTATTCAATACAGAAGCCTGGATCGAGATGGCTGGTTGGGGTAATTTTATTCCATTTTAAGTTAATTTTGATATTTTTGAAAGCCTTAGAGGTTTAAATATGTCAACTTTTAAATTTATATTTACTCGATAATCGAGATTAAATTCTCCAGGCCTTGCCTCGAAATCAAATTATTTTCATCAATATAAATGCTTCGCGAGTTTGCTACGAAGTTGTTTATTCACTTGGAAATAATAGAATTAAATAGATCATAAATCTAATTTGTTTTCGGGCTGAGTTTAATAAGACCAAACTATGATAAAAAGAAGTTTATCCTTACTAATGTTAGTTCTAATAATTTCTTGTAAGGGCGATCCTGAAGTTAAAGAAGCTTCAGAAATAGAAAGCGACAGTATTAAAGAGAAAAGTATATTAAGCGGGGATTTGCTTGGGGAAGATCGGGTAGAATTTACTGTTAAAGAAGCGAATAACCTGGCTGAGCTTCCGCTAAACTGTATTAATACTCAATATCCTAACAAACTTGGTCAAACGCTGGAAAACAAAGAGGCTATAGGTGAGCCTCAAGAATTGCACCCCGCATTTTATGGCTGTTTTGACTGGCACTCTTCGGTACACGCACACTGGTCTATGGTAAGTTTATTAAAACAATTTCCTGATCTTAAAAAAGCTGAAACTATTAGAGAAAAATTAAAGGAATCTCTTTCTGCGGAAAATATCCAGGGTGAGATCGATTACTTTAAAAGGGAACAAAGCGATTCTTTTGAACGTACTTACGGTTGGGCCTGGTTGCTGAAACTTGCTGAAGAAATTGAAACCTGGAATGATCCTCTGGCCGATGAACTTGGTAAGAATTTAGCCCCTTTAACCGATCTTATCGTTAAGAAATATATAGAATTCCTACCAAAATTAAATTACCCAATTAGAGTTGGAGAACACAGTAATACAGCTTTCGGACTTAGTTTTGCTTACGATTATGCAAATGCTGTGGAGCATACTAAATTAAAAGAGCTCATTTCAGAGAGAGCGAAGGATTTCTATCTAAGTGATAATAATTGTCCATTAACCTGGGAACCCGGCGGATTCGATTTCCTATCCCCGTGTTTAGAGGAGGTAAGTATTATGAGCCGTGTTTTACCAAAAAACGCCTTCGAAATGTGGTTGGAAGACTTTCTTCCTCAGCTGAAATCTGAAGATTTTGATGTGGAAGTAGGAGAGGTGTCAGATAGAACTGATGGAAAACTGGTGCATCTCGACGGACTTAACTTTAGTCGTGCCTGGGTTTTCTACGGACTTATAAATCAATATCCGGAGAAATTCTCACATTTAAAGGAAATTGCCGATAGGCACGTGGCTCACTCTTTTCCTAATTTGGTAGGAGATAGTTACGAAGGAGGCCATTGGTTAGGCACATTTGCTATTTACGCTTTGCAGGAATCTAAAGATATGTAGTGCGAAATTTCTTGAAAAACCTTGGGCCGGGAATCCTGGTCTCGGCGGCATTTATTGGGCCGGGAACGGTTACGGTTTGTACGCTGGCCGGGGTTGAATTTGGTTACAGCCTGCTCTGGGCTCTATTGCTATCTATATTTTCATGTATAATTTTACAGGAAATGGCAGCCAGGCTTGGCGTGGTCTCACAAAAGGGTTTAAGTGATGTTATTCGGGAAGAGATCAAAAAACCGATCTTCAGGGTTTTAGCGATTATCCTTATTTTTTCAGCTATAGTTATTGGGAATGCTGCTTACGAAGCAGGTAATATTACCGGTGCTGTTCTTGGAGCCGAAGCTATCTTCGGAATTCAAAATCTGCAAATTGACGATTTTAAGCTTAATTTATGGAGTATTTTTATTGGCGCAGTCGCGTTTATACTTTTATTTACCGGAAGCTACAAAACCCTCGAAAAGATCTTTATTGGCCTTGTATTGTTAATGAGTATAAGCTTTGTGCTTACTGCTATTCTAACCAAACCTGATATTGTAGAAATTTTAAGCGGACTTATTCCAACAGGCAATGCTGCCGGATTGCTTACAGTGATGGCTATTGTAGGTACTACTGTAGTTCCTTACAACCTGTTTTTACACGCTTCTCTCGTTAGTGAAAAATGGAAAGAATCTTCTTATTTGCCAATCGCCCGTAAAGAACTCATAGTTTCTATAATCCTTGGTGGTACGGTTTCAATGGCAATTATCATTAGTGCTGCTTCTTCTGGCCTAACTAATGTGAATTCTGCAGCTGATATGGCGGTAAGTCTCGAGCCGCTTTTCGGAAAATTTGCTACCTGGTTTATGTCTTTGGGGCTTTTAGCTGCCGGGATCACTTCTTCTATTACCGCTCCTTTAGCTGCCGCTTATGTAGTAAAAGGCTGCTTTGGCTGGAAAGGAGGGATGAAGTCAGCTAAATTTAAAACTGTATGGGCCGTGGTTCTTATTTTGGGTGTGTTCTTCTCTTCCCTGCAAATTAATCCTATTGAGATTATACGTTTTGCCCAAATTGCCAATGGAATCCTATTGCCCGTAATTGCTATTTTCTTATTTTGGGTAGTCAATAAAGCCTCGGTTTTGGGGAAACAACGTAATTCTAAGCTGCAAAATGTACTGGGGTTACTTGTTATTGCGCTTTCCGTATTTTTAGGGATTAAAGCGATTCTAAGCGTTTTGCAAAGCTTTTAATAATTTGTGTGGGATTAATTAATTTATCTTCCTGTAAGTTTTCTAAAATCTTATATTAAAAGGTTTATGCTTGATTTTAATCTATTGCTATAGGTTTTTCCTTGTTTTTTGGCCTACCGAAAATTTATCGTATAAATTTGAAGTGAAAGCACCGTAAAATTTTAGGCTGTTTGAGCAAAATAAATTTTCATCTTTAATAAGAGGATGATGGCGAGTTCCTAAAATTTAGGTGAAGAACGATAAATTTAGATAAATATTCGTAAGCCTAGATTTTTTTGGTTCGTTTTTTCATCGATGGAAAAAATGAATAACATTAATGGTTAGAAAAATTTTGAAATGAAAAAAATCCATATAAACTGCGATTTAGGTGAAGGCGGCGATTTTGACGCAGATCTAATGCCGCATATTTCTGCTTGCAATATTGCTTGCGGAGGTCACGCCGGAAACCTGGAAACCATGCAGGGAACTATTAAACTTGCTGTGGAACATGGAGTAGAAATAGGAGCGCATCCTTCTTATCCCGACAAGGAGAATTTTGGAAGAAAAACTATGAAGATTTCTACGGAAGAATTGCAGCGTTCTATTGTTGCGCAAATTTTAAGTTTAAAACAATTGACCGAAGCAGAAGGGGTAAAACTCACCCATGTAAAAACTCATGGAGCACTTTATAATGAAGCTGCAAAAGACGAAAAAACAGCTCAAATTATCATAGATTCTTTACTGGAATTCGATCAAAATTTAGCGCTTTTTTGTCCGTTAAATTCTGTGATGTCTAAACTTGCGAAAGGGAAAATTCCAATCGTTTTTGAAGCTTTTGCCGACCGAAATTATAACCCCGATTACAGCCTGGTTTCGCGTTCAAAACCTAATGCTTTAATAAGCGAAAAAGAAGCCGTTTTTCAACATCTTTTTTCTATGTTTTCTGAAGGAAAAATTACCTGTGAAAATGGTACTAAAATTAGTTGCAGCGCAACTACTTTTTGCCTGCATAGTGACACGCCAAATTCAGTTGAAATTATGAACTTTTTACAGCAGAAATTTGCTGAGCATAATATTAAAATTAAGAATGCAAAATGAATGATTTTCCTAAAATAACACCGATGGGGGAGCGGGGAATTCTAATAGAATTTGAGCCTGAAATTAGTGAAAAACTTCTCAGAAAGCTCCTTTTTTACAAAGATAAACTGGAAGAGTTTTATGATGAAGTAAATATTGAAGTAATCAACACATATAACTCGTTATTAATTAGTTACATGTTCAGTATAGAAAACGTCTATAATGAGGTTTCAGCGATTAAAGAGCTGTTTGGTGAGGCTAAGATAGGGAAAATAAATAACCAGCAAATTTTCCATTTACCGGTTTGCTATGAAGTGGAATTCGGTTGGGATCTGGAATACATTTCCAATGAAAAAAACCTCTCAAAAGAAGAAATAATCCAGCTGCATACCAAACCGTTTTATACCGTATTTTTTACAGGGTTTTTACCCGGATTTTTATACCTGGGGGGCCTTGATAAAAAGCTTCAAATTTCGCGTAGAAATCAACCCCGAATGAAGATAGAAAAAGGGGCTGTTGGAATAGGCGAAAACCAGACCGGAATTTACCCGAAATCCAGTCCCGGCGGATGGCAGATTTTAGGCAATTGTCCGGTTCAATTTTTTGATAAAAATAACGATCCACCCTGTGAGATTTCGGCGGGTGATAAAGTGAAATTTTATTCGGTTTCTAAAAAAGAATTTGAAGAAATTTCTGAGCAAATTTCCGAAGGAACTTTTCAACTAAAAAAAGAAAATTATGAAGGCTGAAATTGAGATTTTACATCCGGGATTATTTTCCACTATCCAGGATTTTGGGCGTCGCGGATTTCAAAAATATGGAGTTCCTTTGAGTGGAGTGATGGATAGAATTGCTCTAAAAACTGCCAACCTTATTTTGCAAAATCAAGCCGATGCCGCAGTGATGGAAATTACCCAAATGGGACCAAAACTTAAATTTTCGGCAGCGACAAAAATCGCCATTAGTGGAGCAAATCTTTCTCCAAAACTAAACGATACTGAAATTGACAATAATGAAGTGGTGAAAATTCACGAAGGTGATATTTTATCTTTTGGAAGACCGGAATACGGAATGCGTTCCTATTTAGCGATCCTTGACGGATTTAAAACCGAAAAGGTTCTGGGAAGCCGTAGTTGGTACGAAGATATTACCAGCCACGAAAAGCTCGAAAAAGGAATGAAACTCCAATATGAAGCTTCTGAGGAGGAAAAATATGAGACTCACGCCGCGATAAAGTTTGATGAGGAATATCTGAATTCTCAAGAAATAGAAGTTTTTCCCGGCCCTGAATATGAAAAACTGCCTGAAACTTTAAAAAGTCACTTAAGACAAAGTAAGTTCAGTATTGATAAAAATAATAATAGAATGGCGATCCAGCTTAGTGAGATCTTAGAGAACGAACTGGAGCCAATTATTACCGGCCCGGTGCTTCCCGGAACCATTCAACTTACTCCCGGCGGAAAATTGATCGTTCTTATGCGTGATTGTCAAACCACGGGTGGTTATCCAAGGGTTTTACAATTAAGCGAGAAAGGAATTAATATGATGGCGCAGAAAAAGGCAGGGGATAAGATTAGATTTAAAAGCCCCCCGACCCCCAAAGGGGGAGAAGCATTATCCTAAAAAAGTTTTGTTATATTTTTCTTTATACTTACGTCATGCTTGAATTTATTTCAGCATCTAAGTGGTTTGAAACCGAAAACTAATCCACAAGAGATTGCCACATCCCGTTATCGCAGTCCTGATAATGAACTTGATAAAAAAATATTAGTGTATTCGTGGCAAGCTAAACTTTTTTTAGGTTTGAAATCTCTAAAAATTGGATACCCGATTATAAACCTGGATAGGCTCTGAAATGAATTCGATGTAACGACTGGAACAACATTAGGTTGGAGAAGATCCCGATGTAAAATCGGGATTAGTTCGCTCTAGTATTTTAAATGCGGCCGAAGGCCTTTTTAAAACATAGGCTCACTAAAATAAAAAAGTGCCGCCTTGGTTACGAGAAGCCTGATTACCCTACCAATCAAACTCCTCACCGTTGACGACACTTTTTTGCCCCAAAACACTTTAGCTAACTAAAATGACTATGTCAAATGTAGAAGATAAGTACGCTCGTTACAAGGGGAAAAATCCCCTTTCTAATGAGATCGCATTTTTAAAAGCTGTAGATGTATTAAAATGCTGATCAAATTATCCCGACTTCAGTCGGGATCTTCATTAGCGTCATTGCGAGTTCCCCGTCAATTCGAGTGTTCCGACGCTAGTCGGAAAGTATCGAGAAGTGCAATGTAGTTAGAACCTAGAAGAGTTCTCGATACAGCCTTATTTGCGCTCTCGCTTAAATAAAGCCACTCGAACTGACAACTATAACAACCCAAAACCGAAAAACAACTGACAACCAAAGATTTGCCATAATAAAAAATTCTCCTAAATTTACCTTAACAAAAAATTAAGTTTTAATCAACCAACCAACTTAAAATGGAAAAACCAAAAAAGTGCATTAGCATTGAAGAAGCGCGCAAGGAACAGGACGAATGGGTGAATACTCGAGGAAAGGAAATTCAGCGGGGGCAGGGTTATGAAGATACCCGCGAATTCTGGTATAGTGTGGATGAATTACAGGAATACCTGGATTATGTTCGCGAGAAATCTAAGGAGCAGGGGGTAGAGAAACCGGGAATTCGGTTTTATTTAGGGGCTTATCCTAAAACTAAGGAGAAAAAAAGCTATACTACCATGTTTCTCTCGCCCACCAAAGAAGCTTCGGGAGATACAGCAACTGCCGGGGAAGATTCTGACCCTAATAATTATGAAATAGAACCTTTTAATACTATTGCCTCAGGTTGGCCTCCAACTAATTATTAATGCAAGATCTTAGATTTCTCGTAATTTTACTTGAGGGGCTTGCAGCAATATGCGGTTTGTATTATTATAAAAAGAACCCAACAAATAAAAAAGTTGGGTTTTTTTCCGGGTTTTTATTATTTACTTATTTTGTTGAATCTATTGGGATGATCCCTGCAATGATTTATTGGAATGAGTCCCTACATTTCCTTAAAGATAGTTTTTGGTATAGTAATTTCTGGCTATTCAACCCTTATCTGATTATCAATTTTGTGGTTTATATACTTTATTTTAAATGGAATATTTCAAGTAAAAAAACAAGAAAATTTATTGATAAAGCTTTACTGTTATATGTGATAGTGTGTATTACCAATTTAATATTTTCAGATGTTTTTTTCCAGAATAATTCAGTAGTTACTTATTTGTCGGGAAGTCTGTTTCTTTTAGGAGTAATTTTCTATTATTATTTTGAAATTTTACTAAGTGATAAAATTTTAAATATCAAAAATGAGATCAGTTTTTATATTTCATTTATATCACTTTTATACTTTCTTACCACTACACCTATTTTTATTTACTTTAAATATTTTACTACTAAAAGTCCTGAGTTTGTTGAATTGAGTTCTTGGGTGCTAATAGGTATGAATATATTTATGTACAGCTCCTACAGTATTGCCTTTTTATGGCTCGCGAACAAAAGAAAACCAACTTCTAAGAATATAAAAAATGCTTTCTAAAGAAGAAATTTTACTCATTATCTATTTTGTGGTAGTCATTCTGCTGCTAACGGCTTTTGTGATCGTTTTTTTTGTGGTCTACCAACGGCGTAAAAATAAAATGCTGCAAGAGCAATTTGAAGCTAAACAGCGTTTTGAGCGGGAGATTTCCCAATCGCGTTTAGAAATGCAGGAACAAACCTTAAGGAATGTGGGTTGGGAATTGCACGATAATATTGGTCAGTTACTTTCTGTTGCTAATATGCAGTTGAATATTTTTTCAAGAAACCTACCTGAAGCCGAAAAAAACTCAGCTTTAGAAATTAAAGAAACCGTGGCGAATTCACTTCAGGAAGTGCGTTCGCTCTCAAAGTCCTTAAACAACCAGGTAATTGGTTACGCCGGTTTGGTGGTTTCTGTAGAAAATGAACTGGAAAGGTTTCAGCGTATGGGCGTTATTGAAACGGAATTGAAAGTAACCGGTGAAAAACAGGAAATTCCGCAGCAGCACAGTATAATTTTATTCAGGATACTTCAGGAATTCTTTTCTAACGTGATCAAGCACGCAAAGGCTTCAGCATTAAGTGTTCATATTAGTTTTACTTCCGAAGAAATAATTATTACTGCAAAAGATAACGGGCAGGGATTTGATATGGAAGCGGTGAAGAAGAATTCAGGATTATTCAATATGGAAAGCAGGGCAGCGCTGATACGGGCAAAGTTTGAGCTGGAAACTTCTATAGGCGCGGGAACTTCCTTATCTTTACGTTATTCTTTAATGGGGCATCAAGATGAGTAATACCGTAGCAATTGTAGACGATCACACTTTATTTTCACAATCTTTAAAAAACCTGGTGAATTCTTTTGAGAATTACGAGGTTAATGGCGTGCATAAAAACGGGCAGGAACTGGTGACTCAATTTAGAGCCAACCAGCCTAAACCCGACTTGGTGTTGTTGGATATTAGAATGCCAATAATGGATGGCCCTGAAACGATGGCCTGGCTTAAAGAGAATTTTCCCGACCAAAAAGTTTTGGCTCTTACTATGGAAGACGATGAGGAAACTGTAACCTTTATGGTGAAATTAGGTTGTCGCGGTTATTTGCTAAAAGACATAGATCCAGATGAGTTTAAGTTTGCCATGGATGAGGTGATTAAGGAAGGCTTTTTCTATAGCGATGCGGTTTCTGAAGCCATTAAAAATAAGAATAACGAAAATAAACTCGTTAACCTTACCAAACGTGAACTGGAATTTCTTAGCCTGGCCTGTTCTGAAATGACCTATAAAGAAGTGGCAAACGAAATGAACCTTAGCCCAAAAACTATAGACGGTTACCGAGAGAGTTTGTTTCAGAAACTAAACGTAAGAAGCCGAACCGGTTTGGTGTTGTATGCGATTAAGCATAGGATTTTGTTGTTGTAAGGCCCC
This sequence comes from Salegentibacter mishustinae, assembly GCF_002900095.1. Classification (NCBI taxonomy): domain Bacteria; kingdom Pseudomonadati; phylum Bacteroidota; class Flavobacteriia; order Flavobacteriales; family Flavobacteriaceae; genus Salegentibacter; species Salegentibacter mishustinae. Next base: position 1,930,723 of record NZ_LLKN01000002.1, on the reverse strand, counting down.
CAGCCTTTCGAAGTAAATTCGTAAAAACTTTATTATAGTACTACGTCATGCTGTCCCGACGCTTCGGGATTGTTTCAGACTTTATCCAGAATTTTCTTCGGGAACCTAGGTTATAGAAACAACCTGGACCTCCGAATAAATTTTGGAGCTGATTCTGAAATAAATTCAGTTTGACGCAAGTAAAAATCGGTTTGTTAATTCAACTATTTTCTTCTCCTTTTTCGCAGAATATGTGGACAAAACCCCGAGATTCAGGATGAGCGATTATTTCAATCGGTTATCCGCGGGGTTTTGGTCACGGTTTTTGGCCTTTCGCCAAAAAATTCCTTGAAAAAGGCGTCTTTTTCTTTGCTTCGTTTCTTTTGGACGAGCAAAAGAAATGAAGGGCAGGTCAAATCAAACATTTGCGTGACTAAAAGTTTAAAAAATAAAAGCTATTCTAGCTGCAGTTAAATTTCATTAAATTCTGCTTTGAATATTAGGGACTTTCAAACCAACATTTTCTACAGTATCTTCGCAATCTCAAAAAAATAATGTCGTGAACGAAACTCCAAAAATTGAACTTCGAAATTTAAAGCTAAAGGATTATCAGGAACTTAAGGTTTCTATGATAAAGAGCTACCAGAAAATGCCAGAGGATTACTGGAGTAAAGATGAAATTAGGAACCTGGTCAATAAATTTCCCGAAGGGCAGTTCTGCATTATTATAGATAATAAAATTGCGGGTTGTGCGCTTTCCATTATCATCGATTCTAAAAAGTTTGATGAAGATCATACTTATGATGAAATAATTGGTGGTGAAAACTTTTCTACCCACACTAAGAACGGCGATATTCTATACGGAATAGATGTTTTTATTCATCCAGATTATCGCGGAATGCGCCTGGGAAGACGTTTATACGAAGCCCGAAAAGAGGTTTGTGAGCAGCTTAATCTAAAATCTATTGTTTTTGGTGGACGTATTCCTAATTACGCGACATATTCTAAAGAACTCACGCCTAAAAAATATATTGAAAAAGTAAAACTTCAGGAAATTCATGATCCTGTTTTGTCTTTTCAGCTTTCTAACGATTTTCACGTAAAAAAAGTGATTAAAGGCTATTTGCCCGGCGATGCTGAAAGCAAGGAATACGCGGTTTTAATGGAGTGGAATAATATTTACTACACTAAAACCACCAAATTGATCGATACGCCTAAAACCGTGGTTCGACTTGGTTTAGTGCAATGGCAAATGCGACTTTTTAAAGATTATGATGCGCTTGTTTCACAAATTGAATTCTTTGTAGATGCGGTAAGTGATTACCAGAGTGATTTTATCCTTTTTCCTGAATTGTTCAACGCGCCACTAATGGCCGAATTCAATGAGCTTACGGAACCTGAAGCCATCCGCGGACTTTCTACCTATACCGAACGTTTACTGGAAACCTTCCAACAATTCGCAGTGAATTATAATATAAATATCATCACCGGAAGTATGCCTATGGTTATCGGCGAACATATGTATAATGTGGGCTTTTTATGTAGACGTGACGGAAGTTACGAACGCTACGAAAAATTACATATCACTCCGGCTGAAGAATCGGCCTGGGGAATGAAGGGCGGTAGCAAACTCGAAACCTTTGATACCGACTGCGGAAAAATAGGAGTGCTTGTTTGTTATGATGTAGAATTCCCTGAAGTAAGCCGAATTCTTGCCGAAGAAGGAATGAATATTTTGTTTGTTCCGTTTATGACTGATACCCAAAATGGCTATTCTCGCGTTAAAATATGCGCACAGGCCAGGGCGGTAGAAAATGAATGTTATGTGGCTATTGCAGGATCTGTAGGGAATTTACCTAAAGTGAATAATATGGATATCCAGTATGCCCAAAGCGCGGTATTAACGCCATCAGACTTCGCGTTTCCCGTAAACGGAATAAAGGCTGAAGCTACTCCTAATACGGAGAGTACCTTATTGGTAGATGTTGATTTAGACCTCTTAAAAGAACTTCACGCCTTTGGAAGTGTAAGAAATATGAAAGATAGAAGGAAAGATTTGTATTCTTTGAAGAAGAAAAAGTAGGTTTCAGTAATTAAGTGTCATTGCGAGGCTGCAGGCCGTGGCAATCTTTTCTAAAATGTGCAATATTTCATGAATCCTGTATAATTATCAAATTATTAGAAACTCAGCTTAAAACAGTCAAAAAACAAAAATTACCTCAAGAAATTAAGAATTTTTCAAAAGCCCGAAATTCCACCAATTTCGGGCTTTTTCTTGCTATAATTTTTCTTCTTCAAAATGCCTTTTCAGGTATCGTAATCAAAACACATTTAAAATACTGTAGAACAGTCATTTAAGTTAATAGTTTTTGTTCCGAAAGTAGTGCTTTCTATACAGGAACTTACCTGTTGAATTCTTATCGGCTTACTTTTAATCTTTAAATCACACGAAGAAGAATAAGTAATGCATAATAAATTCAGTAAAGTTTTAACACAAAGCGATTCGCAACCGGCATCACAGGCAATGTTGCACGCCATAGGTTTAACCAAAGAAGATTTTAAAAAACCATTTGTGGGTATTGCCAGTACAGGTTACGAGGGCAATCCTTGTAATATGCACCTTAACGATTTGGCAAAATTGGTTAAAAAAGGCGCTAACGAGAATGAACTTGTCGGTTTAATTTTTAATACCATTGGCGTTAGCGATGGTATTTCTATGGGAACTCCTGGAATGCGTTATTCGCTGCCATCCCGTGATATTATTGCCGATTCTATGGAAACGGTAATTCACGCGATGTCTTATGATGCGTTGATCACCGTAGTAGGATGCGATAAAAATATGCCCGGTGCGCTTATGGCAATGCTAAGAATTAACCGTCCGGCAATTCTGGTTTATGGAGGCACAATTGCTTCCGGATGTCATAAGGGTAAAAAACTGGATGTGGTTTCGGCTTTTGAAGCCTGGGGTGCAAAAACTGCCGGAGATATTGACAAAGAGGAATACGATAGTATTATTGAAAAAGCCTGTCCTGGTGCAGGTGCCTGCGGCGGGATGTATACCGCGAACACTATGGCTTCTGCAATTGAAGCTTTGGGGATGGCTTTGCCTTATAATTCTTCAAACCCTGCGGTAGGTGAGGAAAAGAAAACTGAAAGTGAGGAAGCCGGAAAAGCAGTGCGCTTGCTAATTGAAAAAGATATAAAGCCTCGTGATATTGTGAATCGTAAATCGCTAGAAAATGCGATTCGATTACTTACGGTTCTCGGTGGTTCTACCAATGCCGTATTGCACTTTTTGGCCATAGCGAAATCGGCTGAGGTTGATTTTAGCTTAACAGATTTTGAAAAAATATGTGACAGTACGCCTTTTTTAGCAGATCTAAAACCAAGCGGAAAATATGCGATGGAAGATGTACATAGAATTGGCGGAATTCCAGCGGTTCTAAAATATATGTTGAAAAACGATATGCTCCATGGTGATTGCCTTACAGTAACCGGAAAGACCTTGGCCGAGAATCTGGCAGATGTTCCCGATATGGAAGAAGGCCAGGATGTATTTAGGCCTTTAGATAACCCGATCAAGAAAACAGGTCATATTAGAATTCTTTACGGAAATCTAGCTGAAGGCGGATCGGTAGCGAAAATAACCGGGAAGGAAGGTTTAGAATTCACCGGAACAGCTAAAGTTTTTAATAGCGAATATGATGCTAATGACGGGATTTCAGAAGGAAAAGTAAAAAAGGGTGACGTCGTCGTCATTCGGTATGAAGGGCCAAAAGGCGGTCCCGGAATGCCGGAAATGTTGAAGCCTACTTCAGCAATAATGGGAGCAAAGCTCGGTAAAGATGTGGCTTTAATTACTGACGGGAGGTTTTCTGGAGGAACACACGGTTTTGTCGTCGGGCATATTACCCCGGAAGCCCAGGAAGGTGGTTTGCTGGCATTCCTAAAAGATGGAGATCAGATTACCATAAACGCTGAAACCAATAAAATTGAAGTTGCGCTTTCAGCAGAAGAAATAAAGAAAAGAAAAGAAAACTGGAAAGCCCCCGCTTTAAAATTTAATAAGGGTGTGCTTTACAAATATGCAAGAACGGTTTCTTCGGCCTCACAAGGTTGTGTTACCGACGAATTTTAATAAGGTGAATTATGGAAGTTAAAACAGCTAGTTTCGAAAAAACGGCTTCCCCAAAAGCAACCACGGTTTCAGGAGCTGAAGCAGTGATAAAATGTTTGCTTGAGGAAGGAGTGGATACGCTTTACGGCTATCCCGGCGGAGCAATTATGCCCGTTTATGATGAATTGTATAAATATCAGAAACAAATTCACCACGTCCTCACCCGTCACGAACAGGGTGCAACCCACGCCGCACAGGGTTATGCTAGAGTTAGTGGAAAAGTAGGGGTAGCGATGGCAACATCGGGTCCTGGAGCCACGAATTTGGTAACAGGGATTGCCGATGCACAAATAGATTCTACGCCCATGGTGTGTATCACCGGGCAGGTAGGTTCGCATTTACTGGGAAGTGATGCTTTTCAGGAAACCGATATTATTGGTATTTCAACGCCTATTACTAAGTGGAATTACCAAATTACCAGGGCTGAAGAAATTCCGGAAATCTTAGCAAAAGCTTTTTTTATCGCCCGCTCCGGTAGACCGGGACCGGTTTTAATAGATATTACCAAAGATGCGCAGTTTGCTTCATTGGAATTCAATTATAAAAAATGCTCTGGCATTAGAAGTTATAAGCCCACCCCAAAAGTTGACTTAAACCAGGTAGAAAAGGCGGCCGAAGCGATCAACAATGCTAAAAAACCTATGATCGTTTTTGGGCAGGGAGTAATTTTAGGTGGCGCCGAAGAGCTTTTTAAACAGGTTGTAGAAAAATCGGGCGTACCAGCTGCCTGGACTATTTTAGGACTTTCAGCAATGCCTACCGATCATCCTTTAAATGTAGGAATGGTAGGAATGCATGGCAATTACGGTCCTAATGTCTTAACCAATGAATGCGATGTATTAATTGCGATTGGGATGCGTTTTGACGACCGGGTAACCGGAAATTTGGAGAAATATGCCAAACAAGCAAAAGTGATCCATTTTGAAATAGATCCGGCTGAAATTAATAAAAACGTTTATGCTGATATTCCGGTTCTTGGAAATGTAAAAGAAACGCTTCAAGTTTTATTAGAACTTTTAAAACCAAATAAGCACGAAGCCTGGCATCAAAAATTTAAAGATCATCATCAAATAGAGTTTGATAAGATCATTAAGAATGATTTGAATGCTGAGCGCGGTAAAATTGGAATGGCTGAAGTTATTGACGAGATCAATAAATGTTCTAAAGGAAACGCTGTAATTGTTTCAGATGTTGGTCAGCATCAAATGGTGGCCTGTCGTTATTCAAAATTCAATCAAACCAGAAGTAATGTCACCTCCGGTGGACTTGGAACTA